>QCTE01000029.1 GCA_003211275.1 Synechococcus sp. AG-673-A03 | reverse complement strand
GACAGCCAGTGACCTTCTGCAACGGCCTTACTGCTTCCAGGGCGAGGTGGTCCAAGGCCGCGGCCTTGGCAGACAACTGGGATGGCCGACGGCCAACCTGCAGGTGGATGGCAGAAAATTTCTGCCGGGCCTGGGGGTGTATGCCGCACGGGCCTGGGTCGACAACGAGACGCTTGCCCTTCCGGCCGTAATGAATCTCGGGCCCCAACCCACCGTCGATCCAGACTCGCCTTCAGCGGTGGAGGTGCATCTACTCGACACGCGCCGCGAACTGGTGGGCCGGATTCTGAGGGTGGAGCCGGTGGAACGCCTGCGCGGCCAACAGCGTTTCTCAGGCCTGGAGGAACTCAGTGCCCAGATCAATCGTGATGCTCAGCAGGCCAGAGCACGGCTTCAGGACACCGCCGGATAGGCGTTGGTCAGGCCCCACACGATGAAAACGCCGATGCCACCGAGAAGACCGATGCCCCACACCAAAACGTGCATCGTGCTTTCTGATCCACCGTTCTCCATCGCCACACCAGACATGAGATCCTGCCCACAGTGCCATGGAATGGATGCCCGTCGCCCCTTGCACTGACACGCGTGTTGCCAGGCTGATCGATGCCAACCTCGACCGAGCCCGTGAGGGGCTGCGGGTGATCGAGGACTGGTGTCGCTTCGGGCTGGACCAACAGGACCTGGTGGTCCCTCTCAAAGACTGGCGACAGCAGCTGGGACAGCTGCACGCCGACTGTTACAGACAAGCCCGTTCCACGGCGACCGATACCGCTGCGGGGCTCACTCATCCCGCTCAGCAGACCCGCACCGACAGCACCCAGGTGTTGAAAGCCAATGCCAGCAGAGTGCAGGAAGCCTTGCGGGTGATTGAAGAATTCGCGCGCACCGGTGATTCCGAGCTGGCCCAGACAGCTGCAAATATTCGCTATGCGCTTTACGACCATGAGGTGCGCATCCTGGAGGCATGCGGGCTGAACCAACGGCATCAGCGCCTGGAACGCTCACGCCTCTGCTTGATCACCGATCCGGGAAACAACGAGGCAAGCGGTGCGATGGTGCAACAGGTGGAACTGGCCCTGCAAGCTGGCGTCTCACTCGTGCAGTACCGGCGCAAGCAAGGAGCTGATGCAGTGCGGCTGCAGGAAGCACGTCAGCTTGCCGAGCTGTGTGAGGCACACCAAGCACTGCTGATCATCAACGACCGAATTGATCTCGCCTTGCTCGTGAATGCTGACGGGGTCCATCTCGGCCAGGAAGACCTCCCCCATGCTGAGGCACGGCAGCTGATGGGGCCCGACAAGCTGATCGGCCGCAGCACCCATCGGCTCGAACAACTCCTTGAAGCTCAGCAGGACGGTGCGGACTATCTGGGGGTGGGGCCGGTCTATGCCACCGCCACCAAGGCGGATCGGACTCCAGCAGGTCTGGACTGGGTTCGGCAAGCCAAGCATTCAGCCAAGGTGCCCTGGTTTGCCATCGGCGGCATCAACAGCGCCAACGTTTCGGATGTTGTGGCTGCGGGCGCGGCGCGTGTGGCTGTGGTGAGCGCGATCATGGGGGCCGACGACTCAGCTGCTGCCAGTCGCCAACTACTGCAACTGCTCAGCTGAGTTCCAATTATTGACGCTCTGGTTTCATTCTTTCGGTTCAGCCCATGCAGCTCACGGTGAACGGCGAACAGCATCAGCTCAAAACAGGTCTCAACCGATTGGATCAGGTGGTTGAAGCGCTCGGCCATCACCCCCAATTGGTGGTGGTGGAATTCAACGGTCTGATCCTCACCCCAGATCGCTGGGCCGAGCAGCAGGTCAAGGACGGTGACAGCCTCGAGATCGTCACCATCGTTGGCGGAGGTTCCTAGGATCAGCTCAGTTTCCAACGCCGTTTTGGGCCAATTGCCGAATCGTTCCGCCCTGGTTCAGCTGCGACGCTGGCTTTCCGGCCTGATGGTGCCGGTGCTGATGATCGGGCTGCTGGTCTTCCACCCGCTGCCGAGTGACGCGGCACGAGGCGGTCGAATCGGCGGCGGCAGTTTCCGAGCACCCTCCATGCCTCGCACCGGTGGGTACCGCGGCGGTGGCATGGGAGGTGGCATGGGAGGTGGCATGGGAGGTGGCATGCGGGGCGGCTACAACCGCGGCTACGGCGGTGGCATTGGATTTCCATTCATCATTCCGTTCTTCGGATTCGGTGGCGGCGGCCTGCTGGGATTCATGGTGCTGATGGCGTTTGTCGGAGTGCTTGTGAATGCCTTCCGTGGTGCTGGGGCAGGTGCAGGGCGTCCGGCGATGGGCGGCTACGAGCGTCCCCGGGAGATGGCGATGGGCCCGGTATCTCTGCTGCAACTCCAGATCGGGTTGCTGGCCAGCGCCAAGGATCTGCAGAGCGACCTGCGTCAACTCGCCAGCAGTGCAGACACCAGCAATCCCAGTGGTCTCCAGCGAGTGCTGCAGGACACGACCCTGGCACTGCTGCGTCAACCCGATTTGTGGGTCTACGCCAACGTGGAATCAGGCAGCGTGCCCTTCAATGCCGCTGAATCCACCTTCAACAGACTGTCGATGACAGAGCGCAGCAAATTGCGCGAAGAACTGACCACCAATGTGGGTGGTGTTCAATCCGCTGGCAGCGACCTCACGGCGCGCGGTGATGCCGACGCCACCAGTGAATTCATCGTGGTCACTGTTTTGGTGGCCAGCCGCAGCGTGGTCAAACTCAAACAGGCCGACAACGGCGAACAGTTGCGGGAATCGTTGCGCATCCTTGGTTCCACGGCCTCCAGCGACCTGATGGCTCTCGAGGTGATCTGGCAACCGGACGGTGTTGGCGATGTTCTCAGTGCCGATGAGCTGGTCACGGCTTATCCGAATCTCCAACACCTCTGAGTGAAGCTGCTGCCGGCACTCAACCGACAACAATCCGGAACCTGAATTGTCCCCTCTTGCCCAGAGGGTGAGCTTCATCCAACGTTCGCGGGTCGCTCAGCAACGATGCGCGCTCGGTCACCTCATTGGGTCAACTCAACCGTGTTGGTTGAAGCGCTGCATCGCTACGAGCAAAACCGGCTGCCGCGGTCGATGCGTCTCTGGGTGGAAACGATGCTGGACCTCGACCCCAGTGAACCGGTGCAACCGTTGCTGCCTACACAGCCGCACCCTTGAGGATGCGCAGGGCCGCCATTGCAGCTCCGTAGCCGTTGTCGATGTTCACGACGCTGAGTCCCGGAGCGCAGCTGGCGAGCATGCCATCGAGTGCAGCCCTGCCTCCGGAACTGACCCCATAGCCCACAGACACCGGTACAGCGATGACCGGCTGAGGAACCAGACCGGCCAGCACCGTTGGCAGAGCACCCTCCATGCCGGCACAGGCAATCAGCACCGACATCGATGTGAGCTCTGGCAGCACATCCAGCAGACGGTGCAGACCGGCAACCCCCACATCCAGGAAACACGCGGTGGCAACCCCATGAACGCTCAGGGCCAGAGACGCTTCCTCCGCCACTCGACGATCACTGGTCCCGCCACTCAACACCGCCACCTGCACGGCTTGCCGAATCGCTGGAAGTTCACCGAGGGTGAGACAGGCAGCCTGGCCATGAACCTGAACATCAGGACAGCGTTGCTGAACCGCAGCCGCTTTGTCTGCATCCACCCTGGTCACCAGAGCGAGCTCACCGGCGGCCTGCATGGCCAGCAGGATCGCCACGATTTGATCAACACTCTTGTGTTCACCCCAAACGGCCTCGACCATTCCAAGCCGACGACGACGCTCCAGGTCGAGGCGTGACTCCCGAACGCTCACGGCGGCAACAACTCGCCTTCAAAGACCAGCGGGAATGGATTGCCCTCTTTCTGACCGGTGGCTTGGCGGGCGAGCTGCTCAAAACGCTCCTGAACTGCTTCCACTTCATGCTCCGGGATCGCTTTCCAGGCTTCACGACTGCTCCAGCGAATCAGCAATGTGCCTTCTTCGGTCTCTGGATCCCAGAGCAGATCACGGCCAATGAACCCATCCTGACCAGCCAACCAGGGTTCCCAGCTGCCGCGTTCCGCATCCAACCAGGCCTTGCGTCCCTGACTGGGAACCTGAACACGCAGATGCTCGATGACAGCAACGTCGTAGCTGCCATCGGGATCTGAGAAGGCGGCCAGGCTGACATCGGGATGACCAGAAAGCAGGAGCAGTGCCGCCAGACAAGAGGCAACCACAGTAAGGAGATCTCTGCTGAGTTGCTGCAGGGTCATGGCCTGGTCAGCAGCGCGACGGCATGGCAGGACATTCCCTCTTCCCGACCCTCGGGTCCAAGCCGCTCGTTCGTGGTCGCCTTCACACCCACCTGATCGGGATCCAGACCCATGCGCAGGGCGATCGCCCCGCGCATGGCCTCAATGTGTGGCTTGAGCTTGGGCCGTTCAGCGATCACAACGGAATCCACATTCACAATCTGCCAACCGCGATCGTTCACCAGGGCGACGACTTGCTCCAGCAACACCATGCTGTCCGCACCCTTCCAGCGGGGATCAGTCGGGGGGAAATATTTGCCGATATCGCCGAGCGACAGCGCTCCGAGCAGTGCATCCATCACGGCATGGACAAGCACATCGGCATCGCTGTGACCATCCAGCCCCAGGCCATCCGGATGCTCCAGGCGCTGACCACCCAGGATCAATGGACGCCCCTCCACCAACCGGTGCGTGTCGTAGCCATTGCCAATGCGGAGGTTCATGGGTGCTGGCGGTCAGGTCGTGCCATCGCTGACATTCTCGGCGTTGGAGCGTCGGTTCCAGCGATCCAGCAGATCAGGGCGTCGATCAGCGGTGCGCTGTTCACGTTGTTGCTGGCGCCATCGGGCAATGGCGCCATGGTCTCCACTGCGCAGCACATCAGGCACGGTCATCCCCCGAAAGTCGGCAGGCCGCGTGTAATGCGGATGTTCCAGCAGGAGGTCGCTATGGCTTTCCTCCACCAACGAGGCCGCTGTTCCCACAGTGCCTGGCAAGAGACGGACCACACCATTAATGATCGTCATGGCCGGCAGCTCCCCACCGGTCAGCACGAAATCGCCAAGCGACACCTCCTCATCAGCCAGTGAGCGAATGCGTTCGTCAAAACCTTCGTAGTGACCGCATAGCAGCACCAACTGGTCATGGTTCTCAGCCCAGCGCTGAAGATCAGCCTGGGCCAGAGGCCGGCCCTGTGGCGTCATCAACAGCACCCTGCGCCGAGGGCTGAGCGGAATCGATTCGAAAGCAGAGAACACCGGCTCCGGCTTGAGAACCATGCCCGCACCACCGCCATAGGGCTCATCGTCAACCTTGCGGTAGCGATCGGTGGCGTGATCGCGAGGATTGTGCAGATACAGCTCGGCCCGTCCAGCCGCGAAGGCTCTGCCGATCACGCCAAGCTCCTCAAGCGGCGCAAACGCATGGGGCGCGAGGCTGATCACATCCAGGCGATAAGGCGCCAAAGCTCAGGCCTGAGGAGATGACACGCGCCGAATCTCGGAGCAAAAGCGCGCCTGAAGAGGAGTTCCATCCGTGGCGATGGCGGTGGTGCTGCGCAGGCGCAGATTGGGCTTGATGAACCAGATGCGCTCCAGCACGGTGGCCGCCGAATCGTCATCTTTGAGCTCCAGCTCGAGGCTGGCATCGTCACGCAGCTGCCAGCGGCCGCTGCGCTCTGCCCCTTGAGTCATCACCACGAAATCACCATCGCTGGCAAAACGAAGTTCGCTGGCGGCTCCATCCACAGACTGCACCGACAGCACCGACAGCACCGACTCAGCGACCTGATCACTGAGGCTCACGGTCACCTCTCCCCGGTCACTGGTATGCCAGTCATCTTCAGAGCCACCGAGGTCAAAGCGGCTGCGCAGGCTCATCCAGGACCCCACGCACAGTGCGAGGAACGCCTTCAGATCAGCTGGAGGGAAAGCGGTCTCATCCATCTGGCCATCTTCGCAGGGCAGGGCGCTCACGCGGGAGCCGCCTCAACCGTCCCCATCGAGAGATCACAATCTGATCCTCGATTTGGCGTCATTGGTCAGCGCAACAAGATGCCGAATCAACAGCTGATTGAGATTGACTCAGAGAGCACTGAGCGAGGAAATATTCCATTCCCTCCAACGTTGGATCGACAACAGGACCGGGACAGAAGATGCTCGCCAAGTATCATTTTTTCAGCTTCACTCCATGGATGACGCCGTGAACAGAGGCCTTAAAAAGTCAAGAAAAATTGCGCGAAGACTCTGACTGCGAAGCTCAAGCCAACATGAAGCTTCAGGTGTTTTCTGAACTGAGTCAATGAGTTTCTTTGGACGGCGTGCCTTCATGCTTCTTGCTGGCTCCCTAGGAATTAGCGCTGTTGCATCCAATCCACGCAAGGCTTTTTCCTCGAGCAGCAACGGTCAATGCCTCTCCCTTCAAGACCAACGGGTAAAGCGTTTCTCCGCTTATCGTGAGTTGGCATTCAAGGATCCGGCCAAGGCAGTAGAGACTTATGCCTCACCTGATTTGATCTATGTCTCAACATCTGGACAGCAATTCAATCAGCCTCAGTTGATCGAACGAATTGCGCAGTGGAACAGCGGATTTCGCCGAAATGCAGTGGAACCTGTTGTGGCGACCAACCTTGAAGATGGATCAATTCTCATTGTCTACGATCAAAATATTCTCAATACTGGCGATTTCAGGGGCACTTTGGCTTCAAACAACACACTGGATTTAACCAGCATATTCAGGGTTTCTTATGACGACAAGGGCATGATTTCAGGGTATTCTTCTTACCAAGACTACGGGCACCTCGCAAAAAGCATTGGCTCCAAAAACTCATTGCAACTTTTAGATCTTCGCCCATAGATCAGCCCTATCTCCAACCAGCAATCGAACTTAAAAAGAAAGAGCTAGATTATGTATTTTTTCGACTTTAAGAAAACTAATTCAAAATCTTACTTCAACTAACCACAACATTTTACCAACAACGAATCGTAGAGAAATGATCAGCGCACTCGGGCTCACCGCAGCAGGAGCGGTTGTACCGACTGCAGCAAGCGCACTCACTCAACAAACCAAAAGAGGAACAGCCTCAAGCCAAATAAGTACTCCGGCAATAGCTTCTTCCAGCATCGCTTCAGCGCAAAACCCCTACGCCAATTGCATCACAACCGCTAAAAATTGTGTGGCGCCTGCGGAGATCTGTCTCACAAAAATGATGGCTCTTTTAGCTGTGGGAGAGAAAACAATGCTTGAATGCGCTGATACAACAAGACAAATGCTTCCGGTCTGCGAGGCCTTACTGAGCCTTTCAGCCCAAGAATCATCGTTAACCATAGAAATTGCGAGGCTCTCCATCAAAAGTTGCTCCATATGTGCCGCCGCTTGTAAGCCACACGTTGACCACCACCCAGAATGCCAAGACTGCTATTCATCATGCATGGAGTGCATTCAAAGCTTCAAAGCGATGACGCAATCTATAGAAGACGTCTGATTCATCCCCAAGGGTCTCTCAATAAAACCGTTGGAATTGTTTTGAGCGACACCGCAATGAGCACGATCGCAAGTCGCCTACTTGAGAAAAGGTGGCACCTACTCGGCGAACAGTTCAATGTGATGAGCAATAAAACACTTCACCATTAACCAGAAAGAAGTATTGCCCTGTGCAGATCAAATGATGGCTCAGATCAACTCAAACAACCAAGACCACAGAATACTTTTTCTTGATCAAATCAAAGCGATCATGATTGCCCTTGTGATCGCCACACATACCGCTTTACTCGGTCGACTTGCATCAACGGGAGTCAATGAAATCATTCAATCCGCACCGATATTCATAAGCCTCAATCTTTGGTTCACTTGGGTATGCAACACTTTCTACATGAATATTTTATTCTTGATTTCTGGATATCTTCTCCCATCGTCAATCAAGAGAAGAGGATTGGGCAACTTCTTCTTTAAACGCTTAATTCGCCTTGGGATTCCACTGACAGCTGCAGTGTTTCTAATCAATAATCTACTGCCTCTTGCAGGCCTACTAGTACCCGACAGTCCGGCATTTGGCCAAAGCCTCGACACACTGCCGCTTTACAGAATCGGACCTCAATGGTTTCTTCTCGTCTTGATCTCGTTCAATGCAATTTATTGCCTATGGGCGTGGCTTCGTAAAAGCAACTTTTCAACTGATCGAAAACAATCAGTCCCTGGCTGGAGATCCTGGCTGATCAGCGCTACAATTCTTGGCGTAATAGAAGCCATCATGGGTAGCAATACAGAATTCTGGACAAGACTTAAAGACACAAATTTAGACGGACTTGGATACCAGGGAATGCACCTATGGACCTATGCATTTTTGTTTGCACTGGGCTGCAAGGCAGCATCGCATCACTGGCTTGAACGAATTAACAAACATCTTGCATTCCGATGGTTTCAGGGCTCTTTACTCGCCAGCTTTGCTGTTCTTGCTTTGATGCTTACCAGTGCAGACGGAGGCAGCCATGAAGGATTACTCAATCAAGCTTGGCCTGTTTTATCGTTTCTAATTCCTTTAGTCGGCTGGGGCTATATCGCTATATTTCTACATTGGAAGCAACATCACGAATCCATCGGCGGAACATGGCTAGCCAAAGCTGGTGGAGACAGCTTTGGAGCCTATCTAATACACATGCCAATCCTCTATATAGCCATAATGAGCATTTATCTTTTAGGGTTAAAGGACATCTGGCTTCTCAGCCTATCAGCCACCTTCTTGGCGATCATTTTATCTTTTTGGGGAAGCCATCTATTACGAAGCGTTTCCCTCATCCGTCGAATCATCTAGCTTCAATCACAAGTGGTGCGAGCACACACAAAGAGCTAACACAAAACAGACACAAGAGATTAAAAACGTCGAATTTAAAATCAGTTCAACATAGCTTGCACATCCAATACTCATGGATCAGAAGCAGTCAGACAAATTTGAGTCACTTTGATGACTATCTTCGCAAAGCCTAATATTGCATTGCGCGTCAATTGCCAGATGAAATTCGCAGTCGCTTAGGGCGTATAGCGTTTCCAGGACATCACCTATCGCGCCAGCTCGACGCAAATTGACACGGCAATTATCACCATTTTAAGTCATTCGAACAAGAACGAATGGCGTGAAGTTTTAAACAACAAAGGATCTGTTCTGCGCTTACTCTCCTGTTGCCAAGTCCATAGGCTGACCAAACAGCTGCTGGCTCTTCTGGGCGACTCTCACGCACTAAAAGAACAAGTGTCCGGATAAAACTGCGCTATTTCCGCGCTAATCAACCCTGATCAAAATCCCTCACCGCTGTAGCCAAGCTCGTTGAGGCGTGCTGGCTTGCTGCGCCAGTCCGGCACCACCTTCACAAACAGCTCCAGATACACAGGCCCGTCGATCAAGTTCTGCATCTGCAGACGAGCACCTTGACCGATGGTCTTGAGCATGGCGCCGCCCTTACCGATCAGGATGCCCTTCTGGCTCTTGCGCTCCACCAGCACGGTGGCCAAAACCGCGGTGCGAGCCTTGCCTTTGCCCCTCGCCGGCATGTCTTCCACCCGATCGATGCTTACCGCCACGCTGTGGGGGACTTCTTCGCGGGTATGCATCAGCACCTGCTCGCGGATCAACTCAGCCATCAGCAGCTTTTCGGGCTGATCACTCACCATTTCGGGTGGATACAGCTGAGGACCTTCGGGCATCAGAGCACTCACAGCACCCACAAGCTCCTGGCAGCCGGAACCGTTCAAGGCTGAGCAATGGTGCACAGGCCAATCGGTCTCCGCCAGCAGTTCGCGATAGGCCGCATCAGCCTCGGGCTTGCGATCGACCGGGACCATGTCCCATTTATTGAGTACCACCTGCACCGGTAAGCGCTGCTGGCGCAGAAGGTTGACGATGAAAGCGTCACCACGGCCGGGCGGTTCGCAACCCTCGAGCAGCAGCAAGACCTGATCCACTTCCCCAATCGCAGAGCGCGCGCTCTGAACCAGACGCTCCCCCAGCAGGTGATGAGGCTTGTGAATGCCTGGGGTGTCTACCAGAATCAGCTGAGCCTCGGGCGTGGTGAGAATCGCCCGCAGTCGGTTGCGCGTTGTCTGCGCCACCGGAGAGGTGATCGCCACCTTGTCGCCCACCAGTTGATTCACCAGCGTTGACTTGCCCACATTGGGGCGTCCGATCAGGGCGACAAAACCCGAGCGGTAGCCGTCAGACAACGACGTTGAAGCTGCATCCATCCCTTCAGCATCGCCTGAACGCTGCACCCTGCCCATAGGCTTGGGATGCCAATCAGTTGCTGTTCATGACCCAGCGAGAACCGAGCTTCCAGGAAGCCATGGAGATCGCCGCCGGCTGGATGAAGCAATGGGACCAGGACGAAATCAGCGATGAAGTGATGGCCGACCGGGTCGGAGCACTCGTGGCCAGCCGTGATGGTGCCAGGGGCTTCTTCGTGGTGAGTCTTGCGGGCGAAAGCGCCCTGATGGACAGGCTTCCAGATGCCCTGCTGATCAAACTGCGCGAAGCGGGCGACGGCGTCGTGGATCTCACGGCCCGCAATCTGGCCATGAGCGCAGCCATGGCTGTGCATCACCGCAACAACAACGACGATGAGCAAGCCGCCGGATCAGAGCGAGTGAATCAACGCTGCTCCGAACTGCTGCGCCAGCTTGATTCTCAGCGCGTCAAAGACCGACTGGAGATTCTGCTGGAAGCAGCGAACCACAGTCGAGGCGAGGATCTGGCCTTTCTGGAACGCTGGGGTTACGACGAACATCAGAAACAGGCCATCGGCGAGGCTGTGCAGGCTGTCGCAGAGTGACTGCCGACGCGAAAGCCAATGCAACAAGGCCCGAAACACTCAGCGCAGCCCGCACCAGATCTGGTGTGACGAACCATGAAGCATCTGCTTGCAACACTATTAGGGCAATCTGAAGTTGAGACAACTTTCGTCGCATCCTGATTACCGTTAACGCCATCGGCCGGGTGATGGGGATCAACCGATGTCGGTACCTCGGATTGAATCCGGGGTTATTTATTGGAAATCGATCAGAACAGCACGGTCATCTGCACGCCGATAGCGATCGAATCAGGTATTTCACGAGTTCCATTCGGATTGAGGATGAACTGAAGATTGGGTTGGATACTTGCGTTGTCACCAAGGGCGATCTGGTAGCCCAGTTCAAGAATCGATTCCCAATCCTGTCCGCTGGGAGTCAGCGAACTCCAGGTTGCATGCGTTACCCCCACTACCAAAGCGTCATGGGGTCGGCGACGCAGCACGCCCTTACCCACCCAACCAGCTGCAACAAAAACGGGAATCGTCTGAACGTCGGGATTAAAGCCGTAGGAGGCCGTTGCCCACAGGCGACCATCCAGCGCCAGATCCCCCAGGGTTAACGGGAGAGAAACGAGTCCATACACACCATCGTTTCGAGCAGACCATTGCTCTGGATTCTCCAGTTGAGGGAAGTCCCAGCGGCCAAGCCAGCCGCCCAACTGCACTCCAGGTGCTGGAAGACCCGAAATGAAATCCAGGTCTTTCTCATCTTCAGGCACTCGCACAACACGTCCATCATCGAGTTGCTTCACAGGAAGGGCGAGGGTCCTCGCAAAAGGCCAATCGATCTGCAGAAACTGAGCCACGCCATCTCGGGATGCATTCAGCTGAAAGTCAGCACCGTGATATCCAGGTTCAAATGCATCGGGATTGATCTGATAAATCCCATAGCGGAGTGTTGTTGAATCGGTCTTCCCCAGATGCGCTACAGCCCCGTATTGATTCGCTGGGTAGGCAGCTACGGGAAGCGAATTGGGAATTCCCCAGATCTGCCCACAGAAACCATTGTTGGAGTAAAAGCAGAACAGAGGCGATGACGCAAAGTCATCAAACGTTGCCACTTTTCCAGCTTTGATCTTCAGCAGACCTGATTCGGTCTGATGACGCTCAACCCAGAGTCCAGCGAGCCGGAAGGTCTGGCCGTAGCCAAAAATCTGCTGCACCGCCTGAGCATTGGGAATTGACTCAGAAAGACTGGTTCCCGATCGCTGAGACAAGTTTGCAATCAAACTCCAGTGGTCCCACTCCTGCCGGTCTTCGGCTGAACGAACAAGACCGCTGGAAGCAGTCATGTTCAGCGAAAGATTATGGGTGTAGGTCGCCGTCTGCTCAAGACCACCCCAGGGATTGCCATTGATTTCATTCACATAGCCAAAGGAGAGCGACAACCAATCAGGAACATCCAGCCAGTTTTGAAGAATTGGCTCAGGCCGTAGCTGCAAAGGCGGAACAGAATCTTGAACAGAGGGAAAATCATCCGCACGGGCGCAATCTGTCCAACTGAAACAACTGATCAGCAATGCCAACCTGGCCAAACGCTGAAGCGAAATGCGGCATTTCATCTATTCAGGCCATTTCCTCCAGTTCCTTGCCACGCGTCTCATTAACCAGAAACAGCACAAAGAAGAATGAGATGGCACCGGCTGTGGCATAGAGCCCATAGGCCAGCGCTGGACCCGAAGACTTCAACAGCATCGGGAACGTCATGGAGATCAGGAAGTTGGTCAGCCAGTTCACCGTGGCCGACAACCCCAACGCCATCGCTCTGATGCGGTTGTTGAACATCTCACCCAGCAGAACCCACATCACAGGTCCCCAGGAGAACCCGAACGCAAACACGAACACATTCGCTGAAATCAGCGCGACCAGAGAGGGAATTCCCGTCAGCTGAGGCATTCCATCCACGAGGGGGGCTCCAGAGAAGGTCCAGCTCATCAACCCCAAGCTGATCGTGATGAACACCGACCCCAGCAGCAGCAGCGGACGTCGACCGAGGCGGTCGATGGTGGCAATGGCCAGAAACGTGGTCACCACATTGGTCACAGCCGTGATCACGGTGACGCTGAGGCTTTCGGTAGTACTGAAACCAACTGACTGCCACAGCTCACTGGAGTAGTAGAAGATCACATTGATGCCGACCAACTGCTGGAAGATCGCCAGCAAAACGCCTGTCCACACGATCGGCAGCAGTCCGGATCGACGGCTGAAAAGATCCCTGATCGAGCCGCCGCCACCTTTGCCTTGGCTGGCTTGAATGCGATCAATCACCACCTGGGTGGGTTCACCAATCGTGCGACGAATCACGGCCTTCGCTTGATCCAGATCGCCGATCTGCACCAAATAGCGAGGACTTTCAGGAATCCGCCACACCAAAAAGCCATACAACAGAGCTGGAACCACTTCTGCCATCAACATCCAGCGCCAGGCGGCCATGGGGCCCACAAGCGAGGTGGGCTCCTGGTCGGATGTGACCAGCACGATCAGATAGTTGAACAGCAGTGAGATAAAGATGCCGAGCACAATCGCCAGCTGCTGGAGAGATCCCGTGCGTCCCCGCATCGCCGCTGGAGAAATCTCAGCGATGTAGGCGGGGGCGAGCACACTGGCAAAGCCCACGGCCACCCCTCCCATTACGCGCCAGACCACCAGGTCGACCAGCTGTGAGGCCAGAGCCGAACCGACGGCGCTGAGGACGAACAGCACGGCCGCAAGCAACATGCTGGGTCGACGCCCGAAACGGTCTGCCAGCCATCCGGCCCCCAATGCACCGGCTGCGGACCCCAGCAGGGCTGAAGATACCGTCAGTCCAAGCTGGGACGGCGATGTCTGAAATGTCGCTTCAATGGCAGAGACCGCACCATTGATTACGGCCGTGTCATATCCGAACAGGAAGCCACCCAGCGCAGCGGTGATGGCAATACTCAGGATTGTGAAAACGCGCTGTTGATCGTCTTCAGTGCGATGTTGCATGCCTAAAGGACAGCAGCAGTGACCTCAATTCAGCGAAAGATTCTGGAGTTGTCCGATCAATGTCACACCCTGAGATCTCGGCCATCAAAAAACCCCGGTTTTCGCCGGGGTTGGTCTGCAAAGAAACTCATCCTTGCGGAAATCAGTGATCAAAATCAGTCACGGCGACCGCCGCCCTGAATAGCGATGATCAGGCGCAGGAGGAAGACGAACAGATTGATGTAGGTGAGATACATCCCCAGGGCGCCGGCCAGATACTGATCATCCCGATAAGTGCGGGGCATCGTGTAGAAATCAACGAATGCCATGCCCACAAACAGGACTGTTCCGAAGCCAGCAATCATTAATTCGAACGTGCCTTGCTGGAACATCTCCGGTGCAAAGAATCCACCGATGAATTGCACCACCATGGCGATGATCAAGCCGACCAAGCCAAGACCAACAACGCCAGACAGAGCCTGCCCAACGCTGTCGCTCATTTTTTTGCCAACAACCGAAGCAATGACAAAGGTCAGGCCTGTTGCGATCACAGCAGTGGCAATGGCTCCCATGCCCGCCACTTGATAGGCAAGGCCAACAATTCCACTGAGTGTGAAGCCAGTGAGCAAACTGAAGGCCGAGAGCAATGGCAATGCTTTGGCGTTGTTGGCATTGTTCGCGGCACTACTTGCCATGAAGAAGAGAACAATCTCTCCGATAAAGGCAGCGATGAACAAAGGGAAAAACAGAGGGCTGCCTGCCTGACCCAGGGAAGGCATGGGCTGCATCGAGAGCCCGCCGAGGACCCCTAAAGCCGTCAAAACCATGCCACCTCCCACGTAGGGGAGGGCTTTGTTCACCACGTTGGGGCCTACTAGAGCGCTGGATTGCGCCTCGCGGATGGCGTTCTGAAAGTTGCTGCTGGCTGGCATGTTGCCCCAGATCACTTGGTACATCCTGCCAGTTATCACAAGGTTGTGGCTTTCAGCCCGGTGCGGATCTCCCCATCGAACGGCGCGTCGGTTTTGCATCGCGACGGGGATGGCTCTTGTCGCGCCGTGCATAGGCATCCACCACGCGCTGCACCAGCTGATGACGGACCACATCAGCCGATGTCAAACGGCAAACAGCTACACCTTCGACCCCATCCAGCACCTCCGACGCTTCCACCAAGCCGCTGAGCTGGCCTGGGGGCAGATCCACCTGCGTGGTGTCCCCAGTCACCACCATGCGGGAGCGCTCTCCTAGGCGGGTCAGCACCATGCGCATTTGTGCCGGGGTAGTGTTCTGAGCCTCATCAAGGATCACAAACGATTCCGCCAGGGTTCGACCACGCATGTAGGCCAGTGGTGCCACCTCAATCACCCCCTTCTCCAGCAAAGCTGCTGTTTTCTCCTGTCCAAGCAGCATGTGCAGGGCGTCGTAGAGCGGACGCAGATAGGGATCCACTTTCTGCTGGAGATCACCAGGCAAAAACCCCAGTCGCTCCCCCGCCTCAACAGCAGGCCTGGTCAGCACCAGCCGCTCCACCTTGCGCTCAGTCAGCATGCGGACGGCCAAAACGGTGGCCAGAAACGTTTTGCCAGTGCCGGCAGGACCGAGCGCAAAAGTGAGATCGTGACGCTCCATCGACTCCACGTACGACTTCTGACGCAGGGTGCGCGGGCGCAGCAGACTGCCGCGCTGATTGCGCGCCAGAACCTGCTGGCCCATGGCTTCATGCTCATGGTTGCGGCCGGTGTCTAACGCCTGAAGCGCCGCCTGAAGATCAACAGGCGAAATGGATTCACCCTCTTCCCAGAACTTGCGCAGCAGCTCAACAACAGCGGCTGTGCGCTCAAGCTGATTGGGCCGGCCACTGATCTCGAGTTGCAGACCACGCAGAACCAGAGTGGTCCCCGTCAGAGCCTCGAGTTGACGCAAAGTTTGAGACGAAGGTCCACCTGCAAGCGCAAGTGCGGCCTCCGTGTGCGGCAGATCAAAGATGAAGCGACCAGGTGAGGTTGCTTCGGACATCCTGTCAATCAGCCTTCAGCACTAGCGGCGTCATCGCCAGCAGATTCCTCAGCGGCAGCCTTGGCTTCAGTTTCAGCTGCGGCCTTGGCCTCAGCGGCATCCTTGGACGCCTGCTTGGCATCAGCTTCACGCTTGAGAGCCTGCTTGGCCTTACCGACCACTTCTGCAGGACGAACCTTCTTCTCCATCAGACCGCCCTTCTCAAGCAGGGTGCGGACAACATCGGTGGGCTGAGCGCCCTGGCTCAGACGCTCACGCAGTGCTTCAGCATCGAGACGGGTCTCTTTGGTGCGGGGGTTGTAGTACCCCAGCTCCTGCAGAGGACGACCATCACGGCGAGAAGTGCTGTTGCAGGCCACGAGGCGGAAGCTTGCTTCCCGCTTCTTACCGAACCGCTTCAGGCGGAGCTTGATCATCGTGGCGCTGGCTGTGGGTGGGGACAGTTCGGCGCAGCTGACAGAAGCGCCAAACAACCAACTTAACCTGCCGCCGGTCAGAGATCTCCGAAGCCCTTTTTCTTCTTGACCGGTCGCTGCCGCCGCGGGGGACCACCGCCACGACCGGCAGGCATCCCACCACCTGGCATTCCAGGCATGCCACCCATCCCGGGCATTCCACCCATGCCAGGCATGCCACCCATTCCAGGCATTCCGGGCATCTGACCCTGGGACATTTGCTGCATGAAACCGCGCATCTTCTGAAAATCAGCCAGCACCTTGTCGACATCGGGGGGCTGGTGGCCACTGCCACGGGCAATGCGGCGACGACGAGAGGGCTCACTGGCAAGCAGGTCGGGGTTTTCCCTCTCCTGCTGCGTCATCGAGCCGATCATCGCTTCGATCTTCTTGAGCTGCTGCTCCCCCTGCTTGAGCATGCCGTCGTCGATCTTGTTCATGCCCGGGATCATCTTCATCAATCCCCCCAGCGATCCCATGCGCTTGATCAGGCGCATTTGCTTCACAAAATCCGAGAAATCGAAGGTGGCTTCCTGCAGCTTCTTCTGCATCTGCTCGACATCGGCGAGCTCCACCTCCTTCTGGGCCTTCTCCACGAGGGTGAGCACATCGCCCATCCCGAGGATGCGGCTCGCCATCCGCTCAGGGTGAAACGGCTGCAAGGCCTCCACCTTCTCTCCCGTGCCGATGAACTTGATCGGTTGGCCGCTCACCTTGCGGATCGACAGAGCGGCACCTCCACGGGAATCGCCATCAAGCTTGGTGAGCACGGCTCCGGTGATCCCCACCTGGTCGTGGAAGGCCCGGGTGAGATCGGCCGCTTCCTGTCCGATCATCGAATCCACCACCAGCAGCACCTCATCCGGCTGCACAGCGGTTCGGATCCGAACCATCTCCTCCATCATGTCGGTGTCGATCTGCAGGCGACCGGCGGTGTCGACCAGAAGCGTGTCGAAGCCCTCCTGCCTGGCCTTTGCCAGACCTGCCGCCGCAATGTCTTCCGGTTTGGCGTCAGCACCAAGACTGAACACCTCGACACCAATCTGTGCACCGAGCGTCTTCAGCTGCTCAATGGCGGCAGGTCGGTACACATCAGCACCCACCATCAGCGCCCGTCGGCCCTGATCCTTGAGGTGGAGTCCGAGCTTCGCTGTTGCCGTGGTCTTACCAGCCCCCTGCAGGCCAGCCATCAGCACCACCGTGGGAGCCTGCTCAGCCTTGGCCAGGGGGGCGTTGTCACCTCCCATCACCTCCACCAGCTGGTCGTGCACCACCTGAATGAACTTCTGGTCGGGAGAGACCCCGCGCACAACCTCGGCGCCCACGGCCTTGTCCCGCACCTCGGCGACGAAATCTTTAACAACCGGCAGACTCACATCCGCCTCAAGAAGAGCGCGGCGCACATCCTTGAGCGCCCCCTCCACATTGGTTTCGCTGATCTGATCCTGGCCTCTCAGCCCTTTGACCGCGTCTTCAAAGCGGGCTGACAGCTCATCGAACATCGGCCAGACATCGGTTTCAGTTCTTTGATCGTAAAAGTGGCAGGGACTGGCGGTGCAATCTGCATCGCCGCAACGCTGATCGTTCGATCAGACCGGTGCATAGGCCTGCAGGCGCCAGCCATCCTGATCTCGGCCCAGGATGTAGGTGACCTTGAGCGATCTCGGCGCGGTGCTGTTCACCACAGTTCCAGCTGCGTTCAGCGTTTGATCGCTGTAGTCGACATCAGCACGCAACTCGATGCGCTGGGGAGTGCGGCTGATGACTCTCATGAAGTCGATGGAGGCCTCAACCTTCTGAGTCAGTCCTGCTGACTGATCAGCAGATCTCTGCTGGCGCACCTGGTTGATCAGCCCTGATCTGGCAATGGGTTGAAGACGTTCATCCGCTGAGCCATCACCCCGCAAAACCAACGCTTTGCGATCCAACCAGGCCTGAAGCAAGCTCTCCAGCTGGGCTTCAGAGGGACGCTCGGAACGCAGCACGGGATCAGCTTCAGACTCAGCAGGTGAGGCAGGCTCCGGCTCGGGCGCTTCCGTGAGTGCTGGCACTGCATTCTCAGTGGAGTTGTCAGTGGAATTTTCTGCAGAGCCAGGCTGTTGCCCAGCTGTAGGCAGCTGATCCACAGGCGCATCAATCGATGGGTCACCCGCCAACTGGGGCTGCTCGGCGTCACGGCGAAGACCAACGACGCTGAAAACCCCAATCACCAGAACCACCACCAGGAAAACCCCTGATCCGATCCAGGTCGAACGACTGGGCTGTGGCAACTCAGGCCATTGCAACTCAGGCCATTGCAGCTGCGGCATGGACGGCAGCGTTGGGCGAGGCAATGCCGGCCAGACGAAACCTCCTCCAGGGGCGTCTTCGCTGTCTTCAGGGGCATCGATTGGAGACTCGGAATCCAGCAAAGGCAGCGGCAGCGTTCCATCGGGATCCACCTTCAGAGGAGACAAGTCGTCGAAAGACCAGTCCCTTGGCTGCGCCTGACGCTCCAACCGCTCGACGTAAGCCTGCACATCCCGATCAGCAAACCAAGCCTCCAAATCAATGGCTTCGGCATCCACATCCCGATAGCCCGGCAACACATCTCGTCCGAGCCAGGTGCGGCAGTAGTCGCAGAGCGCAGCCAAGGCATCGCCTGGATGCGCTGACAACCAGGTCTTGAGGGCCGGATCAGGACTGCTTGCAAAATGACGCTCGGCCCGATCCACATCGCCAAGAAGCAGATCCAGACATCCCAGGAGCGGCTGGGTGTCAAGGCCATCGAGATTCAGTTCCTCCAAACGGGTGCGAGCGTCCTGAACCCGTTCAGGCTTGCGCTGGGAAAAGCCTGCAGCAGCAAGGGCCATCACCACCAGGAAGGACGCATCGACTGAGCCGGCGTCCTGCAGGCGTCCGTACAGATCCACCTGCTCCTGCACGGTCAGGAAGCGGCGAATCTGCTGAAAAAACAACTCAAAGGCTCCCTGATCCATGCCGGCGGGCAGATCAGCCGTCTCAAGCCCCTCGAGAGCACTGCCTTCGAGTCCACCACGATCGCTGATGAAGCTCTCCAGCATCATCAATCCTTCATGACGCGCCGATTGCTCAGCCAGATCACGACTGAGCAGATCCAGGATTCGGAATGGACGAAGCCTGGAAAGATCGGTTTCCAGCACCTGCCTCTGCTCGGGAAGCTTGCCCATCCGCTGAAGCAGCTGCATCCCCTCTTGCAGCAGATTGGCGGCTGACTCGTAGCGGCGCTGCTCCTGGTCCTGATCGGCAGCGTCGCGTGCTGCCAGAGCCGCCAGCAAAGCCAAATCCGACTCCCTGCCACTGCCCAGTGCAGGAGCTTGAGGCGGCTGCAAGGCCTGGCGGGCTAACTGGAAAGCCTCATGGGGCGCATGCGCCTCCCACAGGAGCATCAGACCGGCCACCTCCAAATTGGAGGACAGTTCCAAACCAGCCGTGTCGCCCGGATGGTCCTGACCGAGCTCCAGCAACATGGCTTCGTATTGGCCACGGCGCTCAGGGTCCGTGAGCAGGTCTGCTGATAAACGGAGCAGCTCAGCTCTTTGATTGAGCGACTCATGGGTGAACCCCTGATCGGGACAGCGATCCAGACGCAACTGAAGTGTGCGTAACACGGCCTCAGGTTCCGCCGTCGGACTAACCCCCAGCAGACGGAAATGGTCGATGGGCAGGTCCACCAGCGTTGCAGCTATTGGCTGCAGACTGTAGGCAGTGTCTGGGGTTTTGCCCATCGATCCGCCATGGACCCTTAAAGTCGGTGGTCAAACAGGTGGTGCCATGGGTCAGGACATCGCAATCGGCACAGAGTCACGCAGCGCCGCCGCCGCCGAGGGACAGTCTCTGCTTGGGGCCCATGCGGAGCGGCTCTCGACCCTGGTAACAGCCCAGAGGGCCAGCGTTGATAAGGAGACCGGCCTGGCTCTGTTTCGCGACATGACCCTCGGCCGTCGCTTCGAGGACAAGTGCGCGGAGATGTACTACCGCGGCAAAATGTTTGGCTTCGTGCACCTCTACAACGGTCAGGAGGCGGTGAGTACCGGTGTGATCGGTGCCATGAAGCGACAACACGACTGGTTCTGCAGCACCTATCGCGATCACGTTCATGCCCTGAGTGCCGGCGTTCCCGCCCGAGAGGTGATGAGCGAACTGTTCGGCAAGGAAACAGGTTGCAGCAAGGGGCGCGGTGGCTCGATGCACCTGTTCTCCAGAGAACACCACCTGCTCGGCGGCTTTGCCTTCATCGGCGAAGGGATTCCAGTGGCCCTCGGTGCGGCATTCACCAGCCGCTACAAGCGGGATGCCCTTGGTGACCCCAGCAGCAATTCCGTGACAGCAGCCTTCTTCGGAGATGGCACCTGCAACAACGGGCAGTTCTTTGAGTGCCTGAACATGGCGCAGCTCTGGAAGCTGCCGATCATTTTTGTGGTCGAAAACAACAAATGGGCCATCGGCATGGCCCACGACCGTGCCACCAGCGATCCAGAGATCTGGCGTAAGGCCGGTGCTTTTGGAATGGCGGGAGAAGAGGTCGACGGCATGGACGTTCTGGCCGTTCGAGCCGCCGCCCAGCGGGCCGTTGAACGGGCCCGAGCTGGTGAAGGGCCCACCGTGTTGGAGTGCCTCACCTACCGCTTCCGAGGCCATTCACTGGCTGACCCTGATGAACTGCGTGCCGAAGAGGAAAAACAGTTCTGGGCCAAACGCGATCCACTCAAAGCGCTTGAAAGCGACCTCGTCGGCTCAGGTCTGACCAGCAGCGAGGACCTGCGGGCGATCGAAAAGGAGATCGATGGCATCGTGAAGGACTGTGTCGACTTCGCCCTCAGTGCACCCGAGCCTGATGGATCTGAGCTGACGCGTTACATCTGGGCTGAAGACTGACCTCAGGCTGATCACAGCCCATGCAAACGGGCCTGATCAGCTGCTGCCCTGAAGACCAGTGCATGCCGCTTCACCAAGGGCGTCATGGCGTCGTAACCACCGCCAATCACTGTGGCCACAGGAATTTTTCGACGCAGACAGGCATCCAGCACCAGATGATCCCTTTGCAGCAGGCCGACATCCGTTAAGGCCAGTCGTCCCAGACGATCATCGCGATGAGGATCAACCCCGGCGTTGTAGAGCACGATCTGCGGATTCAACCGGTCCAGCAGATCGGGCAGATGGTTGCCAATCAAGGCGAGGTACTCCTGATCCTCCACCCCATCGCTGATCGGCAGGTCAAGATCGCTGCTCTGCTTACGCGCAGGAAAATTGGATGCAGCATGCGCTGAAAAGGTGAACACCCGTGGCTCGTGTTGAAAGATCAGCGCAGTGGCATCGCCCTGGTGCACATCAAGATCCACCACCATGATCTGCGTGAGGCCCTCCTGCTCCAGCAACGTGCGAGCACAGATCGCCAGATCATTGAAGATGCAGAACCCACTGCCGTAATCAGGAAAGGCATGGTGCGTCCCACCCGCGAGATGGCAGGCCAAACCATGCTTCAAAGCCAGTCGAGCTGTCAGCAACGAACCGCCAACGGCAAGAAAGGTGCGCTGCACTAACGGGGTGGTGACAGGAAGTCCAATGCGCCGCTGTGCCTGACGATCCAGCCGGTCCCTGGCAAACGCTTCGTGGTAGTCGCGGTCATGAACCAGTTCCAGCAAACGACGAGGGACTGGCAGTGGTCGATGCATCTGAACATCACTGGCCAGCCCTGTCTCTCTGAGACAACTATCGAGCTGGCGAAACTTAGCCATCGGGAACCGATGGCTACTGGGCAGAGGAGCGCTGTAAACCTCGTGATAAACGAGTGGTGGTTTCAATGATTCAAAGGGCCACTGACCTCTGAGCAATCAGAAGCTGGGCGCAACACGGCGGGTCAAGTTACGCAGTTTGCGCAATGCCTTGAGCTCCACCTGACGAACACGCTCTCGCGAGACCTCAAGCAGACGACCGATTTCCGCCAGTGTGTGACGCTCATGGCCGTTCAAACCGAATCGCAGGGTGAGAACGTGCTGCTCCTGATCACTGAGATGACTCATCCAGCGTCCGAGCTGTTCGTGGTGAATTCGCTGCTCCACCTTGTCCAGCGGCTCTCCCAATGAAGCATCTGAGTGAACGTCTCACCACGATTCGCAAGGTGAGCCTGGATCTCGCCCATAAGCTCGGTGCGATGCCCAGTCGACTCGAGATTGCCGAGGCGATGGATATGCCGGTTGCAGAGCTTGATTCGCTGTTGAGGCAGTCGCTCACAACCAGCAGCCTGGATGCA
>QCTE01000028.1 GCA_003211275.1 Synechococcus sp. AG-673-A03 | reverse complement strand
CAGCTCCTGCAGGTGCTCTTGCAGGTCTGACATCAGCATGCATCCCTGGGAATCAACAGGAACGCGCCGTATGCCGTCAGGCCTGAGCCCCATGACTCTTGCCGCCTTCTCCAGTGACACATGGGCGTCATCACTGATCAGAATCACCGCATAAGGGTCATGGTCCAGACCCATCCGATGACGGGCCGTCACCAGGGCGGTGAGATTGCTGAGAGAGCCACCGCTCGCGGCGACACCACCAGCGCCATCGGGCAATTCAAAACGGGCAGCGAACCAGCTGCAGAGTTGACGTTCGAGTTGACTGAGGCTTGGTGAAAGTTCCTCTGCCAGCAGGTTGTTGTTGAGTCCGGCGCAGATCAGTTCGGCAGCGATCGATGCCGTGTTCGGAGGGGGGTCCAGATGGGCGAGGGCGCCCGGATGGTTGGGCTGGTAAGCACCATCCATCAATTGCTGAAGGTCATCCAGCAGCCGGTCCGCCCCCACACCCTGCGGCTCTGGGAACGCCTCGGGGAGCAACCGCAGAGCTGGCAGCGGCGATCGTTTGGAGGCTGATCCGAGCCACTCACAAAGGCGAGCGCTGGCCTCCTCCAGGAACCGCTGCAACTGCGGATCCAGGGCCTCTGAAGAGGCAAATGCGGACAGTTCCGTCGCAGTCGATGCCGCCGATGAAGTCCTGGAGGATCCGAACAAGGAGGGAGCGGAAGGAACAGCCATTCTCACCTGCGGTGGCACATTGGACGCCTCTGCACCATGGGGCTGGACGTGCGACTGACACCAGTCGAGCTGAGGAACACCGAGATCCATTCCTGGATGCAGCTCCTGCTCCAGCGTGCAGAGCGTCTTGGTGAGTCGGGAGAGATCCCTGTCAGTGCGGTGGTTCTGGACGCGCAAGGACGATGCATCGGCCACGGCAGCAATCGGCGCGAGTGGGCTTCCGATCCACTCGGGCATGCGGAACTCGTGGCTCTGCGCCAGGCATCCTTAATCCTTGGCGACTGGCGACTGAATCAGTGCACGTTGATCGTGACGCTGGAACCCTGTCCGATGTGCGCAGGAGCTCTGGTACAGGCCCGTATCGGTCAGGTGATCTACGGAGCGCACGATCCCAAACGTGGTGGCCTGGGAAGCACGATTGATCTCTCCCAACACCCCAGCGCGCACCATCACATGCAGGTGACTGGGGGCGTGATGGAGCGTGAAGCATCCGCTTTGCTGGGGCGCTGGTTCAGGCAGCGACGGCAGCGTTCTGGCGGAACCGAGGCAGTTCGGTCTCGAACAAATTGAGCAGTCGATCCACATTTTCAGGCGTGGAGTTGAAGCCCATCAGACCGATCCGCCAGATCTTGCCGGCAAGCACCCCGAGTCCACCGCCAACTTCGATGCCGTGGGCGTTGAGGAGGTGAGAGGAGAAAGCCTTGCCATCCACATCCTCGGGAATGCGAACCGTGGTGAGTGTTGGCAATCGCAGCTTTTCGGGCACATGCATTTCCAGGCCGAGTGATTCAAGGCCAGTCCAGAGGGCTTCCGCGTTGCGGCGGTGACGGGCCCAGGCGTTGTCCAGTCCTTCTTCGGCCAGAAGACGAAGCGCTTCGCGCATGCCGAAGTTCATGTTGACGGGAGCGGTGTGGTGATACACACGGTCGCTCCCCCAGTACTGGTTCAACAGAGAAACATCCAGGTACCAGTTGGGGACTTTGTCTTGACGTGCAGCCAGCTTGGCCTCTGCACGCGGACCCATCGTGAAGGGACCGAGGCCTGGAGGGCAGCTGAGACCCTTCTGGCTGCAGCTGTAGGCCAGATCGACCTTCCAGGCATCCAGGTAAAGCGGAACGCCACCGAGGGAGGTCACCGTGTCGAGCAGAAGCAGGCAATCGTGCTCTTGGCACAAATCACCGATCCCTTCCATCGGCTGGCAGATGCCGGTGGACGTTTCGGCATGGACTATCGCCAGGATCGCAGGCTTGTACTTCTTGATCCCCGCTTCGATTTCTTCAAGAGTGAATGCCTCACCCCAAGGCTTCTCAATCACCTGAACATTGGCGCGGTAACGACCGGCCATGTCCAACAAGCGATTGCCGAAGTATCCCTTCACAGCCACAAGAACCGTATCTCCGGGTTCGATGGTGTTAGCCAACGTGGCTTCCATGGCTGAACTACCTGTGCCGCTCATCGGCAAGGTCAGGCGGTTGTCGGTCTGCCAGGCGTAACGCAACAGCTCCTGCACCTCTCCCATGAGTTCCACGTAAAGCGGATCCAGGTGACCGATCGGAGTGCGAGAAAGCGCTTGAAGAACCGTTGGATGGGCATTGGAGGGTCCAGGACCCAGCAACAAACGGTCGGGTGTGTCAATTGGACCGATGGAGCATCGATGGCACGAGTCAACCGAAGGATGAGGATGTGTCATCGGCGAAGCCGGAACCGGAAATCAATGGCGAGAAGCCTACGCATCAATCGGTCAGAAATTGGCCCCGAACGGACAGTCCGACGCCGCTTGAAATGATTCAGAGACTTTTGATCAGCGCTGACGCACGTCGCTGGCCGCAAGACCGGAGGCCATGTGCTCAAACGGTTGACGCACAAGCCCGCATCGATCCTGACGAACACCTTCATTCAGAAGGCGTTCACACAGAACATCAGCCAGAAGCACCATGCTCCTGACGGTCGGTCCGGTTGGGACACCAAGACTCTTGTAGGTGTCGTCCAGACCGTTCAGGACGCGTTCGTTGAGAATCGTGCTGTCGCCGGCGATTAAGGAGTAGCTGGCGTAGCGAAGGAAATAATCCATGTCCCTCAGACAGGCAGCGAGGCGACGGGTTGTGTAGGCATTCCCGCCAGGAAGTAACAGCTCTGGATCCGCCTGAAAGAGCCTCTGACTGGCTTCACGCACCAGCTCAGAAGCTTCACGGTTGATGATTTCAACAGCCAGAACACGGACTTCCGACTCATCGAAGTAGCTCTCGATGCGATCGATCGCAGAACGATCGAGATAGCGACCCAGCTGGTCGTACTGACCGATCAGTCCGGTGATGGCATCGCGCATGCAAGCCCTGTCCACGTTGGTTGGAAGGTAACACCGACAACGCGATGAAACCTGCTCCAGCAAAGGCGATCACAGCAATCTGACAGAAACGGTTACTAAGTGGCTTTCTGAAGCCACCAAGGGAGAAGGAAGGCAAAAAGGTGCCTATTGATACAAAACAGCTGCGGATCGATATCTACGTTCGATGCGACTTGTATGGGCTCGATTCCCCGCCATGGCCAAAACTGCCCAGGACGTGCTTCGTCAGATCAAAGATGAAGGCATCGAACTGATCGACCTCAAGTTCACGGACCTGCACGGCAAGTGGCAGCACCTCACCGTCTGTCAGGACCTGATCGAACCTGAATCCTTCACGGAAGGCCTGGCCTTCGATGGCTCGTCGATCCGTGGCTGGAAAGCGATCAACGCCTCCGACATGGCCATGGTGCCCGATCCTGCAACCGCCTGGATCGATCCCTTCTACAGGCACAAAACCCTGAGCATGATTTGCTCGATTCAGGATCCCCGCTCGGGAGAAGCCTACGAGCGCTGTCCCAGAGCTCTTGCCCAGAAAGCACTGGCTTACCTGGCCAGCACCGGTCTTGCTGACACGGCGTTCTTCGGTCCAGAACCGGAGTTTTTCCTGTTTGACGACGTGCGTTACAGCTCAGCTGAAGGCGGATCCTTCTACAGCGTTGACACCATTGAGGCCGGCTGGAACACAGGTCGGATCGAAGAAGGCGGCAACCTCGCGTACAAGATCCAGGAGAAGGAGGGGTATTTCCCCGTTGCTCCGAACGACACCGCTCAGGACATCCGCTCGGAAATGCTGCTGATGATGGCTCAGCTGGGCATTCCCATCGAAAAGCACCACCACGAAGTTGCCGGTGCTGGTCAGCACGAACTGGGCATGAAGTTCGCCGAGCTGATTCAGGCCGCCGACAACGTGATGACGTACAAGTACATCGTGCGCAATGTCGCCAAGAAGTACGGCAAGACGGCCACTTTCATGCCAAAGCCTGTCTTCAACGACAATGGCTCAGGCATGCACGTGCACCAGAGCCTCTGGAAAGGAGGACAGCCCCTGTTCTTCGGGGAAGGGACCTACGCAAACCTCTCCCAGACAGCACGCTGGTACATCGGCGGCATCCTCAAGCACGCTCCCTCCTTCCTCGCCTTCACCAACCCAACGACCAATAGCTACAAGCGACTGGTTCCTGGCTTTGAGGCTCCGGTCAACCTGGTCTATTCGGAAGGCAACCGCTCCGCTGCCGTTCGCATTCCTCTCACCGGCCCCAGCCCGAAAGCCAAGCGACTTGAGTTCCGCTCCGGCGACGCCCTGGCCAATCCTTACCTCGCGTTCAGCGCGATGATGATGGCCGGCATCGATGGCATCAAGAATCAGATCGACCCTGGTGAAGGCGTGGATGTTGACCTGTTCGAACTCGCCGTTGATGAACTGAAGAAGATCGCCACAGTGCCTGCATCCCTGAATGGGGCACTCGAAGCTCTGAACTCAGACCACCACTATTTGCTGGAAGGTGGAGTCTTCACCAAGGACTTCATCGACAACTGGATCGAACTCAAATACGAAGAGGTGCAGCAACTGCGACAGCGCCCGCACCCCCACGAATTCGTGATGTATTACGACGCTTGATTGGTCATTTATCAACAGTTTTTGTTGTTCAAAAAGGAGCTACGGCTCCTTTTTTTGTGGCCATCGTGAGCACTTAGCGACAGGGCACTTCAGGCGTGCCTTAACTGAGCCATGGCGCTGTCATGCAGTTGCTTGG
Organism: Synechococcus sp. AG-673-A03; assembly: GCA_003211275.1. Taxonomy (GTDB): domain Bacteria; phylum Cyanobacteriota; class Cyanobacteriia; order PCC-6307; family Cyanobiaceae; genus Synechococcus_C. The sequence goes on along the minus strand of QCTE01000028.1, from coordinate 18,067 downwards.
CATGCAAACGGCGACGAGCACACACCTGTTGCTGAGCCAGAGCGCTGCGTTGTTCAAGTTGATCAGGATTGCCTTCAACTTGGGCATGGGCCGCTTGCCGCCTCAGCACGTCATGGGCATGGTGCTCTGCCCAGGCCAGGAATTCAGCGGCCGCTCGCTGCCGACGCTCCAGCACATTGCCGGAATACAACGCCATGGTTCCGGCGGTGGTGATCTCAACGGCCATCGAGAGCTCCTGAAGTACCTGAGGCAATTCTGTAGCAACGGCTACCATTTTTGCAAAGGCTTCACATAACTTTCGTGATCAGTGCGGCAAAAACCCACAACCACGTCCGCAATCCATTGAAATAAGTCGGCTTGGATCTCAATCCTTTTCATGGCGCCCAGCTTCACTGAAATCGCTTACCGGACCATGCAACAGGGCCGCAGCCTTGCTGGCCTGGTCCACAAGGAACTGAGCACCAAAGTGATGGAAGTGGTGGCGCCTGATGTGGTGCCCAAAACGAACCCTGTTCCAAGCGAAATGATGGACGCGCTGCGTCAGTCGCTGGATGAGCTGCATCAGCGTGACTGGCAGGATTCTGAATCAGGGATTTACCCCCAGTCCCTGCTGTTTGATATCCCTTGGTTGGAATGGGCTGAACGCTATCCACGCGTGTGGCTGGACCTGCCTTCCAACTGGGCCAGAAGGCGTGCCAGAGACGTCAAGGACATTCCTGATCTGGCCAATCGCGATCTCTATCCCGACTATTACCTCCAGAATTTTCACCATCAAACCGATGGTTACCTCAGCGATCACTCCGCCGAGCTGTACGACCTTCAGGTAGACATCCTGTTCAATGGCGCCGCTGATGCCATGCGGCGCCGGATCCTCCCTTCACTGCAACAAGGGTTGAAGCGATTTGCAGATCGTGCACCGGGAAGTCTGCGCATCCTTGATGTCGCAACCGGCACGGGTAGAACATTGCATCAGATTCGTGCTGCGCTGCCGCACGCCACTCTCGTGGGAGTGGACCTTTCCGAGGCCTATCTGCGCCAAGCCAATCGATGGTTGAACCAATCCAACAAACCACTGGTGCAGCTGGTTCAGGGGAACGCAGAACGAATGCCCTTCGATGATGCAGGCTTCCAGGCCATCACCTGCGTGTTCCTGTTTCACGAACTACCTGCCGATGCCCGGCAGGCAGTACTTCAAGACTGCTACCGCCTGCTTGAACCTGGCGGGGTTTTGGTTTTGGCCGATTCAGTTCAATTGAAGGATTCGCCGCAGTTCGACGTTGCCATGGACAATTTCAGACGAGTTTTTCACGAGCCCTACTACCGCAATTTCATCAGTGATGACATTGACCAGCGCCTCCAAGATGCTGGCTTCAGTGATGTGCAAGCCGAATCTCATTTCATGACCAGGGTGTGGACCGCCACAAAGAATTCATCACCTCAACACAGTGATTCCCTGACATAGACGCTTGCAGGGGCACGGCAACCCCATATGGTGCAAGGACTCAGGGACTCCGTCCATGTCGAATCCTTTTCGGATCCGCTGGTTGCGGGGATGGACCTTTCAGATCATGTTCATGGAAGGCAAGGTTCAAGTGGAAGCTCAAGGTTTTGGGATCTGTCTGCGAACAGCACTCAATCCCGGTGAAAGCCCAACGGCAGCTGCGGATCGTTTAGTGCTTGCGGAGGATCGCCGTCGACGTGCCCTCTATCAGGCCTGGATCAAAGGGCAAGCCCTGCCTTCTCCGAACGAAGGCCTGCCTCACCCCGAAGAGCGGCTTCAGGAGGCACCGGATTCACTGGTTGTTGTCGATAGCGCAGCAGTGGCGGCCTGAGGCTCAGCGAGTCAGCCACCACCCCAACACCAGAGCCGGTCCGCCCCAGCGCAGGGCTCTCCAGAAACGCTGACCACGTTCTGGTGTGAGCAGCCAGTTGAGAGATTCAGGGTCTGCCTCCATCAATTGACGAAGCAGTCGGCGCTGTTGAATGCGACGGATCGAGCGTCGATCCGTCGCCTCCCAAGATCTGGGCTGATAGCGGAGAAGAGAGCGCAGTCCGTGCAAACCTCCCCGACTGCGAAGCTGCCTGTTCACCACCACCAGCGATCACAGCAGTCAGGATAGAGAGACCCCGCTGATCCAACGCCAACGTGTCCGCGAAAAAATGGCCAGAACATTCGATTGAACAGGCCCTGTCTCTGCATCAGAGTCTCAGTATCAGTGATCGTGAATGGCACAGACTCAAAGCCGATGCGGATCGACGCGGAGCGGAATTGCTGGCTGCGGCACTGGCGCAGCTGCTGCAAAACGGGCGAAATCATGATGTGGAAGCCTTGACTCAGCAGGCTCTGGGCTGGATCAGGGGAGAGCTGAAAGACCCTGGCTGCCCTCGGCACTGATGGACCGTTGGCTGGATCCAGGCCGGCGGCAGGCCAACTGCACCCTGTTGCCTCGACGGCTCCAGCGGATGTCGTCAAAACACTGATGCATCAGAAACAGACCACGCCCTTGATTGGCATCGACTTGGTCCGGCAAACAGCCCTGCCTGGCATCACTCGAGAGACCATCGCCTTCATCCTGGATCTGCCAAATCAACCAATTCGGCGTGAGAATCCGACGGATCCGCAGACACTTGCGAGGGTCTCCCGCATTGCCGTGACGCACGGCATTGACCAGGGCTTCCTGAAGACCCAGTTGCAACCGACACGAGGTTTCATTGCAGTCAACAGGCTCCAGCAACAGCTCCATCAATGGACTGAGCTGAAAGGTTGACGGAAGGATGAAATCAGCCCACCGAAACGAAGGTAGAAATCGGCTGAACATCAGCACTGTTTCATCCTTTTCGACCTTACCGGCCCGCTGGCCTTCTGCCAGAGGAATCAATAGGCGTCAGGACCTGCTCGCCAGACCGGGATGCTGAAGAAGCGCATCCATCAAACGGACACCCCTGAGCTGGTTCACCAATGGCATGTGTCCTTCTGGTGCATCCATGCACCACTGAAAACTGCCGGGATAACGGGTCCAGACACCATCGTTCTTCCAGCCGATCTTCGGCCAGAGCCTGTCGTAACGACCGCCGAGTGCCCTGAGCAGTCGAGATTGCACCGTGAATCCGAAACGTCCCTGGGAGTAGGCGATCCAGAGCCTGTCGATCGTGGTGAGATCCAGTGGTTTCATCGAAGGGACTTCGCTGAAATACACATATCCCCGTTCCACCGCCTGCTCACCAGCCAGCTGACGTAATGCGCAACTGGTGAGGCGATCAGCCTCCTCAAACTCCTCCTTCAGCAATGCACTTTGGAGGTCTGCGTAGTCGATCCCGCAGGACGACGGCATCTGGAACCAACCGCTGGAGACACGTGTAATAGCGTCCAAAGCCTCGGGGTGGTGACGCTGAAGGATCTGCAGGATCCAGCCCGCGCCCCAGTCATCCCCCTCTGAGGAGTAGGCCTTCAGGGCAATATCTGCTTGACCTGAGAGCTGATCAGAAACCTTTTCCAGCGCTGAAGCCGTGGAACGCTTCTGTCGCGACGATCCCGAAACCAGTCGGTCCAGCAACTGATCAATGCCGAGTTGTGTTGAGGGAGGTCGTCCGGAAAGCATGGCGATGTGCCGGCACCGACTGGCTCAGCATTGGCCCACTATGTCAGGCATGGGCAACAGCATCGTGACCGGTCTGAACAGCTTCCGCACGGCGCAGGGAACCATCGTGGATGTGAGAACACCCTCGGAATTTGCTCAAGGTCACTGGCCAGGGGCTGTCAACATTCCCCTGTTCACCGATGAGCAGCGTCATCTGGTGGGCCTGAACTACAAGCAAGAGGGTCGACTCGCAGCGATCCAACTCGGTTTAAAGCTCTGCGGTCCCTCTCTGGCCGAGTTATCGATTGCACTCACAACGGCAGCCGCTGGACCCGCAAATCCCCTGAGGATCTACTGCTGGCGTGGAGGAATGCGGTCCAACAGCATGGGCTGGCTGGCTGGCCTGAGTGATCACCCCGTCATGGTGCTGGAGGGGGGGTACAAGAGTTATCGCCGATGGGTGCTGAATCGCTTTGAGCAGACCTGGCCCTTGCGGGTGCTCGGCGGCCGAACAGGCACTGGCAAAACGGACCTGCTGCTGGAGCTGAACCAACAGGGCGTTGGTGTGATCGATCTTGAGGGTCTTGCCAGTCACCGCGGCAGCAGTTTCGGCAATCTGGGGCTGCCACCGCAACCGACCAGCGAGCACTATGAAAACAAACTGGCGGAATGCCTGGAGGTGTTGCATCACAAAGGAGTGCAGGAGATCTGGCTAGAAGCCGAAAGCATCCAGGTCGGCCGCTGCAGGATTCCCAAAGCGCTGTTTGATCAGATGCAAACCTCTCCAGTCCTGGAAATCCAGCGCAGTGACCAGGAGCGCGTGGAGCGACTGGTGAAGGTCTATTCGTGTCATGAGCAGGCCGAACTGCGGCAAGCCACAGAGCGGATCCAGAAACGCCTTGGTCCTCAGCGCACACGGCAGGCGATTGATGCGATCGAATCCCAGAACTGGAATGTGGCCTGTGAAGCCATGCTCGAGTACTACGACAGCTGTTATGACCGTGAACTTGAACGTTCACCAGCGAGATCCTCGGTGAATCTCCAGGGACTCAACAGCGAGCAAGCAGCCAGACTGCTTCTGGATCGAAGGCACATCATCCCTGGAATCTCCACCTAAGATCCACACCTCCAAGTTGATGAACCATGGCTGAAGGCGAAAAGGCGGCGATTCAGTTCTTCCGCGGCACAGACGAGCCAGTGGTTCCCGATATCCGCATGACGCGCAGCCGAGATGGTCGCACTGGGCAAGCCATCTTCATCTTCGAAGAACCTCAGGCACTCGCACCGGAAACGATGGAAGCAATCGCCGGCATGTGGATGGTGGATGAAGAGGGTGAAATGGTGACCCGTGAAGTGAATGGCCGTTTCGTGAATGGCAAGGCTTTTGCCCTTGAAGCGACCTACACCTGGAAAAGCGAAGCGGATTTCGAACGCTTCATGCGCTTTGCGCAACGTTATGCGGATTCCAACGGAATGGGTTATTCGCAGAACTCCGACGACAATGACTCCAGCGAGGAAGGAACAGACGGGTGAAATTTCAGCACTGGCTCGGACTTGCGGCGTTGCTGACGTCCGGGCTGTTGCTCTGGAGCCTCCGCGAAGTCCTGATTCATCTGTTCGCGGCTGTGGTTCTCGCTATGGCGGTCTGCACCTTGGTGGGTGCCCTGCGCAGGCGATGGACGATACAGAGGCCGTTGGCCCTGTTGATTTGTCTGCTCGGTCTGATGTTGATCGTGGCCCTTGCAGTGGCCGTGATCATTCCGCCGTTCTTTAGTCAGTTTCAACAGCTGCTCCAACAGCTTCCTGCTGCGGCCCGCGAGCTCCAACAGATCGTGATGGGCTGGGTCAACCATGCCTCATCACTTGTTTATGGAGCAGGTGAGGTAACGAATGGCGGAGCACGGCTTGTTCCGGGTGACCTTTCATCACTCCCTAACAGCACCGCTCTAGCGACCGGAGTGAGTGGTGGAATCAAGGGTTTGCTGGGTCTGGCCAGCAATCTCGGCAGCGGACTCGTTCAGCTGGTGTTTGTGTTTGCGGTGGCACTGATGGTGGCGATCCAGCCGGAGTCCTATCGCAATGTGGCCATTCAGATGGTGCCTTCCTTCTATCGAAGACGCGCCAAAACCATTCTTCTGCAGTGTGGAGAGGCCCTGAGCAGCTGGATGATCGGCGTGCTGATCAGTTCGCTTTGCGTGGGCTTACTGGCAGGTATCGGACTCTCTCTGCTTGGCGTGAAATTGGTGATGGCCAACGCCCTTCTGGCTGGCTTGCTCAATGTCATTCCCAATGTGGGGCCCACTCTCAGCACTGTGTTCCCCATGGCGGTGGCTCTGCTGGACGATCCCTGGAAGGCCGTTGCCGTGCTGGGGCTTTACATCGTGATCCAGAACGTTGAAAGCTATGTGATCACTCCCTCAGTGATGCAGCAGCAGGTGAACCTGCTACCTGGACTCACACTGACGGCGCAGTTCATTTTCACGGGTCTGTTTGGACCTCTGGGTCTGTTGATGGCCCTGCCTCTGGCGGTGGTGATCCAGGTGCTGATCCGGGAAATTGTCATCCACGACCTGTTGGATCCCTGGAAAAAACGTCGCGCGGCCGCATGAACCCAAGCAACCTGCTGGCAGCTCTCACCCTTGTGGTGCTTGCTCTGCTGACATGGCAGCTGCGCTGGGTGCTGCTGGTGCTGTTCGGTGCGGTGGTGCTGGCGGTGGCACTTGATGTGCCCGTTCACCATTTGATCAAGCGCTACCGGCTACCCCGCCCGATCGCACTGCTGGCAGTGTTGCTGATCGCCGTCGTGGGAGGAGTGCTGGTGATGCAGCTGCTGCTGCCTCAGCTGATCAACCAGTTCGAAGAGCTCACAACCCTGTTGCCTGCACTGTTCGGCCAGGTACAGGCGCTGCTGTCTAATCAACCCCTGCTTGGAGAACTGGCACGCAGCCTTCCCGGCCAGTTCAGCTGGGACAGCATCCAACCCTTCGGATTTCAACTGCTCGGCGTTGCCGGAGGAGCTGCCAACGGTGTGGTTCAGGTGCTACTGATGAGCCTGCTGGCGGTGCTGCTCGCCCTGGACCCCTCAGCACACAGACGCATGCTGGTCGCAGCGACACCGCGACCTGCACGCGCATCCATGGAGGATCTCCTGGACCAGTGCCGCACTGCTCTGGGTGGCTGGCTGGCTGGCATGACTCTCTCCGCCCTGGCGATGTTTCTTTGCACCTGGGCAGGTCTGGCAATTCTGCGCATTCCACTGGCCCTGCTCTCTGCTCTGGTCTGTGGACTTCTGACCTTTGTGCCGACGATCGGCCCCACAGCAGCAACGCTTCTACCCCTCAGCCTGGCGCTGATGATTTCACCGGGAACGATGCTTCAGGTGTTGGTGCTGCGTCTGGCATTGCAGAACCTGGAAGCATTTGTGCTGACACCGCTGTTGCTCAGGCGGACGGTGAATCTGCTTCCCACGGTGGCCCTGACGTCCCAGCTGAGCCTTGGTGCTCTGCTGGGACTACCTGGCGTCTTGCTGGCGCTGCCACTGGTGGTGGTTCTTCAGGTTGGAATGGAGCAGGTCGTGGTCAAGAAAATCATGGACCGCTGGAGTTAACAGAACCTGTTAACCGCCGTACTGCCAGCCAGTGGTGCTCAGCTCCAGGGCATCTCCATCACGGTGGAGCACTGCTGATTTCACCTCTCCGATGAACACGGTGTGATCGCCGTGGGCCAGCTCACCCACCAGTTCGCACTCAACACCACCCAGTGCATCCTTCAAGATCGGCAGACCGAGGGAGCCAAGCTCAAAGGGAGCCGCCTCAAAACGGCCTCCCACAGCCGACTGGGGCTTGAAGAATGTCGCAGCCAGATTCTTCTGGTCAGCGGCCAGCACGTTGAGAGAAAAACGTCGTGTGCGCTTGATCATGCCGTTGCTGGTGCTGTCGGAGCGCACACCCATCACCACCAGAGGCGGCTCGAATGAGCCCTGGGTGACCCAGCTGGCCGTAAATCCGTTCACCTCATCACCCTCGGCGACGCCACAGATGAACAGGCCATGGGGAATTTTCCGCAACAGTGTCTTCTTGGCGTCCAGATCAAGCGACATGGCGGTTCGTGCTCACGATGGGGGCAGAATAGGCAAAACGGTCACAGCACAACGCTTCAGCGCTGCAGACACCAGAAACAGACTGCTAGTTTTCAATCGCTTCTGAGCAGGATCCCTGGATCGGCCCTCCTCCCTGAGTGTGTTCGCAACGGTGGCCGGAAGCGGAGTACTGGGCCTGCTGATCTACGCCGGCTTTTTTTACGCCAACCAGCGTCGAAACAGTTCCATGGAGGAGACCCAAGAGCTTCGCCCCTCCTATTCATCGCAAGCTCAGGCTAAGCAGGAAGCCGAACGCTGGATCAAGGAGGGGGGCACCTTCAACGTGACGACCACACAACGCGTTCGCAAAACCATCCCCCTCACCCGCCAGGAACGACGCAAACTCGAGCTTTTGGCGGATGAGAAGCGCAGAGGCCAGATTGAGGCGGACTACGAAGCCTGTCTCGATCAAGCGGCAACGGATCTCGCTAAAGAGCTCTGTTCCTTTCAACAGTTACCGCCCAACGCGACTTCGACGGCAACGGAGGCGAGTGAGGCCAGCGATCTTCCCACCACCAAAGTGATCGAGGACGTTCGTGTTCAGACCAGTCAACGCCCGCGCCGAACATGCACTCTTGTGAGCTCTTATCGACGCTTCAACTGCATTGAATTCGACGTTGACAGAGATGAACGATTGACCGCTGCACAGCAGAACTCTCTGAACATCAAGTTGTATCGCCAGTTTCGTTACTGACACGCCGACGCAGCGGGCCGTAGCGTCTCCAGAGTGAAGGTTGCAACGCCAGCACCACCACGGCGAGCAGGTGATGGCGCACAGCAAAGATCACAGCTGTCAGGGTCACCTGATCCGCCAACAATCGCAATTCCGTTCTGAGATCACTCAGAGCCAGGATCAGCAACAGCAGCGGTATCCAGCGCTGGGAGCGAACTGTTGCTGTTGCTGTCACTGGGCGATCAGGCACTAGCAGCTGCACCAGATCGAGATGGCCAGATGCTCAACAGAGAAGGGGCCAGGGCAATGCTGGACCAGCTGCCAACGATTACACCCAGTGCCAGAGCAATGGCGAACCAGTAAAGCGTTGAACCACCAAACAGAATGAGGGCAACAAGAGGCAGAAGTGTGGTGCCGCTGGTGTAAATGGTTCTGGTCAGCGTGGCTGACACAGCACGGTCAACCTGCACGGAGAGAGGAAGGTCACCATCCATGCGCTGGCGCTCGCGAATTCTGTCGAAAACGACAACGGTGTCGTTCACGGAATATCCAGCGATGGTTAGCAGAGCAACGGCAAACAAACTGTCAACCTCAAGCCCCGTGGTGAGGCCAAGCCAGGCGAAAACGCCGCACACGATCACGATGTCGTGAGCCAGGGCCACCAAAGCCAGAAAGGCGTAGCGAGGGTCGTAGCGAACGGTGATGTAAAGCGCAATTCCCGTAAAGGCGACCAGCAGAGAAATCAGACTGCTGCGCAGCAGCTGTCCACCAAGGCTGGGACCAATGGTGTCAACCGATTGACCTCCAGGCTCAAAGGGTCCTGCAACCGGTTCAAGGGCTTCGATCACAGCCTGCCCCTGGCCTGCGGAAAGTGCTGGCATGCGCAGGACAACCGATTGACCAGCATCGAGGAGCTGAACGCGAGCATTGTCCAACTTGGGCAGTGCTTTTCCGTCCTGAACCGGAAGCTTGATCTGCTGAAGCTCAGATTCAACAGCGATGGTGCTGAGCTGATCGCAGGTGTCAGCGCAGCTGCGCTCCAGCTGGATCTGAGTTCCACCGGTGAAGTCGAGACCTGGCCTCAACGGCGACCCGATCTGAGGGTCAGTCCAGCTGCGCACGATCCCGATCAGGCTCAGCAACAAGCAGACAGCAGACACCAACCAGACCTGCCGTCGACGACTGGTGAGGGGGAAGCGCAGAGATCGCTCATCCATTGAGGGTGAAGTGAAAGCCATGGCTCAGGACGCTGTCGTGGGAAGTTGCCTTGCCGGCAGGAAGTTCGTCGGACGCCGCAAGCCCTGATAGCTCATCAGGAAGCGCAACAGCGTGCGTGTGCAGGTCAGAGCCGTGAACAGACTCAGCAGAACGCCAATACCGAGAGTCGCCGCGAAGCCCTTCACCAGACCGGTACCAAGGAAGAAGAGGGCGGCACAACTGATCAAGGTGGTCAGGTGACCGTCAACAATCGATGAAAACGCTGTAGCGAATCCCGTTTCAATCGAGCGGATCAGGGTGTTACCGCGCCGAAGTTCGTCCTTGATGCGCTCGAAGATCAGCACATTGGCATCCACCGCCATGCCGATACTCAGGATGAACCCAGCGATGCCTGGCAGCGTCAGCGTGACAGGAATCAGGGCATAGACCGCGAGATTGAACAGGGCATAGAGGCTGAGGGCCAACACCGCCACAGCGCCTGCAAGCCGGTAAATCAGCAGCATGAAAATGCCGACCAACACAAGACCTGAAAGGGCGGCGATCAGGCTGCGACGGACGTTCTCCGCACCAAGAGACGGTCCGATGGTGCGAACCTCAAGGATTTCCACCGGCAAAGGCAACGAACCACCCCGGAGTTGAACCTCAAGATCACGGGCGTCTTCAGCCGTGAAATTGCCGGAGATTGACGCCGTGCCTCCTGAAATTCCGGCGGCTTTGTACTGGGGACCGACGCTGGCTTCACTGATGAGTTCACCATCAAGAACGATGCCCAGCAGGCGCCCCGTGCCGGCGATCGACTGGGTGAGTTCGGCGAATTTCTCGCCCCCCTCAGCGTTGAAATTCAGGGTCACCTCCCAGCCAGAGCCGTTCTGTTGTTGCTGACGACCTGCACTGACCAGTTGCTTACCCGTGAAGGCCGTGGGCTCGAAACGATCAAGAATTTCCTGATTGGTGCGAGCGAGCAACTGCTCCAGTTGCTCCGTCTCCGTCTTGGCCGTTCCATCAAGACCCAGTTCTTTCTGGCGCCTGGCGAGCTCGTCCTGCTCAATGGGGTCAAGCTCGGAAGCATCATCGTCCGAACGCGTGGCCAGAACGCTCTGGAGCTGGCCTCTCAGCTGTCGAAGGCTTTGAACTTCCTCCTGCGTCCCTTCCTTCTGAGCTCTGAACTCGAGCAAGGCTGTGCTTCCGAGCACGTCTGCGGCACGGGTCGGATCGGTGACGCCCGGCAGCTGCAGCACGAGCTGGTCATCACCAACGGTCTGCAGCGTGGATTCAGCAACACCGAGACCGTTGACGCGGCGATCGAGCACAGCCTTCACCGCTTCCATCTGCTCGGCGCCGATGGTGGTGATTTCTCCGGCCGGCTGGACTTCGAGCGTGAGCTGACTGCCCCCGCGCAAATCAAGTCCAAGCTGGAGCGGGAAGCTCGACAGAACTGCAGTTGCCGCGATGGCAAGCGCAAGGATGAGGGCGAACCAGCCCTGTTGACGGGCCATCAATCAAAGCCCCTGACGAACGATGGTCTGAGCCGCTTCGACAATCTGATGCGGCTGAATGATGGTCAGATTCTCGAGATTGCCGTTGTAGGGGGTCGGGATGTCCTGGCTGGACAGCCGGATCGGCCGGGCATCGAGCTCATCGAAGCAGTGCTCTGTGATCAGAGCAATTAACTCGGCACCGATGCCACCGGTCTTCATGCACTCCTCCACCACGATCACCTTGTGGGTCTTGCGGATTGAGCGGGCAATCGTCTCCATATCAAAGGGCTTGAGGCTGATCAGATCGATCAATTCGGCGTTGATCCCATCGGCCTCGAGCTGCTCCACAGCCTTGAGGCAGTGATGACGCATGCGTGAGTAGGTAAGGATCGTGATGTCACTGCCCTCCTTGACCAGATCCGCCTGATCGAGGGCACAGGTGTAATCGCCGTCTGGCAGATCTTCCGTGAGGTTGTAGAGCAGCACATGCTCGAAAAACAGAACCGGATTGTTATCGCGGATGGCGGCCTTCATCAGGCCCTTCGCGTTGGTCGGCGTGCTGCAGGCCACGATCTTGATGCCAGGCACGGCATGGAAATAAGCCTCGAGCCGCTGACTGTGCTCGGCTCCCAGTTGTCGACCGACACCGCCCGGGCCCCGCACAACCGTGGGGATGGTGAAATTGCCGCCGCTTGTGTAGCGCAGCATCCCCATGTTGTTGGAGATCTGATTGAAGGCCAGCAGCAGGAAACCCATGTTCATGCCCTCAACGATCGGCCTCAGGCCTGTCATCGCGGCACCCACAGCCATGCCGGTGAAACTGTTCTCAGCAATCGGGGTGTCGAGGACCCGTAGTTCGCCGTATTTCTCGTAGAGATCCTTGGTGACTTTGTAGGAGCCGCCGTAATGGCCGACGTCCTCTCCCATCACACAGACATGGGGATCGCGGGCCATTTCCTCATCGATGGCTTCGCGTAGTGCGTTGAAGAGAAGCGTCCCTGCCACGGCGTTGCTGCAATCCCGGCCATGCCGGCGTCAGCGGCCAAGCTATCTCAGTCCAGGGGTGTTCAGCCTCCGGCGGCAAAGGTCGCCAGCAGCAGCACCGACAGAAGCAGACCTGGAGACAGCAGCAACACGAGCTGACCGAGATCGTGAGGGGTCATGGCTGCAGAGGCTCTGGGCTGAGACTAGGCAGCGTCCAGCTTGTCTTTCATGAAAAGACTGCGAAGAAACACCAGGAACAAGCCAATCCCGATGAAGGCAAAGCTGAATGTGGCCAGAAAGCACATTCCGATGAACAACGTTTTCATGGCAGACGCGATGTTCTGCGCTGTGGTGCTGCTGAAATTTGACGAGTGCGTCGAGAGATAGATCACGACTTTTTTGCTCAAGCCGAAACTCAACCAGGCCAGCACCAGGCTGGTGATCGATCCGGACAGGAAACTGAGGGGTCCTTTGCGGGGTTTGGCTGTGGCTGCGTTGCTGTCACTCATGCCGCCAGCTTGACGCCGTAGGAGAGCAGGGAACAACTCCAGGATTGCAGGCCCTCCGCTTCAAACTGCGCAGCAGCATGCAGACGTGCTTGTTCAGCAGCGCTGAAGTCTGGAAACAGAGCAAAACAGCTCGGGCCGGAACCACTCATGGCCACTCGCAACTGCCCTGGCAATACGTTCAAGAGCGCCAGCGCAGTGCGCACCGAGGGCGTCTGCGGAGCCACAACGTCCTGAAGGTCGTTGCGCAAGGGCGGAGGCAATTCGGTTCGTAGGGGGCGCAGCCAAGCAGAGGTTCGCAGCAGCTCACGACGTTGCTCAAAGGCTGCTTCACCCTCGAGATAGAGATGAAAACGTTCTCGCTTGCATTCGCCATAGGCCCACGGCGTCGACACGCTGATGGATGGATCCTTCACCAGCAGAACGCCCAGCGGCGCCGACACTTCAGGCAGAACCTCAAGCCGTTCTCCCCGTCCAAAACAAAGCTGGGTGCCACCGGCAATGCAGAACGGCATGTCAGATCCGAGATCAGCAGCCAGCGTCTCGAGCTGAGAGGCACCGAGGCCGAGGCCCCAGAGCGTGTTCAGGCCAACCAGTGCTGCTGCCCCATCACTGGAGCCTCCTGCAAGACCGGCGCCGATGGGAATGCGCTTGCGCAGATGCATCCGTGCACCCAACTCACCGAATCCGGATCGCTCGCGAAGCAGCCTGGCCGCCCGCATGATCAGATTGTCGTCTCCGCAACTGAGTCCTTGTTGATCACAGCTGAGGGAAAGCGTTCCGTCGGCAGTGTTCTCACATTCGAACTCATCGGCGAGATCAATGCTTTGCATCACCATGGCGAGTTCGTGGAACCCGTCATCCCGCAGGCCCAGCACCTCGAGATGCAGATTGATCTTGGCCGGAGCTCTGACGCAGACCGGAGCCGTCATGTTCAGGACACAGCGAAGTCGGCCGGACTCCGACCCGAATGTGGAGGTTAAACCACGGCCAGAGCCCAGTGTTGACAGGGGATTGAAGGCAAGACATCTGGTGGTTTGCTCATCCACGGCAGGCGCAGACACTGACCCGGCCTCAGCGACTCACTCGGATGCTTCCGCTGCTCTTAAGCCCCTGGCTAAGGCCACCCAGTTTTCCGGCGCCACGTCCTGAGGCCTTTGCTGCAGATCAATGCCGGCCTGCTGTGCCAGCTCCTGGAGCTGATCCGGCGGTTTGACCCCGGCAAGGGTGTTACGCAGCATCTTGCGTCGGGCCAGAAACGCCTGTTTGAGCAATCGTTCCACCCCACGGCAGAGATCAGGATCTGGGCGCTGATCCGCCGGCAAGGGGTCAAGTCTGATCACCTCGGACTGCACCTTCGGAGGCGGCTGGAAGCAGCGCGGCGGCACAGGGCAAACGGTTTGGCAACGGGCCAGAAGCTGCAAACGCACACTCAAAGCACTGAAACTGCTGTGTCCGGCAGGGGCTCGAATGCGCTCTGCCACTTCTTTCTGCACGAGCAGGATGAGCCTTTCATAGGGCGGATCAACGGGCCGATCCAGACGACCAATCAGCCGATCGAGCAAGGGGCCCGTGATGTTGTACGGGATGTTCGCCACCACCTTGGAGGCCGGAGAACCGTCAGGAAGTGTCAGAGGAACGTTGAGAACATCGCCCTCACAGAGTGAAAACCGCGATTGGGCTGCGTAGCGCTCGGTCAGACCTGACACCAGATCTCGGTCCAGCTCGATCGCATGCACCAACGCGGCAGGGCTTCTGAGCAGTCGCTCGGTCAGAGCACCCCGTCCTGGTCCCACCTCAAGAACACGATCCCCCTCCACGAGTTCTGCCGACTCGAGAATCCGATCCAGAACCCGTTCATCCCGAAGCCAGTGCTGTCCAAATCGTTTGCGGGCCGTATGTCCTGCGAAGCTCATGTCATGCGGGCCATGGGTTCACTGTGCACCAGCGCAGAGGGCACGGAACGCGATGATGATGGTGTTCAGGTCTTACGCGGTTGATGAACAGATCTGCCCTGCTGATCTGCATCGCTGGCCCCTCCGCAGCAGGCAAGACCTACTTCAGCAAGGAGCTGAAAACGTCGCTCGCGCAAAGTGGGATTGCTGCTGTGGTGATCGGCTCCGACGATTACTACCGCGAGCACTGGACACCGGATTCGATCTATGGATTCGACACGGTCGATGCCATCGACAGGGATGCACTGATCGACGACGTTCAAGCTCTGCTCGAACGCCGTCTTCAACATCGACGCCGTTACGACATGAGCACCAAGGACGTCAGCTGGGAGTCGTTCAACGAGATCTGGGATGTTGTGCTCCTGGAGGGGGCGTTCGGCCCCCAACTACTGATGAATCATCTCGATCCTGATCTTCTGATTTATCTGAGCGCATCGCTGCCGATCAGGGTGATTCGCCGCCTGCGCCGTGACGTGCGCGAACGTCAGCGAACCCCCCTCTCAGTCTTGCGTCAGTCAGTGATGCAGATGCTGCCGGGAGAGCGGCGGTTCATCCATCCGCTGAGACGTTCCGCTGATCTGCTCATCCGTGATCTTCCAACGGGTCTTCCGCTGGCTGTGAAACGGATTGAAGCTCTGATCAAGAGATCCGAAGCTCCGGCACCCTGATCCAGCGCACAGGCCTGGAGCTTGGTGGCAGCGGTACCAGCGCGAGCACCACCTCGACATACCCCTGATCACACCAGGGGTGACAGGACTGCCAGCAAGCAAGCGTTCGGGCCAGTCGTCGGCGCTTGGCCGTGGCAAAAGCTCTCAATCCCCAGCCATCAAGACCACATCGACGCCTGGCTTTGACCTCCACCAGCAGCAGACGGAGACCTGGGCGACCCGATTTAATCATCATCAGATCCAGTTCCCCGTAACGACAGCTCCAGCGCTCAGCAAGGCAACGCCACCCCCGGCGTTGCAACAGATTCAGGGCACGCCGCTCTGCCCAGCGACCGGGATTGCTCTTCGCATCAACAGCGCACAAGACTCGGCTCCCTGGATGATCGAAGTGTTCCCCCGTTACGCCAGGAATCAGGCCCCCTAGGCTTGGACGGCGCTTTTGTTCCGCTGATGCAACGACATCTGCTGGCCTTCCTGCTTGCTCTCGTCCTGCTGATTGGTCTGCCTCTGCAGCCGGTGCAGGCCGCGATGGACTACGCCAAACAGGTGTTGATCGGTGCTGATTTCTCCAACCGGGAGATGCAGGGTGTGACCTTCAACCTCACCAACCTGCGTGAAGCTGATCTGTCTGGCAGCGATCTGCAGGGCGCCAGTCTCTACGGAGCCAAGCTTCAGGACGCCAACCTCACAGGAACCAATCTGCGTGATGCCACGTTGGATTCAGCAGTGCTTGATGGCACCAACCTCACAGATGCCGTGCTGGAAGATGCTTTTGCCTTCAACACCCGATTCATCAATGTGACAATCACCGGTGCCGACTTCACCAACGTGCCGTTCCGCGGTGACGCACTGAAAACACTCTGCGCCGCAGCTGATGGCACCAATCCTGTGACCGGCCGCGAAACCCGCGACACCCTCGGCTGCCCATGAGCTTCGATCCCCGCAGTCTTGAGCGGCTCAGGCAACTGGGACGCCAGCTTCCTGAGCCCATCCCTGCCCCAGAAGCCGACACTCAACGCTCTGCAAAAACCAGCCGACCGCGCCATAGGGTCGAAACCGAGCAGGACCCCCAAGCGCTGTTTCATGAACTGATGCAGGTGAGCCAGGACGGCACCGTCCCTGAGCATCTGATGGCGAGATTGCGTGATGCAGAAGAGCGGGTCGACAGTGAGCGACGCCAGAAGCTGAATGCACCATCCCCCTTGACGCAGGATTCGCTCGCATCCCAAACAGTGGTCCCAACCCGTTCGACCGGCAAGGGCAAGAACACCCGCCCTCAACGCCGTGATGTTGTGCCCGGCAGCGAAGAGGACAGCCTGTATGTGGCTTTCGGGCAGATGTTTCTCGAGGAACAAGACGACGAGACGGAGTGACGCCGCTGTGCCATGAACATCTCCCGATGCCGCATCATCGCGGTCGGAAAAGTTCGCAAGCGCTGGGTTCAGGACGGTGTGGAGCTCTACCTCAAGCGCCTGCCTGGGCTGATCATCACTGAACTGCGTGACAGCAGCCGTGACAAGGAGGCCGAAGCGATCCGTGAGGCCTTGCGTCCCGATGAGTTGCCGGTGCTGCTGATGGAGCAGGGCAACACCCTGACCTCGGTGGACTTCGCTGATCGCTTACGGGACTTTGGCTCCGAGCGTCTGGCCTTTGTGATCGGTGGCGCTGACGGCTTCACCGAAGCTTTCAAGAGCTCAGCCCGTTGGCAACTGAGCCTTTCCCCCCTGACCTTTCCCCATGAGCTGGCGCGATTGCTGCTGATTGAGCAGCTCTACAGAGCGCAGTCGATCCTGCAAGGGAGTCCCTATCACCGGGCCTAAAACAAACACCAACGTGAGGCTCAGCCTGGCCAGGCGCTGAGTGCGACAGCTTCGAACTTGGCGATGCTCATGGTCCAGGCACGCCCACAGATGGCTTGAAGATTCGCCTGAAACGCCTCGGTGTCGCCACTGTTGAGCCAGTCGGCTTTGATCCTGGGGAGATCCTCCGGCAGACACTCCATCGGCAATTCCACCAGCAGCAGACTCTCCACACCGCAAGCCCGACGCAACGTCCCCTCATCACTGCGCTGCCACAGCCGCAGCAGCAGCTCCAGGGCCAGGGAATGGGCCGCCTGCGTGGGCTGCTCCGCAGCAGCGGCTTCTGCACTCAGGGAACGCCCAGCCAGCGGCAGAGCTCTCTTCCCCTCCTGCTCGATCAGGGCGAGGGCAACGAGATATGGAGTAGCAGCCATCACGACAACGTCAGTGCGCGCATCCTCTCCGGTCAA
Source organism: Synechococcus sp. AG-673-A03 (assembly GCA_003211275.1). GTDB lineage: Bacteria > Cyanobacteriota > Cyanobacteriia > PCC-6307 > Cyanobiaceae > Synechococcus_C. Next base: position 600 of record QCTE01000028.1, on the reverse strand, counting down.
GGCCTCGGTGGCGCCGAATCCGGATCATGGCTGAACTGGATTTGTGCAGACAGCCTGCCATCGATGACAGCACCAGCTCGGGAGCCGAGGACCGTTCTCTGCTTCGGCGACTCCAACACCTGGGGATTCAATCCCGACGGTGGTAGGCGACTGCCCCACGACACGCGCTGGCCGAATCAGTTGGAGCAACAGCTGAACCGGCGTGCGTCCGGCCAGGCCTGGCGCACGATTGAGGATGGCCTCAATTCCCGCACCTGGCTTCTCGACGATCCCATCGGTGCCGCCAGGTATGGCGCGCAGTACAGCTGCAGCGGGCGCTCAGGCCTGATGACCTCTCTGCACAGCCACAAACCCATCGACGTGGTGATCCTGGCGCTGGGCTGCAACGACTGCAAGGACTATCTCAACCTGTCCGCCGAGCAGATCGCAGACGGCGCCCGCATCCTGATTCACGACATCCGCAGCGCCCTCAACTGTGGCCCGCGTGAGCGACCTGATCAGCCCCCCTGCATTGTTCTAATGACCCCGCCATTGGTGACGATCACTGCGCAAGGCCTGAAGCGATAGCGGACTGGGCCTGGCTATCGAAATGGATGCCAT
>QCTE01000027.1 GCA_003211275.1 Synechococcus sp. AG-673-A03 | reverse complement strand
GGTGTTGAAGCAATTAAAAATTTACCACCTGACCAAGTTGATCAATGGATTGGAGGACCGGAAGGGGGAGTCTTAATCCGATGTGGTCCGCAACTCACGATTACAGCTACAGGCAGCGGGGATTATCTGGAGACAACTCCTTACCAACAGTCCATTATTCTCGACGACCTGAACGTTGCAACAGACACGGGATTAGAGGCATCTGGGGACGGCAAATTACTGAACTTTGAAATTATCATGAAAGGCGATAATGTGAATTTGAAATCAACCAATAAAAATCGATACCAATTAGGTAGCGGCGCTTTTTCGCGTGTCAATGAGCTGCCCATCGTCCCTCAAATGCAAAGCGTCTGCAGCATTATCTGCAAAAACCCTGGCCAGCCTTGCGACACAGTGAAAAACAGCAGCGTCATTACACTTCTACCTACTTCTCCAAAAACATATATCGTTCCATCAAGCACAACATTAGGTGCAAAAACAACCACTATTTGCACGAATCGTGCGGTATCCATCGGGAATTCAATTGTAGGCAAAGATGCTAACTACGTGATCGATGCCAGCCCAACACCAGCGCAGGTCGTCTCCGGCGGGGTCAAAATCATTGGAGGAAATGATGGCCGGAATTTTCTGTTTGGCACGAAACTGGCCGATTTCATCAATGGTGGCCCCTATGACGATGTCTTGGTGGGCAGAGGCGGAAACGATACGTTCAGCGGAAATGACGGTGATGACAGCTTCCTCCCATGGGGCTCAATGCAAGATATATCGGATTCCTCTTCAAATATCAGGGTCGATGGCGGACTTGGATTAGATCGTGTCTACTTCAACGGAGTCGCCGGGTCGTTCGCCGGATTGAGTGCATGCCAAAGCTCCCAATGCACGATAAAAAGCATTCACCAGGGAGGAAAAGCTGTATTAAAAAACATCGAACTACTAATCTTCGAAGACAAAACTAAACGCTTGAATTGAAAGATTATACCCAGCCAAAAGCAATCAAGCAATACAGTACGCCGAAATCAATCTAACTCAGAGTAGGCCAGAAACCATAATAGCTCGCCCAGGACTTAACCCCGACAAAGCATAATTCAGGGTAAGGAACTAATTACTCGCCAAAACGCGACTCAATTTAAAGTATTGAAGTATAGACCTGAACTGGGAACTCAGCCTTTACTGGTCGCTGTGAGCAACATCACAGCTGCGGTTGAGGCAGATCATCATGTCAACAGCCCAAACCAGAGATGGTAAGCGCATCGGAGGGACTGACTCTCCACTGCTGCTCCATCCATGGCCAACACCGAACTCAGTCTTAACCACAACAGCCACGCAGGCATCAAACGAGTTCAGCAAAAAGCCAGGAAAAATGGCTTCAGCATGCCAGAGGTCCTGGTTTCATCATCAATCCTGATGCTGGTCGTTGCTGGCACTGCACAAAGCCAACTCAACTCTGTGATCCACACCGTTGACGCAGGCGAACAAAACGCCGTCCAAGCACGAATTTCAGAAGATCTTGATGCACTGAAGCGAGAAGCATTTCGTTGGCAGTGCACAAACGGAACATCCTGTACTGGCAAGGTGCAGTTTGAAGACATCCCAATGCGCTACAACACAACCCATGCAGCACTGAAAGCTGCCTGCAGTGCTCAAACCATGGGTGGTGCGATGGTCTCCGACAAACCGGCCCTGTTTCCAGCAGTTTCAGTCTTATCTTGGCAAAGTGATGCTCCCTCAGAAGCACAAAAGGTTCAAGTCACCCGCGAGATCAAAGCAAACGGAAACGAGGTTGAGGTGAGGTACACAACCTCCGGGTCTACAAGAGAGCTCGACACAACAACATCGATCATTCCTCAAGCAGCAAGCTGGTGCGCCTGATCTGTTTATGCAGGAGGTTGCTTTCAGAGAAGATTGCCACAAGAGTCTTTGGCCAGCGTCTATTTGTCTATACACCTGATGCTCATGACAGCAGTCAGCAGCAGCCGAAAGGCTAAGTGTTACTGAAATGTTCCAATACAATCTCCATGCAAACAAACCCGGAAGATATCGAACTTAGGCTTAATCAAAAATCTAGTTTGCCAACCATCCGAAGCCCACTCCTTTGAGCAAGAACTAATCAACAAATCCCTACAGACAAAAGAGCTTATCAGTCGAGAAACGCCAGAAACTCTTACCCCGAGCAGTTATTGACAACGAACAAAATCGCTGCTAAGAATAAAATATATAAAGATTCAAGCTAACCATGCATCATTCGACTGTCAGCCAGGAATAAACAAAGATCCTGCAATGCCGACAAGAAAGATCAAAACAAATTATCAAGATGGTTACGTCTTGCCACTGGTTATCATCACAGGGATGATTCTGGTCGCTGGAGCACTGCTCCTCTCAGAACGCAGTTTCAGTGGATTAATGCGATTGACAAGGCAAAAGCAGGGTGATGAAGCAACGGAAATTGCAGAAGCAGGTGCATCAATTATAATCAACAAATTAAATACTGAATTTCCATATCTGCTTACAGCCAACTGTCAGGTTACTAACAATTCTGGCACCGAACAACTTCAGGATCCACAATGCACGGGCTGGAAAAATTTTAAATTCGGTCTGTACGGAGGGCCGAAAAAAGCGTGTCCAGGCAGATCATCCAATCCATCGCAGATCATGGACCTGTTATATCAAGCTGTTGACAGCAAAAACGGATCCTATCGCCTGAGGAATTACGAGTTTCTCGGCGACCAGATCCAGGGGGGCACTGCGATCATTCAAGTTCAAGGCCAGCGTTTCAGAGGCACGAACGAGTCGTCTGACATTGCTGCCTCAGCCATTATTGAGCAGGAAATCACTGTTGTACCCAAATGCTGCAACGTGGCACCTTATCCTGGATGCTGGAAATACGGTCTAGCTACCAACAGGGTGCAGTTACAACTGGGAGATGTCATCGACGAGGATGCAATGACATTATCCAGTAATGCCAATGTGCACTGCGTCACCTGTGATCCACCACCTGATAATCAGTGCAATCCCTGGACCAGTGCGGGCCAGATCATCAGCGCAACTTGCTCAGAGATCGGGAGCGGACTCATAAGCGGAGAACGTTCCAGTGGCCCTCTCGATCTTCCAGAGGCGCCCACTTGGGACATCGCGGGATGGGGAGACCCAGATCCAATCAACATCACTACTGCAAATAATCCAGTCTTTCGCCATCAAAGAGATAACGAATCCAAACACCCAGTCAAAGGATGTTTTACTGAATCAATCAGTACGGAATCAATCAAAGGGAAAAAAATAACACATTGCCGTATTGGTTCAATTAATCTTTCAGGCGACAATGAAATTGATCTGAGGCCAAATGATGAACATGGTATTGAAGGTGATATTCGCTTTTATATCGAAGGTCAACAAATCAACCTCGCAGGCAGAACATTGGCCAACACAGGCAAGTTTGGACAATTCTCTATTTTTGGCGGGGAAGCAACAAGATATCCCTACAACCTCTATCAATGTGGCAGCAAGCAATTAAATATTTCTGGCGGTAGCGAGATCCATGCTTTTATTCATATGCCTTGCTTTAATATTAACCTAAGCGGAGGCAATCAAACCAATCCGATCAAAATCGTTGGAGCTGTGATCTCTGAGCAGTGGAATTCAACAGGAGATTATGCACGGCTAGTCGTTCCAGACAAAGCAGGGGCAACAGTTTGCAACACCTATGGGATCTGCAGATCCGGAAGCAGCGATGAATTTGCTGCGCTGGGAACGAAACGCTGGTCCCCAATTCAAATGAATTGAAATGCTCAAGGTAGCGCAGAAATCACATCATCAAACAGGCTTTAGCTTGATTGAGCTCACCATCACCATTTCAGTGATGGGCATACTGAGTTCCATAGCTTTGGTCAACCTCTCATCATCGTGGGCGAACTCCAGATTATTATCAACTACTCGAAATCTCGAGAATTGGCTGAATCAACAACGTAGCTATGCAAAGACTCATAATCTCACGTGCTTCATTAGCATCGATCCAATCAACAAACAAGTTTCAAGCACAAAGTATGCAAGTGGCACGATGGAGCCATGTATTCCTTCGTCAACAGGATCAACAGTTGATGCGTTCGACATCTCCGAAGAGTTTGGCCAAGATGGTCAGAAACTGAGGCTGGAAATGGAGCCACCGATCGATCCCTCTCACAATCAAGGAGGAATCCTTTTCTCGCTCCAAGGCTTAAGCCAGAATCATCAACTGGTCTCACAGGGAGAATCTGATGGAGAACTCGAATTGAGGCTGGTCCACCCAGATTTACAGACTGTGCGGTGCATCAGAATCATTTCACCCATTGGAATGATTCGAGACGGACGCAAAGATCAAAGCCAATCAGATTGCCGATATGGCAAAACCAACTAATCAAACAAAGATAACGATCATGAGATTAAAAGAGCGAAAAACAGGCTTCACACTAGCGGAGTTACTTGTTGCATCGGCCATAGCAGCTCTCTTATCAGCGGTCACTTGGTCAATTCTGATTGAGAACACCAAGGGAAATATGCGTTCAGAATTCAGACGTCGCCTCCATCAAGACTGGAATCAGGCAACATCGTTATTACAGTCTGAAATCGCAATGAGTGACTGGATTAATTCAACGAATGTGTCTGACAGCGACATTCCCGAAGGCAAATGTGAGCTACTGAAAGACTCCAATTCAAGATTGAAATTACAAATGCACTTGGTTGGCGCACTGCCAAAAATCATCTATGGAACACGCACCATCGGAAGCCTTCCAGACAATCACAGAAACAAGTGGATGGGTAGCCCTAATGACGGAATCCTCATTCGCTGCGGCCCTGAAAGAGAGATTGGACCCGATGGCAAAGCTCAATACAGAAATGGCACCTATCAGGAATCAGTTATCTTAGACAACTTAAATCTTTCATCTGGAGATGGCCTTGAAATCATTCAAGAGCAAGAAGGTCAAAAACTTGTGCAATTCACCCTCAGCATGAATGAGGAAATGAGAGAGAGCTCATCTCAATCGATCCGAACAAAAACATTTGGCAGTAGCGCAGTATCAAAGATCAATGACATTCAACATATCCCATCAGAAACTTCTGTATGCCAAACGATTTGCACGAGCAAGGATATCAATTGCGGACATGGAACGATCACTCTGCTCAATACCAGTGAACGCCTTTACGTAGACCATTACGGAGGATCGGTTTTTGGAACCACAACAATTTGCACCAATCGATCCGTACGTTCAGGCGATGGGATGCGGGGAGGAAATAGAAACTATGTTATGGATGGCGAGCCGACCCCCAATCGAAGCGGCAACTCTGGGGTAGTCCTCGAAGGCGGAATCATCGGCAGAAATATCCTGCTTGGCACATCTAATGATGATACATTGAAGGGAGGGGAGTCTAACGACGGATTAATCGGAAGAGGTGGCCGAGATTTTCTTTTTGGTGGCAACGGTAACGATAATTTTGTACCATGGCCATCGATATCAAAGCAAAATGATGACGTCGATGTTGACGGTGGCGAAGGTTACGATCGCGTGTATTTGAACGGCAGAAAATCGTCTTATTCACTCAACACATGCTCAATTAGCAGCTGTAATATACGCTCAAGCGCTGCAGGAACGCTGTACCTCACCAACACAGAGATGGTGATTTACAACGATCAGGTAGAGAATCTAGAGCCATGAAAAGTCGTAGCTCAGTGTCATTAAAACTTCTCACCGATGTCAAAACAGGTTTCAGCTTGGTGGAAGTGCTGGTTGCGTTTTCAATACTGGCCATCGTGTTAGCGACTGTCTTTGAGTCACGCTTTGCCAGTACTCGGCGTGTTGAACAAACAGGCGATTTCAATCAAATCCAAAATATGGTTCGCGTTGATCTTGCATACATTCGTGAAGAAGCACTCAAATGGCAATGTGAGCTGGGCACCGCATGCAGCGGACGATATGAGGACAAAGACCATGAAGCTCGCTACCGCAACACTCATTGCACAAGCAACATCCCACTGACGGAGTTTCCAGTACAAACGGAAGTCCTGAGTAGTGAGAACAACAACATTCAACTCACCCGAAATGTTGAGCTGAACAAGAAACAATTGGATATCACCTACAGCGGGCAAGCCAGGGGTAAAGCCTTCATCACACGTACCTTAATCATCCCTCAGGCGATGAATTGGTGTGATTGAACGTTAATTATCCTGGTTCAGTTTCAGCACCGCCATGAAAGCTTCCTGCGGCACATCCACCTTGCCCATCGCTTTCATGCGTTTCTTCCCTTTCGCCTGTTTCTTCAGCAGCTTTTTCTTGCGCGAGATATCACCGCCATAGCACTTAGCCAGCACGTCTTTGCGCATGGCACTGATGCTTGTCGAAGCGATGATGCGACTTCCGATCGAAGCCTGCAGAGGGATCTTGAACTGCTGGCGGGGAATCAACTCCTTGAGTTTTTCCACCAGGCCCTTGCCAACGTTGTAAGCCTTGTCGCGGTGCACGATCGTGGTGAGGGGGTCAGCCCGTTCACCGTTGATCAGCACATCCAGGCGCACCAATTCATTTTTGCGGTAACCAATCAGGTGATATTCCATCGAGGCATAGCCCTGGGTGCGCGTCTTCATCTGATCGAAGAAGTCGGTCACCACTTCAGCCAGCGGTAGTTCATAGATCAGCGTCACCCGGTCGGTAGTGATGTATTTCATATCGACGTACTCACCACGGCGCTCCTGGCAGAGCCCCATCAACGCACCGTTGTAGTCGTTGGGCGCATAGATCTCCATACGCACGTAGGGCTCTTCGATCGATTCACGTTTCTGCGGATCCGGCAGCGTGGCGGGGTTGTCCACCATCTCCTCGCTGCCATCAATCATGTTCACCTGATAAATCACCGACGGTGCGGTGACGATCAGATCAAGGTCGTATTCGCGCTCCAGACGCTCCTGCACGATTTCCATGTGCAGCAAACCGAGGAAGCCACAGCGGAAACCAAAACCCATGGCGCTGCTGGTTTCAGGCTCGAACTTCAGTGCCGCATCAGAGAGCTGCAACTTGTCGAGCGCTTCACGCAGATCTGGATACTGATCCGCTTCCGTTGGGAACAGACCACAGAACACCATCGGCTTGGCCTCGGTGTAACCGGGCAGTGGCTCCTCCGCCGGTGCATTCAGCAGCGTGATCGTGTCGCCCACACGGGCATCAGCCACGGCCTTGATCGATGCAGCCAGATAGCCAACTTCACCGGCATGCAGCTCATCCACCTTGCGCTGGTCGGGCGCCATCACGCCCACTTCATCAAGCTCATAGATCTTCTTGCTTTCCATCAGCAAGACCTTGTCCTTGCAATTGATCCGGCCGCTCATCACCCGGAAATAAACAATCACCCCCCGATAGGGGTCGTAATAGGAGTCAAAGATCAGTGCCTTGGTGGGCTCATCCAGCGCATCCGCAGGCGGAGGCACCTTGTCCACCACTTCCTGAAGGATCTCCGGCACACCGAGACCGGTCTTGGCGGAGCAGGGAATGGCATTGCTGCAATCCAACCCGATGATCGCTTCGATTTCTTCCTTGATCCGATCCGGATCCGCGCCCGGCAGATCGATCTTGTTCAGCACTGGAATGATCTCTAAATCGTTCTCCAGGGCCAGATACACGTTGGCGAGGGTCTGAGCCTCCACGCCCTGGCTGGCATCCACCACCAGCAGCGCACCCTCACAAGCTTGCAGGCTGCGGCTCACCTCATAAGAGAAGTCCACATGGCCTGGGGTATCGATCAGGTTGAGGGTGTAGATCTCACCATCAGCGGCGGTGTAGTTCATCCGCGCCGCCTGCAGCTTGATCGTGATGCCGCGCTCACGCTCCAGATCCATGTTGTCAAGGAACTGCTCCTGCATGTCCCGGTTGGCCACCGTGCCCGTGTCTTGCAGCAATCGATCGGCCAGCGTCGACTTGCCGTGGTCGATGTGGGCAATGATGCAGAAATTGCGGATCCGTGAGACGGGGGCGTCGGTCATGCGGTTTGCGGGCTCCCGTCTAGGGCTGGTCAAAGCGTTTTTTAATCCTAGGGAGCAGCCATCAGCCCCAAGAGCCTGAATGGCGATTTGAAGCTTGAAGCCTGGTCATCGGTCTTCAATTCACAGGCAACCTCACGAACCATCAGTGCACTGGCTGACCAGACGATCAAACGGGGGTCAACAAGCGAGCATCAGTTAAGCCGTCAAGGACAGCATCCAACCAACAACCGGGCCTGTCTCAACACACCTACCACCTACAGGCATGAAGCTTCTCGGCGCTGCTGCAAAGAGCACGGGCTGAAGCGAAAAAACAGCTTCATAAAAAAGCAGTCTCAAAATCGTTTATCTGGCAAATAGCAGAAATCCGATTGCCGGAGCTGAATCAAAAGGCTCTCGAGCCAACACCTGGGTTAGGCAGAGAAAAATCAAGATTTCCCTGAAACAGAGAACCCAGTCACATCTGGTCACATTGCTCTCAAGAAGTTCTCATTCAATTTTCAGCCAAATAGCCTGCAGAAATTAAAATCTCTGATAGTTGCCTCAAAGCTTGAAAAAAGTCATGTCAACGCTCGGTTGACGTGGTTGCAAAGGGCCAACCATCGCCAGCAAAGCATTCAACTCACATCCAGAGAGCCATGACATCGACCCAAGCTCAACTCTTCCGCACGCTGAATGCATGTTCAAGCAAACACAAATCCATTGTCAAGGATGGCTTCACCCTGACTGAACTCCTGATGATGGTCATGATTGGCGGGATTCTCGGTGTCGTTGCGCTGCCCCAATTCATGAATCAAACCAAAAAAGCAGCGTCCACTGAAGGGACACAACAAGCATCAGAAATTGTCAAGCAAGCCAGTGTTTACTACCTGGAGAATGGCAAATTCTCAAGTGGCATTAACCACTCAAACCACAAAAACTACTCAGGATCAATTAACACTAATAACACAAACTTTATATATGAATACGACGGAACAAAGGATGTCCTTGCTGTGATCGACAAAGGCAATTCAGGACACAACAAAATAGACAGAGCAGCAATCAAAGTGGCTGCAGATCTAAAAGGCGGAACATACAGAAATCCAATCTTTTCAGGCGTCTTAGCCAAGAACAATTGCCATCAGTTCTTCCCAACCTGAATAGCAATGTCACTCAGCAATGAAAACTTAAATGGCTTTTCAATGGTTGAATTGCTTGCAACTGTGTTGATTATTGGCATCTTAGCGGCCGTTGCTTTGCCTCAATATTTTTCTCAGGTCCAGAAAACACGCCAGAACGAAACGGCTGCAACTTTATCGCAACTGCAAGTCACAATTGCGGCATTTGTTGATGAGATGGGTTTACTCCCTGAAAGCTGGGCTGATCTCAACAAAATCACCCCGCTAATGACACCAAGTGGGCCTGCCAGCCAAGAAGATTTTAAATGGATCACCCTGGCTAGCGCTACCTGCGGCGAAACAGCAACAAGCGACTCCAGCGACGAGACAAATTGCTATGAGGCGAACATCAAAGAGAATGATCAGCTTTTCACCCTAGAAGCACGCTCGAAGAATCCAGATGCCGGGACCTACAACGTTGTGGCCTGTCTGGATCTGCGCAACGGATCCAGTGATCTGAGGAAAGGAACGCACAACGCAGTTGCCTCCATCGACGACTTGCGATGCATGAGGAATGATCCATGACACGATCATTGCCCAGCATCAGAACAAGACACCATGATCGATCAAGGATCGAGAGAAGACGCTGTGAAGACGGACTCGCCTTAATCTCAACATTAATGCTGGGGCTGATCATTACGGCTGGAGTCAGCGGTCTGCTGGCAAGGCAGTTGATGTCACGCCGACTGAGCGCAAAAGAAAGCTACCAGCAACTGGCTGAAGCAGCTGCTAACAATGGATTAAATCGCATTCTTGGTGAACTCAATAATCCCAATCCTGGCCAAAACAGAGGATTTCTGTTTACACTTGATAACCGCGAGAACCTCAACGAACCCAACAACGGATTCCATTGGGAACGCTTGAATAGCAATCAATCACCCCAATTTTCAGAAGTCTGCCTGGATACATCCATCGGTCTGCCCAAACAGGGTCAGGGTCAATCCGATAAATCCTGGCCAACGCAGAACGTTGCACTCGAAGAAGCAGATGATCCAACACTGCGTGAGGATGGAATTTCCAAGATAGAGACGTTTTATCGACTGAGAGGATATAGCAGTCCGGGAACATCGGGTAGCACAGATAATGGTGAAGCAAAATTCATAATCGAAGGAATTGTGCGTCGTAAAGATGCACCGCCTGATTCCTATCTCGCACGAAGTCGTCTGGAACGATCGCTTTATATTCAATCCTGGGTTGATGTGAATAGATCGAATGATTGGGCCATTTTGGCTGCTCATTATATGGAGCTAGGCCCAATTGAGCTGGATAGTCCTGGACAAATTCTCTGGCATACATCGGAGAAAAACGCCAGAGCAATTGCGAGCCAATGCAATCAATCAGCAATTATCAAACAGATGAAAGGCATTAATAGTTACACCGCAAATTTGGCATCTCGTGTCTGGCCGGTGATTAATCAAAAGCAACCCGCTGCCGGCCTTTTCAAAATAAACGGATCCAAGGATAACTACCCGGGAGAGCCCTCCACCACGCGAGTCTGGAGAGTTGATGATGATCGGTATAACCCCTCTGGCCGCTGTTGGTGGCGTGTACTTTGCCAGCGCAGAAATCAGTCAGGTAACTACAGCACACCCGTCAACATTGACAGCAGACGACGCTGGCGTCGTGTAAACGGTCAATGGCAGACGACAGCAACAATCCGATTACGCGAAAAAGACATCTGTACAGGAAAGAGCGGTGATTGTCATGTCTACTTTGATCGAATCAATCTCAGTCGTTCACGACTGTTGATTGAAAACAGCACAAGGCCTGTGGTTCTTCATCTGCTTGGGCCTGAGCAAGGGCAGTTCAGTGGTCGAAACAGCGAAAATGCTTCCATCACTCTGGGACGCCAGGCACTGATCTGCGGGGTCAACACCAACTCCAACACCTGCAATCAGCAACCTGAACGACTGGTGATCATGACGGACGCACTCCAAGACCCTGCGCAATGTGCAGATCGAAACAACAGAATCAACCTGGCCGGTAGAAGTCTCCCAGCAGCATGGATTCTGATGCGTAAAGGGACAGTGGCATTGCAAGAAGATGCACAGCTTCAGGGAGTGATCTGGAGCCACAGCTACTGCTCCAATGGTCATCGTCTCAGCCTGAATGCACAAACGAACGCAGCCGGATCTACATCGCTGATCAAGCAGGCATCCACTGTTTGGGACTGGGCCAAAAAGGGATTCTCGGGATATGGACGCCGAATCACTCGTGGAATCAGAGGAACGGGCCTCGATCAATTCCAGCGGTTCTGATCATGGCCAAGAACTCGCTGATGCAACAGTTCTCTCGCCGCGGTAGCCAGAGCGGTGAAGGCTTCACGATGGTGGAGGTGCTCATCGCTGGAGTGATTATGCTGATTGTGATGGTTGGAACGGCAAGGGTTTCAACCCAATCGATTACCAGCGGTAGACATCGAATCGAACGGGACAGAATCGAAGCCGCAATTCACAACAATATTCAATTAATTCAACAGGCGGATTCAAGGCTCACTTTGGAATCCATTCCCAGCCAGGACCAACGAACAGCCTGTCTCAATCCAGCTGCTTACCTCAAGAAGCAGCTATCCCAGCAAGGTGGAGAAATCGCAGTTGCTGAACCAGAGATATCAGGAGTGAGCAATAACAACCTGATCGAACGATCAATCACGGTCGGACAACATCCTGGCATCACCGTTGTCACCTATCAATTTTCAGCGCCAGAGCATTCGATCGCGAATGAGCGAAGAACTATCGAACTCAATCCAAATTTCCAAACGCGATGCATTCTAGAATAATGAAGCCAAATCAATTCTCATCGACTCCAGGATTTAGTCTTCTGGAAATACTGATTGCGTCAGTAATCGTAATGATTAGTGCGTCATGGGCGCTCCCTCAATATCAGCGTCAAATGGCACTGAACCATCTGGATCAATACACACAAAAAATCGAATCTGGATTGTTCAGCCTGCGCGCTCGCCAATCATCAGAGGGAACAAGTTGCGAAATGAATTTTGCTGCCAGTTATGTTGGCACCGACAACATCACCGGTGGCTTTGGAACAGTTGAAAATGTTGTCGAATTAGGCCACCTCTCTAAGGAAGATCGTGCTCACAGACTTCAGTGCTGCGACACAACTCAATGCGAGTGGGACCCCCCGTATCGCTTGATTAGCATGGAACAAACAGCAATATCCAAAAATGTAGAAGTCAAGGTTTCCCAAACGACATACTCTCTTTCCCCGCCGGGAACGAGCACTGATGGGAATGCGCTGGTCTTATTAGTTCGCTCAATCAACTGGGATCAGGACCCACTACGGCCTCTACCCATTCGCTGCATCAAGTTATCGACTTCCGGCCACCTCCACAGCGGAACATGGGACAACCTGAGATGTCGACGCCGATGAAATCAACGAGAATTTTATTCACCCTCTCTCCCTCTCTAATCAGCCGCTTCTTTCATCAATGAATCTCCTAACAAACAAGACCATGATCCAGATCAAACAACGGATAGGCTCTCATGATCAGCGTGGCTTTGGTCTCCCGGAAACATTGATTGCGGCAAGTGCAGGAGTTGCACTGATTGGAGCATCAACCTTGGCCCTAAGAACCACTGGGAGCCTGATCGACAAAATGGATCTTAAAGCAGGCTTGCAACAAAACACCATCAGCGGTAAACGCATGATGCGTTCAGAAATCGAGAGGGGTTTGCACCTGCTGGTCAAGACCAAACAAAAACCTACAGATCAGCTTGCTCATACGGATATCACTCACACTGATTACCAAGCTTCTCTCAGCCAATGTCAATCGTTGGCGGAACAATCCAAACAAGTATTCAATCCAGTGTTCGGCATCAAGATGGCTGAACTGAACAATCCTGTGTATTACGGCTTATCACTCAGCAGCGTTGGCAAAGGCTATGCATTGCAGCGCTGTGGAACCTCGATGCAGCTTGATGGCAGATACAACGAAAAAGATAAACAATCTCTTGCCATGGTGATTGATGATATTGGCGTGATTCGATGCTCCTCAGATCAGCCCGAATGCATCATTGATCCAACCAAAGAAATAACACCCCTAAGTGAGCTCGCCGCTGACACAGAATTCGTCTTCAAAGAAGACAAAACTCCCGAACGCTCCTCGAGAGAGCCAGCCATTCGACTGATGACAGATGAAAACAGAAAACTGATTCGCTTCATTGACCCCACCACAGATAAAGACAATATCCAAACAAGCTTCCTGAAAATTGAATCGGTCAATAAAGAGATCACAACATATCCCTTCTATTTCGTTGCCTACTCCCGCGCTGACAAACGCATTGAGAAAGGACCGGACGACAGTGAAATGCTGGACGGTCTCTTCTTTCGAAATGTCAGCAGCAAACGTATGCGGTTTCTGGTGGACGGCTCTGGCTCAATGAGTGCATGCATTTTGTGGGGCAGTGGGTTTGGCAACAGAAAAATCTTCTGGAGTGGTCGTTATTACTTCTGGAGCCGAAGAAGTTGTGCACTTACGCGAATGGAGTCGCTCCAACATGAATTAATTTCGCTTCTCCAAGAGCTTCCGAACGACTCACATATCAGTCTTCGCTCTTTCAGTTCTCCTGGCTATCAAAATCACAGAATTTGGCAGACTTCTGCGAAGTCACTAGTCAAGATTGGGCATGAAGGTGCACGGTATTCAGCCATTGCATTCGTGAATACTTTGGATGATGGTTACCCCTACCGCTGGGGGGGAACAGATCCATGGGAGGGGCTTAATGAAGCATTCGCCGACAACAACACCGACACGCTTTACTTCCTTTCTGACGGCGAGCCTAATTATGACCGCAATCGCGGGCGATGGACGCAGGCCGATCACGCATCAACGTCTGGTCATTATGCAGCACTGAACAACAACAGAGAAATTGCACTCAAAGTCAATACGATTGCGCTGGGTCTGCAATCCAAATGGATGCAATCGCTTGCAGGGAAAACAACCGGGGACTACCTACACATTGACAAAACATATGTGCTGAGCTCGTCAATCAAGTAATGCTCATTTCTCACCAATTTTGAGGCCAATATCCTGATCATGTGCATTTTTAGCAATCTTCGAAGGCAGAGAACCTAAGTTCTGTAATAACTCAGAGGCTGCTCAGGCTGGCCCCCCCGATCAACCTGCAACTGGATCCTGGCCAGATAGCGACGAGCCACGACCGCGTTTTCCATCTCAAAAGAGGCAAATCGCTCCAGGTGGCTGCACTGGCTGGCCACCACGTCAGCACGATCGAAGTGAAAGCCGATCTCAGCAGCCAGGGCGATCACAGCGTCCAGATCAATATCCAGAGGCAGATGGGCATCTCCCCAAAGCTCCACATGGAATTCTGCAAGTTGCTGCTGTAGCTCGGCATCCGAGCGCACTCTCGTCAGAAAGGCCGTGAGCTGCTCGGCTCCGCTCATCCCCACAAGCCAAGCGGCACAAATCCACCGACCCATTCCACCGCCAGATCCGAGAGTTCCAGGCCACTCGAGAGACCGGTGATGTACTGATACGTGGGGCCATTGGTACCAACAATGTTCGAGACCAGAACATCGTCCCTGCTGATCACCAACTCCCCTTCTTCGATCTGGCTTTGAAGCGTCACGATGTTGTAGCTCTGGCCAGCCCGGGTGTTGAAGGCCACCTCAAGAGCATTGCTGCCGTTGTCGGTCGGCATCAGCCTGACAATCGGATCGCCGTAGTCATAGGCGGATGCATCTCCAGCGGAACCGCCTCGATAGATGGTCACCGTGGGTTGGCGCGACGGGAAAGGCAATAGAGACGTCAGTCGACTGTCGATCTGGTCATCCAGCAGCTGCGACATCTGCGCGTAGGCCAGCCGTTGCTGATCGGTGGCCAACGACTCGTCTCCATGCATCACTCTCAGAGCCTCCGCCTTGGGATCCAGATTGCGCAGTTCCAGAGGAGCAGCCTTGAACGGATTCAACTGGCCGGTGATGGGATCAACGTTGGGGTAATAGTCGCCGCCTCCGGGTCGGAGGTCATAGAACTCACCCTGCCAATTCGCCGGGTCGTACGCCTCATCACCCGAGAAGTAGCGAACGTATTTGTAATCCTTCGTGCGGACTGCCTGAAGACGATTGGGTCCTGGGAGTATTCCATGATCCCAGGCACCCTCTGGGATTGAATTAGCAGGATCCATCCCTGCATAGATGTCGTCATAGGTGTACAGCAACGACGACTGCACATCGAGATCATCAATCGAGAACGGCGAACCCTTCGCAGCTCTGCGAATGATCGAGGAATAGTCAACGCCGCGCAGGTCGTAACTCTCCAGTTGCTGTCGACTGGAACCATAAAGCCCAGCCACTGTGGGCAGGAAGTCGACAAGCGAGACCAGGGCATCAGACGTCTGGCCGCCCTTGAAATAGCGAGGATTCGACCAGATCATCGGCACCTGGATCGACCCTTCATAGGCGTTGAACATCTTCTGAACCATGCCGCCATGGGTCATACCCATCTCTCCATGATCAGCGGTGCTCACAAACATGGTGTCGTCGACCATCCCATGACGACGCAACGCCAGGATCACTTGACCCATCTGGGTATCGGCGATCTCCATGAGATTGCCGTAGAAGTTGAGATAGTTGAGCTTCATCTCATCGGTCGGCAACGGTTGAGCGCTGGCCTGCGCAACCAGCCACTCGCGCTGAATCTGAGGTTTGTAATTGCCGGCTAAATCAAACCCTTTCTGAACCGCCGTGGGTGATGCAATAGGTTCATGCACCGTCTTCGGCAGGATGTCGATGTCGCCTTTGATCATGTTCCGGCTGTAGCCGAACTTCGTCTGAGAATCGCCCTTCCCCCAGGACAGGGGATACGACAACACATCGTGGGGATTCACCAGCGACACGACCATGGCGAACGGGCGATCATTCCCCGACAGAACGCGCCGATTGAGCCAACTGGTGGCCTCAGCAACAAAACGGGAGTCGTTATCGGCATAGCCACCACCCGCATTGGCAGGGTCCATATCCTGTCCGGCATCCGGCCCCTCCCAGTCGCTGAACTCATAGGGCAGCATGTCCTGGTAAACCTCCTCGCCGTCTTCGAGGGTGATGGTCTTGCTCAGGTGGGTCTTACCGAAAAACGACACGTCATATCCCTGATCCAGCAGAACATTGCCAAGCGTGGGTAGATCGGGATTGAGCTGCACCTGAGAATCGAGAATTGGATTCTCAATGTCGCTGAGAAGCAGGTCGAGCTCATGCTGTGCCGGGAACTTACCCGTAAAGAATGTGGCACGTGCAGAGGAGCACATCGCCGTGTTCGTGAAGGAGTTCTCGAATGAAAGTCCGTTGTCGAGCAGCCACTGACGCGTCGGCAGATTCTCCTTCGCCCAGTCGCGGGGTAGCCACAGATCCTCTGGTTTGACCTGATCCCGGATGAACACCACCAGATTCGGTGGTCGTTCCGTGGAGGCATCGGAATCACTGATGCTCTTGCGAACCTGATCCAGTTGCTCTGAGTTCTGAATTCCCTCCAACCCGCTCTGATCAGCAACGCTCAGGTAATCCCTGGTCAGCATCAGCTGCTGATCACTCAGCTGATCGAAATTGAATCCGGCCAACTCAGCAACCTGCCGTTCACTGTTGCTGGGTTTCAAACCCAGCACATCGTCTTGCGAAGTCTGTTGAGTCAGAACGTCGAGGATCTCTGCCACTTCGGCAATCTTGTCGAGCCGCTGAATACCCAGATCCTTGGCACCACTCAGGAGATCCTGCACAAGCTGCAGCTGATCGGCACCAAACGACTCCTCCTTGAAGCCGATTAAGCGAGCAACTCGGCGCTGATCATTGCTGAGAGATGACCACACCACAGCGGAAGCAACCATGCCGAATCGACGACTAAACCGTAGACATGGGGCGATTTCTGTCAATCAGTGACCGCAGCAACCAACGTTTTGTTGAATAGATCAACCCTCTGGTTTGTACACCGATGAATTCGCCCTGGGTCTTGCTGCTGCTGGCGATCGCCGCTGAAGTGATCGGCACCTCCTGCCTCAAGCTTTCGCAGGGCTTCAGCAGACCTGTCCCCACAGTGATTGTGCTGTCGGCTTATGCCATTTCGATGACGTTGATGTCACGGGTGGTACAGGTGCTGCCGATGGGCCTCACCTATGCCCTCTGGAGTGGAATCGGCATCGTGGCGATCGTGCTGATCGGCCTGCTGCTTTACCGCCAAGTGCCAACCCATGGGCAGCTTGTTGGCATGGCCCTGATTACAGCTGGTGTCATCACCGTGAACCTTCAGGGTCACCCAGGCTGAGCGCCAAAACTCGCACAACAGCGCTGCTGAATCAGGGAAGGTGTGCATATCAACTGATACCAGTAGTCGCAGGAGATCACATCGATATGGGAAGGTCATCAGCACACTGAACCTCCCTGCCTGTGCCGCGCTTTCGCCGATTCCTGCTGATTGCAGCTGTGATTGCAGGGCTAGCCGTGCTGTTTCAGATCATCAGGGCGAATGGCCTGTGGCCAACCCGGGAAGAAATCGAACTTCAGGTGAAGACCCTCGGGATCTGGGGGCCCTTGGCGCTGTTTGCGCTGCGTGGAGTGAGCATCGTGCTGCCAGCACTGCCCAGTACGGTTTTTTCGCTGGTCGCCGGAGCCGTTCTTGGCTTTCGCACGGGCTTCATCACAATTGTGGTGGCCGATCTGATCTTCTGCCAGGCAGCCTTTCTGCTGGCCCGTAACTACGGGCGAGACCCTATCCGGAAGCTTGTAGGAGATCGGGCGATGGGCATCATCGAAGGATTCAATCGCAATCAACTGGAAGGCAATCCCTTTCTTCTCAGTGGACTGCTGATGACAGGGCTGTTTGATTTCGTCTGCTACGCAGTCGGGCTAGGGGGCACTCGCTGGCGGGCCTTCATCCTGCCGTTGCTTTTCAGCGTGATTCTGAGTGACGCCCCGATCGTGGCTCTTGGCGCCGGCATCTTCAGCGACAACAACAGCAAACTGCTGATCGGCGCGGCTGTTTTTGGAGTGTTTGGCCTGGCCGTCATCGCAGGCTGGGTCAAGAAACGTACGCGAAAGCAGGCAGGCTCAGACGCTTAAACCCAGCAGCGAATCACTGCGTTCGCGGGTGCGCGTTAAGAGCTCGGCATCGCTGTTGAGATCCCGTCCATAGCTGGGAATGAGTCGCTGCAGGCGCTCTTGCCAGGCCTGCGTGGCCAGTTTTGAGGCAAAGCAACGCTCCAGCACCTCCACCATGATCTGAACAGAGGTGCTGGCCCCAGGAGACGCTCCAAGCAGCGCAGCCAGGGACCCATCCGCTGCACTCACCACTTCCGTGCCCATCTGCAGGCGACCGCCATCAGACGTGCGTTTGATGATCTGAACCCGCTGCCCAGCCACCGACAGGCGCCAGTGATCTGCATCAGCCTCTGGCAGGAAAGCGCGCAAGGCCTCCATCCGATCGGCTTCGCTTTGGCGCAGCTGATTGATCAGATATTTCACCAGAGGCAAATTGTGAACTCCAACCTGCAGCATCGGCAGCAGGTTGGTGGGCCTTACCGAGCGCGGCAGATCCAACAGTGAACCGGTCTTGAGAAATTTGCTGCTGAATCCGGCATAAGGACCGAACAGCAGTGATCGCTTGCCGTCGATCCAGCGTGTATCCAGATGGGGCACCGACATCGGCGGCGCACCCACCTTCGCCTTGCCGTAAACCTTGGCGTGGTGACGTTCCACCAAATCAGGCTCACTGCACACCAGCCACTGGCCACTCACCGGGAAGCCGGCATAGTCGGCGGCCTCAGGGATGCCACTGCTCTGCAGCAGTGGCAGGGCACCACCACCAGCACCGAGAAACACAAACGGAGCCTGCACCTTGCGACGGCCCGACGGACCGCTCAGCTCAAGCTGCCAGTCACAGCAGCTCATCGACTCGGTCAGCGGTCGCTTGAGTCCCTGCACTGACGTGCCGTACATCACCTCAAGAACCCCCGCTGTCTGCAACGGCAGCAGCAGCGCTTTAGTCAGCGCTCCGAAGTCGAGATCAAGTCCACGCTCGATGCGGGTGGCTGCAATCTGTTGATCAGGGCGACGGCCTCCCATCACCAGTGGCATCCAGTCGCCGATCTGCCCGGCATCCGTACTCCACTGCATGGCGGAGAAGGCCGGCAGAGCACTCAACTGACGATGCCGCTGCTGAAGGAACGCCACATCCTCCTGTCCCCAGACAAAACTGAGATGGGGCACCTGGTGAAGGAAGCTGCCTGGATCAAGAATCCCCTGTGCTGTAAGGGAGGCCCAGAACTCCAAGCTGGTTTCGAACCCTGCATTGATGGCCAGGGCCTTCTCAGTCGACACCGTTCCGTCGGACTGCTGAGGGGTGTAATTGAGCTCACAGTTAGCGGCATGGCCGGTGCCGGCGTTGTTGACCGCCGCACTGCTCTCCAGAGCCGGCGCCTCAAGACGCTCAACCAGCAGCAGTCGCATCTCCGGGTCGAGAGCATGCAGCAACGAAGCCAGTGTGGAACTCATCATTCCCGCACCCACCAGCACGGCGTCGTAACGATCCATCGCGTTGGGTGATCCTGCTCCTCAAGGTTATGAATCCATCTGGACACCTGCCTGCCTACGCTGAGCGGAAGCACTCACCCCTATCCGGCCATGAGCACCGAAACCCTGCCGCTCACCACTGAAAATGTGGAAAAGGTGCTCGATGAGCTGCGCCCATTCCTAATGGCCGATGGCGGCAACGTGGAAGTTGTTGAAATCGATGGACCGGTGGTCAAAGTGCGCTTGCAGGGTGCCTGCGGCAGCTGCCCCAGCAGCACCATGACGCTGAAAATGGGAATCGAACGCAAGATGCGCGAGTCCATTCCCGAAGTGAGTGAAGTGGTTCAGGTGCTCTGAGTTCGGCTGAGCCATCAACAAGCTCAATTCACAGACCATCGCTTCACTGCTGTCTGTCACTGTGCCGCCGGCGGCTGACAGGTGCGGAGCTCGAAATTGCAGGCATAGATCGTTGGCTTCTGCCAGCTCAGTGGAATCTCTAACAGATCGCGGGTGCCGGTGATGCCCTGCGCCACGAACAGCAGTGCCGCAAGCAGATTGGCGGTGACATGCAGGCGGCGCAGTCGCAGATCGCGCAAAATCTCCGGCCGGGCACCAAGCGAAAACAACATCAGGCCGACCACGGCGACGCCAGACCAGTAGTGGGATTGCCAGAACGCTGCTGACAAAGGGTCATCAGACAGTCGCCAAACCTCCGGTTGAGCACCCAGGCCAAGAACACCAGCCCAGGTGATCAGAGCAAACGCCAGCCGCAGGCCAGCTGCCTTCGCAATCCACAGCGCACCCAGGCTAAGCAGGGTTCCGATCAGCACCAGCAGCAGCGTGCCAGCACGAGCGAAGCCCCCTTGGAACTGATCAAGCGGCCCATGCGTTGCGATGACCACGGTGAGTGCAACGATCACAAGACCAACCACAGCTGCGGCCAGCCAGCGACCGAGATCACTGTGGTCGCGCCCCACCGTCGGAGGCGGTTTTGCGGTCTTCAATCGCCGAGATCGTGTCTGCATCGCCAGTCGCATCACGATCCCGGTGAGGGGATAGATCAACACCACCGCCAAAACCGGGTGAAGGATCCAGAGCCAGTCCACCATCGCCATCGGTGATACCAACCCAACGGGCAAACGCAACGTAGCTATGGCTTGGCTGAACACTCCTCAGCAGAGCCAACTCTTGAAATTCCACACGGACCCGTTCGAAGCTGCTTGGAAACGCAGCCATGCATGAGCTGAGAAGCGATCATGAGATCAGGTCCCGATCCCCAATGCTGAGAGAACTGTGCCGCATTCGCGATATGAGGCTGTGTGGCCGAGTTGCCATCCCCCCCATGGTCCAGGTTCGGCGCCCAGCGTAGCCGTCATCATGGGCAGTCGTAACTATCTCGAGCGAATGAATTGATGCAAACAGAATCTCGTTCAACCATTCGTTTGACAGTCTTGACAACTCTCGTTCCAGCAGCGCTGTTGTATTTGATTGCGTTGACCTGGAGTGCGGCTGAGGGGATCAGCTCAACGATGGTGTTGCGTGATCTGGCTCAGGCCTGTGATGCGCCTCTGGGACAAGGATTTTTGTCGAGTGTTGGTTATTTGCTCTGGATGGCTGCAGCTGCCATTGCGTTATTTGCAGCAACAACGCATTTGATAAGAGGGTCCATTGTTAATCGTCAGTTTGCATTTTGCGGTGGTGGTTTTTCGTTGTGGCTCTGCCTTGATGACATGTTTCTGGTCCATGATCGTTATCTGGGTCAATCGTTCCTTTACATCACTTACAGCATCTTCACCGTGTTGCTTCTGTTTTGCTTCCGTGAACCTTTGAAGAGGTTTGCTGGCGACTCATTCCTGCTCTCAGTTGTTTTTCTGGGGTCTTCGGTTTTGATTGACGCTTTCCAAGGAATCTTCCCGGACTCCTATGAAACTGTTCAACTGTTCGAGGAGGGAGCGAAATTTTTAGGCATTGCGGCCTGGCTTGCGTTCTGGTGCCATTACGTCAATGCCACATCAAAGCTGAGCTCCTATTGATCTGCACCTCCTTCAAGCCATGACGTCCTGACCAGCCCATAAGGCTTTTTGTTGAAGCAGCCAGATTTGCCTGCAATTTCTGAAAAAGAGGTCACAGCAACCCCGCATCGATGAAAGCTTCTTCGACCTCACTCATATCAGCGGGGTCCAGATCCATATCGGCAATGCTCTGCTGAACCAGCTCCCTAGCGATCACAAAGGAGCCTGGCATGTTTGCTGTTGTATTTGGCCGAACTGGTTTCATCCTATGGCAGCAATTATTCAAGGCAGATGCTAGTTGCTGCCGCTGAACGAGTATTAGCATCACTTGCAGGTTGATAGCAATAATAATGCTGAAATAAGGCCGGGGCATATCTTCTCAAAATCGCTCAACTATGCCTGTAGCTGGGAATCTCTTGGACGTTGCCAGGAGATTTCACGGTCGTATCAATTGCAAGAAGCAAAGCAAAGTTTTGCAGTGCAAATAATCAATAAATCTATCCATGTATTTCGTGACATGAATGCATGCAAGAATTAATCACCGCACTGTTCATCTTCTTCTCGACTTGGATTTGCTTCTGAGCAGTTGACCCTTACATACCTATAGTCAGGAGAGGAATTGAAGAAATTTAATAGGCTACTGTTTTTAGTTTGAGCTTTTTCTTTTTTGAATCTTACAATGAATCCTGCCGAGTACCTTGTCTTGAAATTCAGGTCGCGTGTCATTTTGGCATATAAACTTGAATAGTCATTGATCTTTGTCGTGATTTGCGCTTTGAACCCGTAGCCGTCAACTGGGTCGACGTATAGCGGAAGCTCTGACTCATTTGATTGATAGTAAAATCCGGTTAAAACTTTTACAGATGGGTACACCTCGTACTCGACATCGATACCAGTCGTCATTAGTGGTGAAGCTCCATAAGATCCATAAATACCTGCGACCTTATTAGATCCAATTCCATATTCACCAATTGGGAATAAACCGTAGGCTGAAACCTGTAATTTTTCCCCTGCTGTTACTGCACTTAGTGCTATCTGTTGGAAAAATTGTGTCTGCGGTAATACCCCTGGAGGCTGATTTCCTTTCATGAATTCATTCATCGGGAAGCCAGCGATCAAGGGTCTGCTGTCGTATCCAGCCGAAATGCCAAAGCCGCGATTCAATTTATGATTAATCCATCTATACCCGACCCGAGTTGATGTTGATATTGAAACTCCCTGCACTTGCACGTCGTTAATACTAGAACTAAGATACTCAGGAGAAATATTATAATCACCTAAATTTAGATCAAACCTGCTGTCTAGGAACCACGTTTGATTGGGCTTGGTATAGAACGGATAATAAAAACCCATGCCTATTCGATTGGTTACTCCTGCATCTTGCAATGCACCCTGCATCCCCCAGTTGAATTTGACAGCATCTTTGAGGTTTACCCTCTTAGCATTGTCGAAAGTCTCAGTCTTGTCTTCTGCTTTCACTGGTAGTGGGGCAATGGCAATGACAGAAGCCAACAATGCAATTGAGAGGCGGCGAAGCA
>QCTE01000026.1 GCA_003211275.1 Synechococcus sp. AG-673-A03 | reverse complement strand
GGTGTTTTTGTACTTCTTCAAAGAGGGCCAGAACCAGCTGAAGTTGAATTTCTGTTCGGGAGTTGAGGAGGTGCGATCCATCAGGATCACATCAATTCCTTCGGGAAAGGCACCGATCACTTCTTCGGGGCTGAGCTCAAGCCAGCCCAGGCGTGGGTGAGCCAGCACAAGCCCTTCAGCATTGCTGTTCACAGCAAGTGCAAAACCGCCATCCCAACTCATCAGGCAAGGCACGTTCAGGCGGGTGCAATTCGCGGCGACAACCTTGGCTCCCACCACATGAAGTCCCATGCCTGCAGCAAGCTGACCGAGCATGGGAAGGCTGGGTTGTTTGCCGCGACGTAAGGTTTCGCGGATTGTTTTTTCAATCACGTCCCTGCGGAATGGCAGCTGTAGTGCCTGGGTCAACATCTGGAAGCAGGCCATGCTTTCTTCAAGCGCACCTTTGCCACTTACCAGAGTGATGCGATCGCGCAGGCTGGTGCTTCCCAGGTTGAGGCTGCTGGGATGCAGTTCACGCATCTCGGCAGACTTTGTTCCAAGGGATTCGCCGGATTCGGCTGATGCTTGATTGCCTGGTGGTGAACTCGACGGGTCTGGTTGATCAACTCTGCGCAGAGCATCGATGAGACCTTTGGGCAGACTGATCAGCCGCAGTGCCAGGGGGCCGGATGTCTCAGGTAGTGCTTCATTGGCCTCCAACAAATCGCCGACCTGCTTGGAACTGTTGGCACTGGCGACAAACAGCTGACGCTCGTTGAGGTCATCAGTCGTCCATTCCTCTTGTTTGACAGGCAACAGCAGCGCATGAGGAACGCATTGGCTGAGAACGTCTTGAAGGCCATAGGTGGCTCGCTCACTGCTCTGCAGAATCCTTTCAATGAGCACAGCCAGTTCTGCAGGGAAAATGGTGTTATTGCACCATTGGCGGAAGCTTCCATCGTGCTGCCAAAGCTGAAGCACGGTTGCATCTGGGATGGCAATCGCCCGCACAGGGGTTGAAGCAGACACTTCTTCGCAACCTTCGGCGCGCAGCAAGGATGCAAGACCCACCACGCTTTGTTCACCAAGCCGTGCCAAGGTGCATAACTTGTTGTGTTGGCGGCCCAGCAGGCGAGCACGTCCGCTTTCAATGATCAGGATGCGGTTCGGCACAATCGCCTCAGTGCTGAGCATTTGGCCTACTGCGAACTCCACTGGAACTGCAGTGCTCTGCAGGAGTGACTGGCTTTCAGGCGTGAGCTGAGCAAAAGCGGGATGATTCAGCAGGCTCGATGGGGGAGATACCGTCATTCAGCTGAACAGTGAGCGAGCCGTTAGAGATCACGGAGCCTAGCCGCTGATTCCTCTTCTACCCATTCCTGAAACAGTTCAAGGGCCATCTGATGCGCAATCGAGGCGTCAAATCGAGCCGGTTCGTAGCGTTCCAAACGGGTGACAAGCCACCACTCACCAATGGGGAAGGGCTCAATTAGTTTGCCGGCCGGATTGGTGCGCAATTTCTCTGCCAGCGCTGGGTGAGCCTGGGTGAGTGGCACAGGTCCAACAATTCCATTGGTGTTGCTCTCCTGGCCCTCCGAAAACCGAGAGGCCAAATCAGCGAAGTTTGCTTCTTTGCCATCGATCTGAAGGTAAAACTCGCGAGCGATCAGAGGGTCTTTCACCCTCAGCAAGCTGTAAACCACACGATCCAATCGCTCCTTGCGGGCTAGAAAACGAGCCTCTGCCTTGTGTTGAAAATTCTCCTGGCTATGGATTTTGATTCGTTGGTTGAGACAGAGCTGCCAGCGCAGATCAGAGTCGCTGAGGCTTCGTTGCTTCAAATGAGCATTGAGTTCTTCACCAGGCTGAATCCCTCGCTGTTTGCAATAGGAGTCAACGAACTTGCCTTGTTCCTCTTCGGAAATGTCAATCGACTCCACCGCCTCCTTCACCAACTCGGCTGCCACCAGCTGCTTCAACAGGTTGTGCTGTCGCAGAAGTGCCAGTGTGTCGGCGCTGAGCGCATCCAGCGGGGACGAAGTCATGGAGCCGTTCATGCAATCAATGGTGTGCTGTGCTTCTGCTCAAGCGGATTGAGCACTATCGAATGGCGCTTGGCCTGCTCAGGATTCTGTTGGTTGCCTGAAATCGCCCCATGGGGCCATTCCATGGTCTGGGAACAATTGAAGCCTGTAACCAGTTTGCAAGTTCATGCTGTTCAGTCCCCAAGGAACTCGATGATTTCACGATCCTTGAGGCTTTGGGCTCTACCACTCTGTAGCTCATTCAAGGGCCGACCATTCGCGGCGGCCATGGTGGTGAGATTGTTCTGAAGACGGTGAACCTGCTGCTCCAGTTGGTCGATTCGTTCCATCAGGTTGCGGATCACACTGGCTTCTGCGTCAGGCAGGGCTGAATGGGCCAGTGGATTGATGCGTGCGCCGCTTTGATGAATCACCCGGCCAGGAATGCCCACAACCGTGCAGTCCGCCTCCACGTTGCGTACGACAACAGATCCTGCACCGACTCGAGTGTTGGCTCCAACTTCAATGGCTCCAAGCACTTTGGCCCCAGCTCCGATCACAACGTTGGTGCCCAATGTGGGGTGACGTTTGCCGTGCTCCTTGCCAGTGCCTCCCAAGGTCACTCCCTGATAAAGCAGACAGCGGTCACCGATCTCACTCGTTTCACCAATCACCACGCCCATGCCGTGGTCGATGAACACGCAATGGCCGATGGTGGCTCCAGGGTGAATTTCAACTCCGGTCAACGCACGCCCCAGCTGGCTGAGCAGTCTTGCCGGCAGTTTTAGAGGCAAGCGAGAACGCCAAAGTCGATGACTGAGTCTGTGCAGGGTCAGTGCCTGAAAACCGGGGTAGCAGAGCAGGCTCTCCAGCGGGCCGCGGGCTGCTGGGTCACGTTCGCGGATGATCGCCAGGTCGGCTCGGATGTGATTGAACATGCCTTCGAGCCGCGCCCTCAGCGCTTGAAGGCGTCATTTTGACAGTTGGCAGTCTTCAGTCGCTTTGCAGGCCAATCTCCTTGCGCAGCAATTCGATTGTGTCTCCACTGAGGTAGCTCTGGGAGCAATGCACCTGGGGCATGCGCATCAACTGCGAACGGTTTTGGCGCAGGCTCTGCTCCACCAGGGGCAGGCTGGGGCGATCGCAGAGCACATGGCTTGAGGCCCTGAGCAGCGCCAGAAGACGACTGCCGATATCAGGCGTGGCTGTCATCAGCAGCAGTTCGTTGCCGCGCATGCTGTGAAGGATCACTTCCGCAGCGCGCAGGATGCCTGGGCTGATGCTCACAAGGCCCACACAACTTCCCTGACGCAGCTCCTTGAGCATGGCGAGCTCCTCTCGGAAGTCGTTGAGATCCACGGCCACAGCGCGGACGCCATGGCGCTTCGCCAGCTCTTCCACCGGTTGCAGGAAATAACGACTGGTCACAACGGTGCCATTGCTGGCGCTTTCCAGAATGCTTTCCAGCTCTTCCATTGGCACCACTTCCACCGGGACATCGAGGCAGGGTTCCAGTTCCTCGGCGATCAGCATCGAAGCTCCGATGTCTTCTCTCGGCGTGCTCACCAGGACCCTGGCACCGCAGCGCAGACGCCAGTCAATCTCTCGGGTCAGCAGATCTCGGGTTTGCTGCAGGGTGCAGCCGGCATTCAGCAGACCATCGACGCACTTGCGAACCTCGCGGTCCACATCCGTGACGCCGCGATTGCGGGGATTGGTCGGGGTGCGCATTTCCCGTGGCTTCTGCTGGTCGCGCACGTAAATGCCAGAACCGGCCATGGCTTCGACCACGCCGTCGGTCTCAAGTTGGCGATACACCTTGCTGATGGTGTTGCGGTGCAGGCCTGTCTGCATCGCCAGTTGACGAGTGCTGGGTAGACGGTGACCCGGTGGGTAGTGCCGAGCAGCAATCGCGAAGCAAATCTGGTTGTAAAGCTGTGTCGACGCCGGGATGTCGCTTTCCTGTTGGATGTGGAATCGCACGCCGGTGGGCCAGATCAAGATGCGGCCACCTTAAGGAGTGAACGGCTCGGTGACAATTCCTTGTTTGGTCTGTGTCCTTGTGCCGATTGCTGCGAGTGCTCTGGTTTCAGTTGCAGCCTGCTGAGATCAAGCACTGAACATCGGGACGACGAGGTGTGTTTGTGTCGCTGGCTGGTGTTGATTACGTTCGGTGTTTAGCTCGCCATGACGACGTTCTCTCTGGATTTTTTGCGTTGCTCAGTTCTCTGTGATGCCATCGAAGCAGCGAGTGTGCTGACAATGTTTCGTTGCTGTCAAGCCATCACGAAGCAACCAGTTCAGTTGTGACGAGCTGCAAGTGATCTGATTGATCGCCTACCAATTGCGAAAAGGGTGGATGCCGAATTGCGCTGATTGTTGATTGGCTTGGTTAGCCGTTCCCAGCAGGCTTGCTGATCTGTCTGGCTGCTGCTGCGCGCGGAGGAGCTGTGATCGTGCGCACCGCTTTGTTGGCAGCTTCTTCTTTTTCGTCTTGCTTGGCCAGGGGGGTTTTGCGCGGTGTGAGGAACATGATCATGTTGCGGCCCTCGCGTTTGGGAGGCTGCTGAATCTCTGCGGGCTCCTCGAGATCCTTGGCCATGCGCCTGAGCAGAACCTCAGCCAGAGCAGTGTGTTGGATCTCGCGGCCGCGGAAAATCACGGTGCATTTCACTTTGTCGCCGGCCTTGAGAAAACGCTGGGCCTGGCCGATCCGCACGTCGTAATCATGCTGATCGATTTTGTATCGCATCTTGACCTCTTTAACTTCGGTCTGATGTGATTTTTTCTTGGCTTCCTTGGCTTTTTTCTCTTGTTCGAATTTGTATTTGCCGTAATCCATGATCCGGCAAACCGGCGGATCAGCTTTTTCGCTCACCAGAACAAGATCCAGTTCCCGTTCTTTGGCCACTGATAACGCTTCTTCCCGATCAATCACTCCAAGTTGAGTGCCGTCTGCATCCACCACACGAAGCTGTGGGTAGTTGATGCGATCGTTGATGTTGGGGAGCTCCCTGACAGGAGCACGGCGGTCAAAACGGGGACGTGGTGGCATTCAGTGATGAAGAGGCTGCCGGAGAACAATCTGGGCCCGGCCGGGTTTCATGACTCACCCTAGACCGGCTTCGATCTGCTGACTGGCATCGTTTAAGGGATCGGTATCACTGAGCCAGTGGGGCTGATGTTGACGTCTGAACCAGGTGCGTTGGCGCTTGGCGAACTGTTGCGTGCGCTTGGTCGTTTGTGCGATGGCGCTGGTTCGATCGAGATGCCCACCCAGCACCTGTAATGCTTCGCCGTAGCCAATGGTTTGCAGGAGTGGCAGGTCAGCTCCGTAGCGCTGCTGCAGTTGCTGGGTTTCTTCCATCAGCCCCTGGGCATACAGCAGTTCAGTGCGTTGACTGATCCGCTGGCGCAGGTTGGCTGGATTGAGGCCGAGTTCGAGAACGCGCCAGGGAGGCGGGCTGGCACTGGACTGCGAGCTCATCGGTCTGCCAGTGGCATAGAGCACTTCCAGGGCGCGTTGGGTGCGGACTGCGTCCGCCGCGGCAATTCGTTGGCCTGCTGCAGGGTCTGCATCCTTCAAGAGTTGATGACAGGCTTTCTGGCCTAGGTGCGCAAGTTGCTGCCGCAGTGCCGGTTGAGGTGCGACCGAGGGTGGCTTCAGCCCAGCGGTGAGCGCTTTGAGATACAGACCACTTCCTCCCACCAGGAAAGCAGCACCTCGTTCTTCCAGGCTGTTATTCACCGCTGCAAGTGCTTCGTCTTGAAATTCGCGCAAGGTGATCGGTTGATCAGGTCGGCGCAGGTCGAGGAGGTGATGGGTCACCCGTTCTCTCTGCTCGGCGGTGGGTTTGGCGGTGCCCACATTCATCTCCTTGTAGAGCTGCCGCGAATCAATATTCAAAATCTCCAGCTCAAAGCGTTCTGCCAGCTCGAGAGCCAGAGCCGTTTTGCCGCTGGCGGTGGGTCCCAGCAGCACCACCACCAGTGGTGTGGGCTGCGCTGATCCTGGCGCTGCTGGTGGGCTGGGGTCGGACATGGAGAGGAGCGGGGGTGGACCCCCTGAAAAAATGATGCCTCAGAGGCCTCTGCAAGCGCCTCTGGCATGCCGGTGGTAGATTCAGCCTGACAGGAAGCCTGGTCGACCTAAATCGCATGAGCGAAGCCGCGAAAGTTCAGGCGGCCTATGGCGCCGAACAAATTCAAGTGCTGGAGGGTCTCGAACCCGTCCGCAAGCGCCCCGGAATGTACATCGGCACGACCGGGCCGAGGGGATTGCATCACCTTGTTTATGAGGTGGTGGACAATTCGGTCGATGAAGCTTTAGCCGGCCACTGCACTGAGATTCAGGTGGTGCTGGGCGAGGACGGGTCCGCTTGTATCACCGACAACGGTCGTGGCATTCCCACCGACGTTCACCCCCGCACTGGCAAGAGCGCTCTTGAAACAGTTCTCACCGTGCTGCACGCCGGTGGCAAGTTCGGCGCCGGTGGATACAAGGTTTCCGGCGGTCTTCACGGTGTTGGCGTCTCGGTTGTCAACGCCCTGAGCGAATGGGTGGAAGTCACCGTTCGTCGCCAGAGCAAGGTGCACCGTCAACGCTTTGAGCGTGGTGCGCCCATCGGCAGCCTGAAGTCTGAAGATCAGCCTTCCTCTGAGAATGGTCTGACAGGCACCAGTGTGCGCTTCAAGCCCGATATTCAAATTTTCACGGTCGGCATCGAGTTTGATTACGCAACACTTTCGGCGCGCTTGCGCGAACTCGCTTATCTCAATGGAGGAGTGCAGATTGTTTTCCGCGATGAGCGTGAGACTGCCCGTGATGCCGAAGGTAAACCCCACGAAGAAATTTATTTTTATGAGGGCGGCATCAAGGAATATGTCGCCTACATGAATGCTGAAAAAGATGCATTGCATCCCGAAATTATTTATGTGAATGCCGAAAAAGATGGTGTTTCGATTGAAGCTGCGCTGCAGTGGTGTGTTGATGCTTATTCCGACAGCATTCTTGGATTTGCCAATAACATCCGCACCGTTGATGGCGGTACCCATATTGAGGGTCTGAAGACAGTTCTTACGCGAACCCTCAATACCTTTGCCCGTAAGCGAGGCAAGCGAAAAGAGGCCGATGGCAATCTTGCTGGAGAAAATATTCGTGAGGGGTTGACAGCAGTCTTGTCGGTCAAGGTGCCTGAGCCTGAATTCGAGGGTCAGACCAAAACCAAGCTGGGTAATACGGAAGTTCGTGGCATTGTCGATAATCTTGTCGGTGAGGCTCTCAGTCAGTACCTGGAATTCAATCCTGGAGTGATCGATATGATCCTCGAGAAGGCCATTCAGGCCTTTAATGCTGCAGAGGCTGCTCGCCGCGCTCGTGAGTTGGTGCGGCGTAAGAGCGTCTTGGAAAGTTCAACGCTGCCAGGCAAGTTGGCAGATTGCAGTTCTCGCGATCCTGCTGAATCCGAGATCTACATTGTTGAGGGAGATTCTGCTGGTGGCTCTGCCAAGCAGGGCCGTGATCGTCGTTTCCAGGCAATCCTGCCATTGAGAGGCAAGATCCTCAATATTGAGAAGACTGATGATGCCAAGATTTACAAAAATACTGAGATCCAGGCCCTGATTACTGCGCTTGGTTTGGGTATCAAAGGAGAAGATTTTGACGCTAAGAATCTTCGTTATCACCGGGTTGTGATCATGACAGATGCTGATGTGGATGGCGCCCATATTCGCACCTTGATTTTGACATTCTTCTACCGATATCAAAAAGAGTTAGTGGAAGGTGGATACATCTATATCGCTTGTCCGCCTTTGTACAAGGTTGAGCGCGGCAAAAAACATTCTTACTGTTATAACGAGCAGCAGTTGCAAAAAACCTTGGATGGTTTTGGTGAAAAAGCCAACTACAACATCCAACGTTTTAAGGGCTTGGGTGAAATGATGCCCAAGCAACTTTGGGAAACCACCATGGATCCCTCCAGTCGCACGATGAAGCGCGTTGAAGTTCAAGATGCGTTAGAAGCAGATCGCATCTTCACAATTTTGATGGGCGACAAAGTCGCGCCTAGGCGTGAATTCATCGAAACCCATAGTGCTGAGCTTGATATGTCAGCACTCGACATCTGATGAATCACTCCGCAACGGTGATGCTGCGTTGGAGCTGGTTGCTTGGCGTGTCGTTGTTCGGCCCGGTGGCTTTGCCGGCTGGTGGAGCCGAGCGTCGTCTACCCCAGATCCGCCGCCAGCAGGGCCGTGGCTCTCTACTCAGTGGCAGCGACTGTGTGCTCCAATCCAGTCCGCTTGTTGCAGCTCCGGCCTTGCGGAGGCTTGAGATCGGAACACCGTTGCAGTTGTTGCGTCGTTGGCGCAGTGACGATGGCCTTGACTGGATTCAGGTGAAGGTCAGCTCCGGCCCTGCGCTCACGGATTCCGTCGAGCGGCAGCGAGGTTGGATTCATCACTGAGTTCAGTAACTATCAGGCGTTGATGGTTGGGTTGGGTGCCATCCCTGGGGCTTGGTTACGCCTCAGAGTGGTGAACCACTTTGAACCGATGGTTCCGCGCAAGCACTGGGGAACCTTTGCTGTGAACCTTGTGGCTGCATTTGCCTTGGGCCTGGTGCTCGGCCTGGAGCGCACTGGTCGTTGCGACCAATCTCCCGGTGCATCTGCATTGATTTTGCTGGTTGGCACAGGCTTTTTTGGCAGCCTGAGCACCTTTTCTACGTTTGCCGTGGAGGTTCTCGTCACGTTGCGTGATCGCCGCTGGGGCGAAGCCGTTTTGCTCACCGCCGGCTCGGTGATCGCTGGTCTTCTGGTTGCTGCTGCAGGTTTCAGTCTCGGACTTGTCAATGCCTGAACAGTCGCCTTCTTTTAGAACGGAGCTTCAGGAGCTGCTGTTGGTCGCCGTGGGGGCGGTCCCAGGGGCCTTGTTGCGCTGGCAGTTCGGTGTGGTGCTGAATGACCGAGACGTGTTGGTCAACGTGCTCGGTTCTCTGATTTTGGGCTTGCTGTTGGGTTTGCCCTATCGGCCTCGGATTCAGTTGCTGGTCGGGATTGGATTCTGTGGTTCATTAACCACATTCAGCAGCTGGATGGTCAACAGCGTGGACCTGATTGTTTCGGGCCAACAGCTCGCAGCCATTGGGTTGATTGGCCTGACCCTGGGGCTGGGCCTTGGTGGCGCAGCCCTGGGTTTATGGATTGGCCGCAGGTTTGATGCGTTGGCGATCAAGCCTTCAGAGCCGACTCAATAGCGCTGCTGAGCTCAGCATCTTCAGGAGCCACTCCGCTTTTGTAGCGATTGAGAACGGTGCCGTCTTTTCCGACAAGGAATTTTTCGAAATTCCAGGCCACGTCTCCAGCAGGCTGTGTCTGATTGAGCGTGGTGTAGGGCTCGGTGGTGCTGCCTGTGGCATGCACCTTGTCGAACAGCTCGAAGCTGGCGCCGTAGGTGGTTGAACAGAAGCTCTTGATTTCATCAAGGCTGCCGGGCTCCTGGGCTCCGAAGTCGTTGCAAGGAAACCCCAGAACGCAAAGGCCCTGTGCGCCGTACTTGTCTTGCAAGGCCTGGAGGCCGGCGTATTGCTTGGTGAAGCCGCAGCGGCTTGCCACGTTCACGATCAACAGCACCTTGCCGGCGTAGGCGCTAAGAGATTTTTCGCTGCCGTCGGGAGTGCGCACGGAAACGCTGCTGATGCTTGTAGCCATGGCTTGGGATGACGATTGGCGCAGACGATAACTGTCTTGCATCGGCATACACTTGAGTGCGCTGGACACGGGGCATGGATCAGGCACCGGACTCCAGTGAAAGCCTTGCTTTGAGCGACGTCCCTTCCCACCAGATGGTTGTGGAAGTGGTTGCGCGCCAGCTTGAGTCAATGCTCAGTGTGGGCAATTACGACGGTGTCAAGCTCCTGCTGGCACCGGTGCAGCCAGTGGATGTGGCTGAGGCGATTGGTAGCGTGCCCCGCACCATGCAGGCCCTTGCATTTCGTTTGCTCGGCAAAGACGAGGCGATTGAGGTTTATGAATACCTTGAGCCACCGATTCAGCAGAGCCTGTTAGAGCGCTTGCGTTCCGGTGAGGTGCTTGAGCTGGTTGAGGAGATGTCTCCCGACGATCGGGTGCGTCTGTTCGATGAACTGCCGGCCAAGGTGGTGCGTCGTCTGTTGACGGAGCTCAGCCCGGTGGAACGTCGTGTGACGGCTCAGCTGCTTGGTTACGCCAGTGAAACGGCTGGTCGTCTAATGACGACCGAATACATCGATTTAAAGGAGTTTCAAAGTGCTGCCCAGGCACTCACGATTGTGCGACGCCGCGCACGTGAGACAGAAACGATCTACAGCCTTTATGTCACCGATGGGCAGCGTCATCTCACAGGGATTTTGTCGCTGCGGGACCTTGTCACTGCAGATCCTGAGCACCGGATTGGCGATGTCATGACCAGGGAGGTCGTGAGTGTCAACACCGATACGGATCAGGAGGAGGTAGCTCGGGCGATTCAGCGTTACGACTTTCTGGCTGTGCCCGTCGTCGACCGGGAGCGGCGTCTGGTGGGCATCGTCACCGTGGATGACGTGATTGACGTGATCGAGCAGGAGGCCACGCGTGATCTTTACGCCGCAGGTGCGGTTGAAGCCGGTGATGAGGACGATTACTTTCAGAGCAATCTGTTCACCGTCGCTCGACGCCGGGTTGTGTGGCTGTCGGTGTTGGTTTTGGCCAGCTTCGTCACCTCAGAGGTGATCGCTCTCAATGAAGAGGTGCTCAAAGAGGTGGTGCTTCTGGCTGCGTTCATTCCGCTGTTGGCAGGAACCGGCGGCAACGTGGGTGCTCAAAGTTCCACCGTGGTCATCCGTGGTTTAAGCACGCAAAGCATCACCTCCCTGGGCCAGTTCAGGGCTGTTGCTCGCGAAGCGACTGCCGGGTTGTTGCTTGGACTGTTGATGATGCTGCTGGTGGTTCCTTTTGCCTGGTGGCGTGGTCAAAGCCCGCTGGTTGGTCTGTCGGTGGGAACCAGTCTGTTGGCCATCACCACCTTGGCTGCAACGGCCGGCGCGGCGTTCCCCCTGTTGTTCAACCGTCTGGGCTGGGACCCGGCGCTGATGTCCACACCATTCATCACCACCTGCACGGATGTGGTGGGCACTCTCATCTATTTGAAAACAGCGCAGTGGCTGTTGCTGAACATGCCGCAGCTGCTCGCAAGCGCAGGTATTTCTACCCAATTACTCGCTGCCGTCCATTTCTGAGAGGACGTTTACGTTTCTTAGTAGTACGCTTTACACAACTCAATCAAGCGTCATGGCTCCTGCTATCGCCGCTGCTCCCGTAGCGACTCCCCTCAAGGCTCTTCCCTCAAAAACTGCACCCTCCAAGGGTTCTGTCGGTAAGTCAGTCTCTGTTCGTTCAGTAAGCGCTGATGTCGACCTGGTGCGTTCCTACCTGCGTGACATCGGCCGTGTGCCGCTGCTGAGCCATCAGCAGGAGATCACGCTGGGTCGTCAGGTGCAAGAGCTGATGGAGCTGGAAGCTCAAGAAGCAGAGCTGAGCGATCAGCGTGGTGGCGAGATTGTGCCCCCTGCAGAGCTGGCCAAAGCAGCAGGACTGAGTGCAGCGCAACTGAAGCGCAAGCTGCAGGCTGGTCGTCGCGCCAAGGAGCGGATGGTGGCAGCGAATCTGCGCCTGGTGGTGAGTGTGGCCAAGAAGTACACCAAGCGGAATATGGAACTGCTGGATCTGATCCAGGAGGGAACGATTGGTCTGGTGCGGGGTGTGGAGAAGTTCGACCCAACGCGTGGCTACAAGTTCAGCACATATGCGTACTGGTGGATCCGTCAGGGGATCACCCGTGCGATTGCGGAGAAGAGCCGGACGATCCGGTTGCCGATCCACATCACGGAGATGCTGAACAAGCTGAAGAAAGGTCAGCGTGAACTGAGCCAGGAGCTGGGACGTACACCGTCGGTGACGGAATTGGCGGGTTTTGTGGAGCTGCCGGAAGAGGAAGTGAAGGAACTGATGTGCCGTGCGCGTCAGCCTGTGAGTTTGGAGATGAAGGTGGGCGACGGTGATGACACCGAACTGCTTGATCTGCTGGCGGGTGATGGTGAATTGCCGAGCGAGCAGGTGGAAGGCGAGTGCCTGAAGGGAGATCTGAGCGATCTATTGAGTCAGTTGCCTGAACTGCAGGAGCGTGTGCTGCGGATGCGCTACGGGATGGACGGAGAAGATCCGATGAGCCTGACAGGCATCGGTCGAGTGATTGGAATCAGTCGCGATCGGGTCCGTAATCTGGAGCGGGATGGCTTGGCTGGACTGCGTCGCCTCAGTGATCAGGTTGAGGCTTATGTTGCCTGCTGAATTCTTTCGGCAGTCAACAAGCTTCAATCAGTCTAATAACATTAGGCAAGTTCTTTTATTGGTAAATTAATATTTTTTGAGTATTTTGAGTAACTCTTTGTTGACTTCTGCCGGGTTCTCGTCATGGGGACAATGACCTGATCCGGTTAACACTTTTAATGATCGAATGCAGCTGAAACGTTGTTCCCATTCTTGGGCTTCGGACACAGGTTCCCAGGGATCTTTTTGGCCCCAGATCAGATCCACGGGCTGTTGAAGGTTGTCCAGTAAATCCGGCGCGAGGTGGTCGTTAAACAGATTGATAAAGCCGCGGAATGCTTCTGCTGCTCCAGGTCGTTGCGTTGGCTTGTAGAGAAGTTCCACCAGCTGATCATCAATGTTGTTGCCACTGGGGTAAGCCTGTTTCAAAACGCTTTTGATCACCCTTGGACGTGCGGCATTGCGGAACAAGGCTGTACTCAGCCAGCGCTGGCTGACCAATGTTTTTAACAGCGGCCTGATCCAGGCCATCCAGGCTGGTTGGGTTGCCAGTTGCTTGTCGTCCATCAGCCGTTGAGCACAGTCGATCAGCACCACTCCTTTGCAATGGTCTTCAAGCAGCTGCGCGGCGCGTAACGCCACGACTCCGCCGATCGAGTTGCCGACCAGGACCACCGGACCTTGCACGATTGCCTTGCAGAAGTCGGCTACCTGCTGGCCCCAGAGATCGAAGCTATAGACGAGGGATTGACTGCGATCTGCCTGGCCCACAGCAGGTTGCTCACCTGTCAGCAGTGCCTGAGGCTGACTGCTGCCGCCAAAGCCGATCAGGTCGAGGGCATACGTCCGGGTTCGTTTGCCCAGAACAGGCAGATTGTGGCGCCAGTGGTTGCCGCTGGCACCGAAGCCATGCACCAGGACGACAGCGGGAACACTGCTGTTTTGCCCTTGCTCCGGAGTGTCTGCATGGCATTGCCAGGCGACCTCAAGACTGCAGCCGTCGGCTTGTTTCCAAGTCCAGATTGAGTCAGCTGGCACCAGCGATTGATCCATCGTCACTGCCATCCTGCTGCTTTTGGTTGAACAACCGCGCCTCTAGACCTTTGATCACGACATAGAAAGGTGGCACCACACCCAGAGACAGCACGGTGGCAACCAAAAGCCCACCGAAAATCACAGTTCCCAGCGACTGCTGACTGTGAGCCCCGGCTCCGTTGGCCACGACCAGTGGAAGAAAACCGGCGAGGGCCGCGATAGCTGTCATCAGGATCGGACGAAGCCGCGATTCAGCAGATTCGATGACCGCTTCCGCAGCAGACTTGCCTTGTTGTAAACGTTGCTCGGCAACCTCAACGATCAAAATTCCGTTTTTGGCAGCCAGGCCGATCAGGGTCACAAGCCCAACCTGAGCGTAAATGTTGAGATCAATCGAGCGCAGACTCAGGAAAGCCAGTGCACCGAGCATCGCCAGAGGAACCGTCGCCAGGATGACGACAGGCGTCACGTAGCTTTCGTACTGGGCTGACAGCACCAGATAAACGATCAGCAGGCCGAGTCCAAACACCACCAGGCTGGCGTTACCGGCGGAGAGTTGCAGCGCGGCAAGGCCTGTGAAAGCGGAACCGATGTTGGTGAAATTCTCCTTCTTGAAGATCTGCTGCATGGCGTCCAGTGCCTGACCGCTGCTCTTACCGGCGGCTTCAGCACCCTGGATCAAAATCGATCGGTACAGGTTGTAGTGATTGATTACAGGGGGTGCGCTGCTGAGATCAACGCTGGCGAACTGGGACACCTGAACCAGCTCATCATCTCTATCGCGAACATAGATATCGAGAATGTCGTCAAAGTTCTCCCGCTGCTCGGGAGTTCCCTGCACATAGATGTTGCGGACCTGGCCGCTTTCGTAGGTGAGCCCCGAGTAGTTGCCACCTGTCACGACGGCGATGGTGTCCATGGCCTCCTGGTAGTCGACGTTGAGGGCACCCATCACATCACGATCAATCGACAGACCAACGGCTGGAGAGCTGGGATTGAACTGGGTGTAAACGCTGGAGAAATCACCGCTGGCATTGGCTGTCTTGATCAGCTTTCCTGCCATCTCCGAAAACTCGTTGAAGCCGTAGCTGCCATTGCTGAGATCGTTGAACTGGAAATAGAACCCGCCCGACGGAGAAAATCCGGGCACTGCCGGTGGACCGATGGCAATGGCAAGCCCGCTACTGAGTTCGATCAGCTGTGCATTCAGGCGTTTAATAATCGCGTCGGCACTGTCTTGGGCGCTTCTGCGTTCCGAGAGCGGCTTGAACCCATAGAAAAACAGACCCTGGTCGGGGCTTGAGCCGTTGAAGCCAGCGCCGTTGATCACTGAGGCGTTTTCGATGTCATCTTCTTTGCTGAGAATTTCTGCAATCTGAATCCCCACCTTTTGGGTCTCCACCAGGGAGGCACCGTTCTGCAGCTGGAAAATACCCATCCCGTAGCCCTGGTCTTCCTCAGGGATGAACGCAGCTGGGATGGCTGTGAAGGCCAACAGGGTGAGCACCATGCCGGCCACCAGTCCAGTCATCACCAGCTTTCTTGCCTTGATCAGTTGTTGCAGCAAATTGGCGTAGGCCTTTTGAAGCCGATCAAAGCCTGCATTGAAGCTTTGGAAAATTTTGGTCAGATTGGCACCGGCGAAGCCACCCACCAACACACCGGCGACGTAGGTCCAGCTCCCGAAGGAGCTGGCACTGAATTTCCCGAAGGCAAGTCCCACGATCACTCCGGCAACGATCCAACCCCAGCCCTTGGGTTGTCTGGGCTGCTCCTTGGGCAGGATTAGCCCTGAAAGCATTGGTGAGAAGGTGAGGGCATTGAACGCCGAAATGGCGATGGAGAAAGCGATCGTTAATGCGAATTGCTTGTAGATGATGCCGATGCTGCCTGGATAGAAGGCCACAGGCACGAACACGGCCATCAGCACCAGGGCTGTTGCCACCAGAGCACCAAACAGCTCTCCCATGCACTCAAGCGCTGCCTGTCGGGGCCGCATTCCCTTCTCGATGTTGGTGGAGACCGCTTCGATCACAACGATGGCGTCGTCCACAACCAGGCCTGTGGCCAGGACCAGGCCCAGCAGCGTCAATTGATTGATCGAAAAGCCGAAGACCTTGAGAAAGCCAAAAGCGCCCACCAGCGAGATCGGGATGGCGAGGCTGGGAACGATGGTGGCCCTCCAGTTTTGGAGGAACAGAAACAGGATCACCAGCACCAGGATGATGGCCAGGCCGAGCGCATCGATGACACCTTCAACGGAGGATTCAATGAACTGGCCAACGTCATAGATCTGATCGACCTGCACGCCCGGGGGAACAGTCGCGGCGAATTGATTCATTTGTGCAACGACCGCCTTGGAGACGTCCAACGCATTACTTGTTGGCGTCTGATAGACAGCGACAGTCAGAGATGGTTGGCTTCTCTTGTCGGTGGACTGAATGGTGTAAGTGTTGGTCCCGTAGCGCACTTCTCCGACATCACGGAGCTTGAGCAGGTTTCCTGTCTCCGTTCTGCTGATGATCAGATTCTCGAACTGTTCGAGCGTGATCAGATTGCCGTTGTCCTCAACGAGGATTGGATAAGTGAATGTTTGATCGCCTGAGGCTGGTGGTCCTCCGATGAGGCCGCCGATCGCCACGCTGTTTTGTGCTTTAACAGCAGAAATCACATCCTCGGAAGTCAGCCCGTTGGCTGCCAATTTGTCTGGATCGACAAACAGCCAGAAGGCAGGAGTGGCTCCGCCATAGACGGTCACCGTTGCGACACCTTCGACCCTCGAAAGTGGGTAATAGAGCTGTTCGTAGATCAGGCCATTGAGATAACTAATGTCGAACTGACCTTCGGTCGAGCCCACCTGGTAGGCCAATAGGATTGAAGGCGTGCTCTGCTTGACTGATACCCCTGTGTCAGACACTTGTCCGGGAAGCTGGGGCATCGCCAGGCTCACCCTGTTCTGCACATTGACCTGATCGATATCGATGTCTGTTGTTTCATCGAAATAGACACTGATCGAGCTGTTTCCCTCCATGTCGCTGTTGGAGGTGATGTAACTGACCCCAGGTGTGCCGTTGATCTGTTGCTCCAACGGATTGGTCACTGCCTGCTCGGTTACCTCTGCATTGGCACCGCTATATCCAGAGGTGACCTGAATCACCGGATTGGCGATGTTTGGCAGATTGGCAATCGGAAGCGTAGGAATGCTGATGACACCCACCAGCACGATCAGAATGCTGCAGACCGTTGTCAAAACCGGCCGTTTAATGAACTTGTCTGAGAAGGACATCGCTGATTAGTCCTTCATCGTCTTGGTCGGGACGGTTCGCTGCGATGAGCTTGCCGGTGCCACTTTTACCGGCATACCGCTACGCAGTTGACTGGTGTTGCTCACCGCCACTGTGTCTGCTCGGTTCAGCCCTGATTGAACGGGGTAGAAATTGTTTTGCAGTTGACCCAGCTCCACCTTGGTCTGCATCACAATCGGTGTTGAAGGTGGAAGCTTTTCGAGTGTTTTCTTGGTTGCTTCTGGAACGTTTGCTGAAGCTTTGATCCCAGGCAGGGCTCTGCTCAGAGGAATCAACTTGTAAACGAAAGGTTGTTCCGCCTGCATCATCACGGCCTGCACGGGCACGGCGAGCGTCTGCTTGCGTCCCGTGATGATTGCGCTTTTCACGAATTGTCCCGTTTTCAACTTTCCGGTGAGATTCGGGAATTCTGCTTTCACCAACACGGTGTTGGGCGCATTGGAATGACTGCTCGTCCCGAAGTAGGGGGAGATGAAAACGACCGAACCATCCCCCTGCACAGGAGGATTGCCCTGCGAGGCCACCTTCACGGTCTGGCCGATCGCGACATCTCCGGCATGAGTGGCTGGGATCTCCATCAAGGTCCAGAGGGTTGAGTTATTGACGATGCCGGTAATTTCCTGACCGGTTTGGATGTAATCGCCGAGCTTCACTGTGTCGAGGTTGCCGATCACGCCGTCGATCGGTGAGCGCACGAATTTGTATCCCAGGTTTGCTGCCGCGGTGCGTGCCTGATCGCGGGACGTGATCGCCTGGGTGGCGTACTGGTCACGCAGCTCGGCTGAGGTCGCTCCGTTCTTGAACAGGAATTCGTACCGCTCGGCATTGAGCTTGTCGGTGAGGGCCTGAGCCTTGGCAGCATCCAATGCAGCGCTTTCCTGCACGTTGTCGAGCACCAGAATCGGCTGACCGGCACTGACTTTCTGGCCATCCTTGACCAGCACCTGCACCACCCGACCATCGGTCTCCGGCATCAGCGACACGGTGGTGGTGGACTCCAGCAGGCTGATGGCCTGGATGTTGGGTTCAAATGTGGCGTCGGTGATCGTTGCCGACTGCACTGTCAGCATGGACCGTGCAGCCTGTTTGGGCTTGCCGCAGCCTGTGAGGACTCCCACGGCGACAAGAGCGAACAACACGGATCGCCGCACAGAATCCCACGCAGATGAGTCGGACGTTACCGGTTTTTTTCAGACCGCACCGCATCAGAGAGCAAGCGTGAACATTTCTAGTGGACGGTGATCGGGGACGCAGAAACTGATGATGGTGGTGATCCGATTTGGATTGATCAACAGCTCTGAACCACGATTGTTTTCGGGTTGATCGTGTGGTTTTGCACAGTTTTTCCACAGAGCTGTTGAAGCAGATCTCAGCTGCGAGAGTGGCTTTTGGCTGCGGCAGGGGAAAAGTCCATAACCCCTCGATGGAAGGTTTATAAGTCGCGCTTGATAGTGAAATATTGCTTTTGTAAGTACGCAAAAGCCTCTTCACCACTTGCTTTTCGCGATCGGTGTTGTTTGCTTGTCAAAAATTCGCTGTTTTGACAGCCAGTCGGTTGGCATGGCCTGATGGGTGGGTTGACAACCAAGAGCCTGAGTTGCACGAGACCCCGGATGCGATGCCCGAGCGTGTCGGTGTGGAAAATCAGTTAAGTGAGGATCTTCATCGCGCCATGAGGGTGTTGATCGAACAGCCTCCCCAGTGGGATCGACATCGGTTGGTGCAGCCAGCCATTGCTGGAGTCCTGTTTCATCAGGGATGCAAGAACCCTTCGTTGGTGCGGCACTGCTTCGGGAGGTTGTTCTGTCGGGAGGGGTCCTGCACGCTGTGAAGGATCGATCCACAGCGCTGCTGGAGCGATGTAGCGAACCATTGTTGTCTCCAACAAATTCGCAATGTGCTGCGCGGTCTTTGTTGAGCTGGTGGCAGCAGCACGGACGATGCGATCCAAAGCAGAAACCCTGGATGTTCAGGGCCGATGGTCGCTGGCCTGCGGCTGAAGATGGCCTTGATCCTTACCCGATCTGGATTGCTGAGGTGATGCTGCAGCAAACCCAGTTGCAGGTGGTGCTGCCTTATTGGCAGCGTTGGATGCAGGCGTTCCCAAGGCTTGAGGTGCTTGCCGCGGCCTCGGAGCAGCAGGTGTTGTTGCTTTGGCAGGGCCTTGGTTACTACTCACGTGCCCGCCGCTTGCACGCCACATCTCGGTTGCTGCTCGCTGAATTGCAGCGCCATCAAGGGGTTGTGAGCGATTCGATGCCTTGCAGTGATTGGCCTTTCGACCCGGAGACCTGGCTTGCATTGCCCGGTATCGGCCGCAGCACAGCCGGTGGCATCTTGTCGTCGGCCTTCAACAGCCCACTGGCCATCTTGGACGGCAATGTGCGTCGGGTGCTGGCCAGGTTGCATGCCCATCCAGA
The DNA here is from genome assembly GCA_003211275.1 of Synechococcus sp. AG-673-A03. Classification (GTDB taxonomy): domain Bacteria; phylum Cyanobacteriota; class Cyanobacteriia; order PCC-6307; family Cyanobiaceae; genus Synechococcus_C. The sequence continues at coordinate 4,401 of QCTE01000026.1, read as the reverse complement.
GCCTCCAATGCGGGCGCAGGCTCAGTTTTGGGCCTGGAGTGAAGGGTTGATTGATGCCGTTCCAGGACTGAGCCGCGATCTCAATCAGGCACTGATGGATCTTGGAGCCACGGTCTGTACTCCCCGTCGTCCTTCCTGTGAGCTTTGTCCCTGGGATGCGCACTGTGCTGCTTACGCTTCCGGTTCTCCTCAGCAGTACCCCGTGAAAGAGCCACCACGTGACATCCCTTTTCAAGTGATTGGTGTGGGTGTGGTTCTGAATGAAGCAGCTGAGGTTCTGATCGATCAGCGCCTCAATGAGGGACTGTTGGGCGGTCTCTGGGAATTTCCAGGCGGTAAGCAGGAGCCTGATGAAGTCATCACAGACACCATCCGCCGTGAGTTGCGCGAAGAGCTGGCCATTGAAGTCAGGGTTGACGACAAGCTGATCACGGTGGATCACGCCTACAGCCATAAAAAGCTGCGTTTTGAGGTTTATCTCTGTCGTTGGCTTTCAGGAGATCCCCAACCTCTGGCCAGTCAGCAGGTGCGCTGGGTGAAGCCGTCCGACCTCACCGATTACCCCTTCCCTGCCGCGAATGCACGCATCATCACCGCACTGCTTGAGCGGACTGCTTGAGCACCTTGCTGGAAGGCAGTTGATTGCAGGTTCTGCCTTGATGGATCACTGAACGAGCCTTGAAGCTGAACAGCAATTGCGCTGCCTGACGTCTGTGGAATTTTTGGCCACGCTGCTGATAGCCGTAGCAGGTCTGATGTCTGATTCCGCTCCGCAGGTGCTGTGTCTTGGTGAAGCCCTCGTCGATCGACTCGGACCACTGGGTTGTGACCCTGCTTTGGCTGCTCCACTGGATTGTGATGACCGTCTTGGCGGCGCTCCTGCCAATGTTGCTTGTGCGTTGGCCCGGCTTGGGACACCGGTCGCCTTTATCGGTCGGCTGGGTGCCGATGCCATCGGTAACAACTTTCAGGAGCTGCTTGGTAATCGAGGGGTTGATCTTCGCGGCCTCCAGATTGATTCTCAACGACCTAGCCGCGTGGTGCTTGTGCGCCGTGATTCCACTGGAGACCGTGTCTTTCAGGGATTCTCAGGTGATCGCGGCGAGGGCTTTGCCGACCAGGCTTTGAATCAGACCAGTCTTGATCCGATCTGGTGTGCCCTGGCAGCTGAAGCGCGCTGGCTGTTGATCGGCACCATTCCTCTGGCCACAGTGGCTTCTGCAGCAACCTTGCGCTCCGCGGTCAGTCAGGCCGAACGGGATGGAGTGCGGATTGCCCTGGATGTGAACTGGCGCCCCACGTTCTGGGATCCGTCAGCGGACCCGGTGGCAGGTCCTTCCCCGCAGGCTCTGGCTCTGATGCAACCCTTTCTTGCGAAAGCCGGATTGATCAAACTGGCCAGAGAAGAGGCGGAGTGGCTGTTCAGCTGCAGTGACCCCGCAGAGATCAGTGCTTCCTTGCCTCAGCAGCCCGATGTTCTGGTGACTGATGGTGGTCATCCGGTGCGCTGGTTCATGGCAGGCCACAAGGGTTCGATGACGGTTCTGGCGCCGGCTCAGATCGTTGACACCACTGGTGCTGGAGATGCTTTCACAGCTGGACTGCTGCATCAATTGGTGACACTGACTCCGTCCATCGGCCAGCCACTTCAGCTCAGTGCAGCGGTGGTGGAGCAGGTTGTGCGTTATGCGGCCGCCTGCGGTGCACTGGTCTGTTCCGGTGCCGGGGCAATCGATCCGCAACCTTTGCCCAGCATGGTTGTGGAGTTTCTTGATCAACTCGACCCCTGATTGGTCTGGGTTCTGATCTGATCGCTTTTGACCAGAGTTGCCAGCCTGCCTCCCTCGCTCCTGTGAGTCAGCTTCACTCGCCAGGCTTCCGGCAAGGCGAGGCTGAGTCGTTCCGACCATTCCACCACCAGGATTGCGCCCATTCCCACGGCTTCTTCCTCTTCTTGAAGGAAGAGGTCGTCGGCTGCGGCTGCCAACTCCAGGCGATAAAGATCCAGGTGAACCAGTGGTGGTTGCCCCTGGGGGTAGTGCTGAGCAAGGGCAAAGGTTGGGCTGGTGATCGGTTCGTCGATGCCCATAGCAGAGGCAATGCCCTGCACCAGTGAGGTTTTGCCTGCACCGAGAGTGCCCTCGAGCAGCAGCAGCGATGGACGCTGAGGCTGTTGCACCAGATACCTGCCCAGAGCTCTTGTGGCCTCCAGGTCCTTCAGGATCCAGCTCCAGTCGGTAGATTGCTTGATCAGCGAGCCCGAAGCCTCGGCGTCTCCGCAGATATTCAACTCCACACTCTTTTAGGGAGCACACAAACCATGGTGGCAGCGCCCACGTCCGCGGCTGAGCTGAAGCTTGGCGTCGATTGCGTCATTGCTGATATCAACCAGGCTGATTTCGGCCGCAAGGAACTCGATATCGCTGAGACCGAGATGCCAGGCCTGATGGCTTTGCGCAAAAAATATGGCAGCGAAAAGCCTCTGAAGGGCGCCCGCATCGCCGGGTCTTTGCATATGACGATCCAGACCGCGGTTCTGATTGAAACGCTGGTTGAGCTTGGCGCCGACGTGCGTTGGGCCTCCTGCAACATTTTCTCGACTCAGGACCACGCTGCAGCTGCGATTGCAGCCAAGGGAATCCCCGTGTTTGCAGTGAAGGGCGAAACTCTCGAAGAATACTGGGAGTACACCCACCGCATCCTCGAGTGGGGCGATGGTGGCTCACCCAACATGATTCTCGACGACGGTGGCGATGCCACCGGTCTTGTGATGCTGGGAAGCAAGGCAGAGCAGGACATCACAGTTCTCGACAACCCTTCCAATGAGGAAGAGACCTACCTCTTTGCCTCCATCAAGAAGAAGCTTGCTCAGGATTCCAGTTTCTACAGCCGCACAAAAGCGCAGATTCAGGGCGTCACTGAGGAAACCACCACGGGTGTGGCTCGTCTCTACAAGATGCAGAAGAGCGGCGAATTGCCCTTCCCTGCAATCAACGTCAACGACTCGGTCACCAAGAGCAAATTCGACAACCTCTACGGTTGCCGCGAGTCACTGGTTGACAGCATCAAACGTGCCACCGACGTGATGGTTGCCGGCAAGCAGGCGCTGGTGATTGGCTATGGCGATGTGGGCAAGGGTTCCGCTCAGTCCCTGCGTGGACTGGGTGCAACCGTCTGCATTGCTGAGGTGGATCCCATCTGTGCCTTGCAGGCAGCCATGGAGGGATATCGCGTTGTCCGTCTGGAGGATGTTGTTGAAGACATGGACATCTTCGTGACGGCCACCGGCAACTACCAGGTGATCCGCAATGAGCACCTGGTGAAAATGAAGGATGAGGCGATCGTCTGCAACATCGGTCATTTCGACAATGAAATTGATGTTGCTTCACTCAAAAATTATGAGTGGGAAAACATCAAGCCTCAGGTCGATCACATCACTCTTCCCAGTGGTAACAAGATCATCCTGCTGGCAGAAGGTCGTCTGGTGAATCTGGGCTGCGCCACAGGTCACCCCAGCTTCGTGATGAGTAACTCTTTCACCAACCAGGTGTTGGCTCAGATTGAGATCTTCACCAAGGGCAAAGAGTACGGAAAGGAGGTCTACGTGCTGCCGAAACATCTCGACGAGATGGTTGCTCGTTTACACCTTGGTCGTATTGGTGCCCAGCTCACCGAGCTCAGCAAGGATCAGGCCGATTACATCAACGTGCCGGTTTCAGGCCCTTACAAGCCTGACCATTACCGCTACTGATTGTTAGCCGCACAAGCTTTCTCGCTTGTTTTGTTCAGCCAGGTCACTGTTGTGATTTGGCTTTTTTATTGGATCAAGACTTCAATTGAAGTTCTGATGGTCTCAATCTGCGCTTTCAGGGTTGCTTCATGGAAGACTTGCCACGACTTCAGCACGCTCCATGGGGCTCACCGAATTTGTTACCCAATTGCCCGATTGGATTGGCCAGGCCGTAGAAGCCAATCCCTGGGCGGGATACGCCGCAATCTTTGCGGCCATGTTCTTGGAGAATCTGTTTCCGCCGATTCCCTCCGAGCTGATCATGCCTCTCGGAGGTTTTTATGTGCAGCAGGGTCAGCTGCAGTTGATTCCCGTGGTGATTGCGGGTCTGCTGGGCACCGTCCTTGGTGCTTTGCCCTGGTATGGGATCGGCCGCCTGATCAATGAAGAACGCATTGAGCAGTGGCTCAGCCGTCATGGTCGCTGGATTGGCATCAGTCCTGAGGAGTTGTCTCGCAGTCGCCGTTGGTTCAGCCGCTATGGAACTGCCCTGGTGTTTTGGGGGCGACTGGTGCCAGGCATTCGCACTCTGATTTCAGTGCCAGCTGGGATCGAGTTGATGCCGATCACGCCTTTCCTGATCTGGACGACGGCTGGCAGTCTGATCTGGA
>QCTE01000025.1 GCA_003211275.1 Synechococcus sp. AG-673-A03 | reverse complement strand
GACAACAAGTTGCCAAGGCTTTACAGCTCAAATATGACCTGGCTGATCAATCGCTACGCGCGCTAGCGATGGTGTGCATTGTCGATCGACACCTTGACTGATAGCAATTAAAGGCAGGACTGCTTCATGTGATGTTGGCTGTTGTGATAAATCATGCCAGAGAGGTTTGCTGTCCGAGCAAGTATCTGCCAAAGCGACAAAGTTATGACATCTCCTATGTCATCCTTTTTCTATGAAGCAGATGATCGTTATTGTCGTGAAGTTGAGCAATGGTGGCAAGAAAGGATTCGATATTTGATCAGTAATGGACAGGCTTATGACGCTGCAGCTCTCTTTGAGGATTTTGAGCTTGAGCGGAAATTGACCATTGTGAAGCCTGAGAGTGATGAAGTCAGGTGATCATCCCGTTGAATTGTTGATGATGTTGATTGAGATCGGTTACGGGTCAGCGGATGTCATGCCTTGATGTGCCCCGGTTGGATTCACTTTGGTGCTCTCTTCTGCTCCGCCATTGCAGAAGTTGACTGATTGGCTCATCAGTTCTGCCGGGCTTTTGGACTCGCGCCGCTGTTTGAGCTGCTGAAAGCGATTGTCCACGCAGTGATTCCACGTACTGGCTTGTTGGCTGATTGAGCCCATCTGAAACAGGAACACAGCACCACCCAGGGCGACCAAGGTCTTGAAGACGGGCAGTTGGGGCATCGTGCCGGTCACGATCCCAATCTCCTTGCGTTCCACAGGCCTCCGTTAATGGTTCACCAAGCTGGCTCAGTGACAGTCCAGCCGTACTCCTTGAGCTGGAACCACAGAGCAACAGCATCCTCGTACCGCATGCTTCGCCGGGTTTTCAGAAGTGCGGCCTCGTCGCCTGGCATGGGTCTGCCGTTGTCAACAATCACTCCTGCGTTCAGTGCCCAGGCCTTGGGGTCTTTGTGAAACCTTGCATACCAGCATCCTTTTGGGTCCATCAGCCATCCATCCATCGCTCGACGCCGCCAGCAGCAAACGTCAAGGCTAGGAGTACAGGCGTACTATGTCGAGGTGCTATCTGTCTCGCAGAACGCCTCGATCCCTTCAAGGCCGTCGCTATGGGTGTCTGGAGTCTCGGCACTGATGCCAAGTCGTTGCCAGTAATCAGAGATGTACTCCAAGCTCTCGTCGCCATCAGGGCGAGGGTTGGCGAGGTATTCCGCGCAGATGTCTCGCTTCGACTGGCAGCCCATCAGCAGCAGAGAGGCCGTGGCCACTGCTGTGATGGTCGTAAGGCGTTTCATGGTTGAGATGCTCAGATCAGCGCTGCTGACCATCCTTCAATGCAGCGCCTTGAGGGGCTTTGCCCCATTCGGCGATGACGACAGCGCTCAGGTCAATGCTCACACCAACACGGTGCTCACGCCAAGACAGAGCTTCCCTGATGGAACGACGTGCAGTGTCTAGGAGTGGATGAAGAGGGTTCAGGTCTCAAAGAGGAGGACTCTTTGCTTGGATCCAGCGTCGATGCAGCAGTCCGATGGATCGGTCATTCAGGGGTGTAGGCGCGCCCTAGGAGAATCCTGGACGCCAGTCTCAGGCGAAAAGAATCAGTCCATTGACCTTTGTCAGCCATCGAGATGACCTCCTTGATGAAATAGGTGTTGGCCTCTCTCTTTGTCATCCCCAGTGCTCCTGATCACATTCGTGTTACACGAGGTACTGCCCTGGATTCAAGGGCTGGATCTCAATGTTGTTCTTGTTGTGCTTTAAGGGGGCTTGTGCGGCCTCATAGCGATCTTTCAAGGTCACGAAAAGATTCTTTTAGACGTTAATCAGAGTTCAGAAGACAAAGAACTTCATCAACTCATGGCCTCTCTTTGGTCCATGGCGGTCCTGGGCAGGCAGCAAGTGAATCGTTGAGAGTCTGAGTTGCCTTGTTGATGCTTGGCTAACACCTTGGCTAGCAGTGCCATTCAGCGGATTTCATCCAAAAAATCTCTTCGGTTGCACACCCTTGACAAACGTTGTGTGGGAGACGGTTTCCTGAGAATTGGGACACATGTAAGGACACACATTGGGGCCCACCAAGCAGCCTCAGCAATGGTCCATCCACAGCTCGTGAATTGGACTAAAGGCTCACAGCGCCCTTTTCTCTCATGCTTCATCAACTTTTGAGCAGGGTCAGAACGTCCTCCTGCATCGACCGTCGTTGATCTAACGACGTCTCAGTTGATGGCGAGGCAAAAGGACAGATCAGGAGCAAGACCAGGAGAAACCCTCTCTGAAGAGCATGAGAGGGGGCATGGGGGTCTTTCAGAGTCCGTGCGGGTACGTACAGGGCCTCGGAAATTTCTGCTGGGGTTTGGGCGGTCAAGGCCACCTAGCGGGCAACCGAGCTGTTGAGAACGTCAACAACACCCATAAAAATGTCATTGGGATAGAAATTCGTTGATTCATAGATGAAGAGAGATACCATCGACTCCCTTCTGCTCGCGGTGATCGCAGGAGAATTGCCACGCCCTCCGCTGAAATGGATCTAGTAATTGCTTTAGGGATTCCCCTCGTCATCATCTTGGGCCTCACCATCATCTTCACAACTGACGGTGTCCCAGGTTGGGTCAATAACATCAACAGCAAATACAGCAGGAAGACATGGCTGTATGGCGTGATTGCACTAAGCAGCGCTTCGTTGTTGATTGCTCTGCTGAAGAAATAGTCTGATCTGGTGGCGGAGTCTTTTTATTTCAGCTTTTTTATCTCATAGCTTCTCTCGCTGAATATCAAACAATCCCCCGCAAGCATTCTTGATTGGTTGATTGTTGCTGGAAGCCCCTGGAAGACGTTTCAGGCGATTGCGTGGTGGATGTAATGCTCTGATACTTCCATGGCCCTTGCAAGGCGCCACTTTTTAGATCTGATCTAATGCGCCCTTAGTCGAAGGTGCAAATACCCCCGTATTCGTGAACTTTGTAAGTGATGCTCTTCCCAAACTCCTCCATTTCGACCTCACCTAGATCCTCTACCAATGCGAACCTCTCAGGAGGTCTGACTAAATCGAAGCTTTCATTCCCGTCAGCGTCATCCTCTCCTTTTGCCCAGTAGGTCACTTTGCCTTCGTGGATGCTTTTAATGCACTTCATCACTGCTGGCCCATCCACCTCCAAGCGGCTATATCCGGAGTGGATGTCTGCCATTACTGGTGAGCATCCGAATGCCATCAATGCCAGAAGGACGTGGGTCTTCATCGCTTGCCTTTCTTGTTAAATTAATATAGCGTCAAAATTACTTACTTAAATGCGGATGAATTAAGGTAAAGCCTCTTCAATTCTCCGCAGACCAAATTTGTATAGTCAGTAACTAACTGAACCGCATCTTTTGTGCTAAGATCATATGAGTCCCAATAATATCTTGACTTTTCAAGGTTCTCACAGTCAAGAAATCCCACTCCAGAGAAGGATCTGCCTTTCATAGAAAGCCCGAGATTTTCATAGTCAAATCGAACAGCAAACACCTTTAAATGTGGAGACCAAATGAAAGTAGTTGATCCACTTGGGTTACCCGCTTTCTCAGCTTTTAGAGTTAACGTTCCAGCGTCCCACTCGGCAGCAGCCGCAGTAGTCAGTAAAGAACCTGAGGCGGATAGCAAGAGTCCTAGGGCAAACAACTTGATTCGCACAGCTACTAGGCAGCTCTACTGAATCTAGGCATACGACATTCTGATTATTCAGACCTAAATAGCACCGGTTTGCAAGATGCCACTCTGTGAATACCTTGGGGCAATAGCCTCCGTTTTGGTTGACGCCAATGCCAGATAACTGGATTCCTGGGCTTCAGCCTCCTAAGCCTTCCGCTGCCGATCTCAAGAAAGGGCCAACTGTCGAGGGTGTCTCTGAAGAGGGAAAGAGTGAGAAGGTCATTTCCCTGGAAGAGCTAGAGCAGGCCAAGAAGACAGGCTTCGAGGTTCCCAACGATGGTCGAGCCCCAAGCTTCTGAGCAGCTCTGGCAGTTTCAGCAGTCCGGAATCACATGAGTCATCAGATCAGCGTTGACCCAGTGGATCACACCTGAATCCACATCAGCGATCTGAAAGAGGTTGTGGATCTTCGGGTCTCGGGCAGCTCCGCCGCAGTGGATCACCTTCCCCATCCACCAATCCTTATCTGCCTTCTCTCCCGTCTGAAGGTCGTGTTTGACGATGACCGTCATCCCTGGAACCACATCCAGAAACATCGGCCTCTCAGACTCGGGCGAGTTGTAGACCCCGTGATCAACCGACATGCCCACAAAACTAGGACGCCTGTACTGGCCACGATTGCAAAAGGCTGCTGCCGCAAAGGGCGCACCCAAGCAAAGCCCGGCATCATGCGCGGACTGATTACAACTCAATGCTCCGTTCCGCGATTACATCTACCGCCTCTCTCCTGGCAATAGCTCTTGTGAATCCTCTATTCAATGCAAATGCTCAGAGGGCTGGGGGTGAGTTCTACTGGTGCGAAGCGAAAGGCTTCACCGATATTACTGACGCGGCAGGCAATCATCTCCCGTCAGAGAAGGCCGAGATCTGGTTGATGGTCGAAGTCGATGAACCAAACGGGAATGTCAAGTTTAGGGAGCCTATCGAAGGAGATGATTGGGGTCCTTGGGGTCCTTGGCGTCCTGCCATCTTTGACCGGGATGCATCCGGACGTTGGGAGGGAGTTGAACTTTGGGAGAAGATAATGAACACAAAAACAGAGTTCACGATATCCAGAAATGAAGGGGGGTTTGGTTTTATGAGAACGCAGAGCACGGTGTTTCCAAAGTTTTCAACCATAGCCGAAGGTGTGTGCAGTCGTTATTGATTAATAAAAGTAATGCCCTGTTCATAAAGATTAGATCGAGCCATCACTCTTTTCATCTGCTTTGTTGTTTTATAAGTTCGCTCTTGCTATTGTCCGACCAAAGCAAAAGCCTTACGAAATCCAATCTAGTCACCATCGCTGCATTGTTATCTATCGCTATTGGTTTACCAGTAAAAGCAGATGACACATGGATTAAAAATAGAGCCCAAGTTGTTGGTGCTCTTGCTGATGCAGAATGCCTTGTAAATTTGGAAAGTTACCAAAAGAAAAAGTATATGAAATGATTCGATTTTATATAAACGATCATCCACAACTTATTGCTGCATATTCATGGGCATTAGCATCCCTAAGGCAAAGAAACTCGTGAAAAAAAATTTACCTTATCATGGTTTTGATTGCACTGGTCTTATGCTTTCAAAAGAGGAGGCAGACCGATTGATGCTGCCTTATTTGAAGTAGTCAACAGAAGTGTGCTTTTCATAGGCTATTGCTTAAACTGAGACTGCAACGTTGCTGTGGTTTCAAAAAGCAGTTATGAAATCACGGCTAAGTGTCCTCGCTGCATTGGCAACTCTTGTTTTTGCTGGATTACCGGCACAAACGTTAGATAAAGAAGTTCACAGTAGAGCTAGGTCGGTTGTGTTCATTGCATTAGGAGAATGTCTTTTAAAGGCTGGGAAGACTTCGCAGGAAAAACTGGATGAAGGATATGTTAAATTCCCGAAGAAGTATCAGTATATTAAACCCGCGTTTGAATGGGCATCTACTTCGCGCAATGGTCAAGAAGCCATCAAAGCTATATCTCCTTATCTAGGTGCTGATTGCGCGGGTCTACTTAATGATGAACAGGCAGTGAAAATAATGATGCCTTACTTAAAGTAGTCAACAAGAGTTGGCACACCTTCCCAACCACTGAAAATTCATGACTCGGAACTTTCTATGAAATCTCTATTAGCCCTTGGTGTTCTACTCCTCTCTGTACCACCTGCCGTTGCTGATGACTTTGTTTATTTGGAATGCGAAGTTAAGACTGTTGCTACAACAAAAGACCTTAAGTCAAATCAAATCACCAAGAGAGAAGAAGCGACTGAGACAACGCATCACAAGGTTGACTTAGAAAACAGTCGAACTGCATCGGCAAAGGAGCCTGAATGGGAAGAAGTCAAGATTGTCGACGGTGTTGGTGTTTTAGATGAGGAATTGTCAGAGAATGGGTTTAATATAAGCATGAAGGGTTCTTGGCAAATAGTTCCTCCTGGTCGACTTACGGGAGATGGTTTATTTAGCAATGACCTCATTTCGGAAACATTCAAGGTGAGAGGTATGTGCAAGGCTAGTGATGCATCAGTGTTTGAGAAGGCTTTGAACCAATGAAGCAATTGTCAGTCTTACTTCTTTTGCTAGGACTAGTAGGTTGTAAATATTTATCTAGGGCGCAAGCAAAGATTGCGTGTGAGGAGTGGGAGGAGAAGGGTGAGGTGATTCGCTATAAGGTTATAGGCGAAAATGGCGCCATTTATGATCACTTTGATCGTAATCGAGCCTGTTATGATGCCTTTTGGGACAATCAATACGAAGGTTATTATGGAGAGTTTGATGATGATGACAGGTCTAAAGAAGGTAAGCTATTGAAAGACTCTGAAACACCAGAAGCCAAAGGTATGAATAAAAAATACTTCCGTTATTGGTAACTACAGGTTAAACGCTAATAGCTAATAAATCAGCCCCGCCAAGTGCGGTCCGTCTTTATTGCAATGAACCAAATATGCGCTGCCGGTTGTAGCAATGAAATAATCAGAATTGCTTGCACGCTTTTTCTTTAGCGCTTTCATCCCAGGTTCCTTCTTTGACCAGCTCCCAATCTTTCCATTCATCCTTTGATGAAACTCGAAATCGAGTTTTATTTCTTTTACAGTCGAACTGATTCTCGAAGGCCATTACATCTCGAGACTTTGGATCAAACGTTGTAATGATCCATTCAACTTTTACACGACTGCCTTTCCGCTTTAAGATTTTGATTTGATGATGCTTTAGTTTGTAAGCATCAACACCAACCAGAATATATCCAGGCTTTAAATCAGGAGCAGCCACCCATTCCCCATTGTTATCCGCTAACGAATTTGAAGGAGCGATGAATCCGGCCATTACGAGTGGCAATGACAAGAGATGGGTCATTCGACGATGCATTGGCCATAACTGTTTGATCATTGACCAACTTCTGTGGTTTTTACTGTTCTAGCGATAATGCCGCTATTTGGTCAACGCTCATAGCTAATAAACCAGCCCCGCCAAGTGAGGGGTTTTTATTGCTCTGGATCGCACGGCAGGATGTGCGTCATTAAGTCTGCATTCACCCAGCTGATCACACCGGAATCGATATCAGCGATCTGATAGCGGTTGTGGCCCTTGAACTCGCAGAACTCCCGATCATTCATCTTGGGGTTCGTGATATTTGCAAAACCAGGGTTGGTTGCTAGAAAGAAAATGTGGATGAGTCTTTCTGGTGAACAAAGCTTTCTTAGCCGCAGCTGTTCTAGCTACTCCTGTGTTGCTTGTTGATGTGCCAGTTCGTGCTCAGCTGGACAAGCAGTACAGCCAAGCATGTAAGAATTACGCTGAACGCGCTCAATACTACGGAGAGCCCCCTTCGGGGAAGGTTTGGTTTTATATCACTCAGCAGAAACTAATTTGGAAAATCACGACCGCTACTGGAGATTTTAATACCTCCTGTATTCAGCTAGCGCTTGGAAAAATTGGTGAAAATGATGTTGGAAGCTGGGGCGTCGCTATGATAAAAGAAGAAGGCAATGATCTGGTTCAATATGTTCAGTCGAAGCCAGGAGCTGAAATTCAAAGAATAAACCTTGCCGATAAAATTATTCCTTCCAGTAAGTTTTGAAAGTTTTCTTCATCAGGTAAAACCTCTTCTGTAGAGACTGTGGCACCATCTTTACCTGTGCCTACCAAGGCTTGATATTGAGCAAGTTGGTTGGTCATGGAGGTAGTAGAAGCTAGTTCAGGGCTGAACAGACGATCACCTGTTATTGGAACGGCGTATGTGGTTGTAAAGGTCCGCTGAAACGGAAGGTAACCCATGCTCATTTGATTAGCTTCTGCAGCGCATTGATGGTTTGAGAGTGGTCAATAGTCTTAGCCGGCTCTGCAAGGGTAATCTTCTCTCGATTACCTCTAGTTCTGCATCGATTGCTGCACAGGGGCTCACAGACGGTACATCGTTTTTTTTTGAACATGTTTCATTGCCCCACGAATCACACTCACAATTATTTTGCGGTACTTCCTTCCGGGTCTAAGTGGTGGTTGCTCAGCGATGCCTAGCAGCCTCTAAAAGGCGTTATTGAGTATCACCCAGGAACCTGCCTTGGCAACATTTAAGATGCCTTGGAGAGGTTTCAGTGTTTGCGCCTGTTGAGGCAGAATCGTGACGAGTTACGCGTAATTCAGCTCTTGTTAAATCACTTTAGAACTTTATGCGCGGTTCCGTCGCCATCATACTTATCGGTATTATAAAAGCCATTCCTAGTACCGAAGTATAGGGTTATTAGCACAAAGGGTATGGAACTATAAATAAGTACCGTGGCTAAAGTCATTTTAAATCTGTAGGCCCAAGTTTGATTTATTCATTTTAGATGCAGGCCTTATTGATGTCGAGGGTTTACTTGAGGTCGAACACTAAACGGGCCTGCCAAGCGGCTTCCTCAATAGTCCAACCACAGTTTTTCAACCCGAACCAAAGAGGCGCTGCGTCCTCGTATCCCATGCTTCATCAACTCTTGAGCAGTGCCAGGACGTCACGTCAGCTCGCATCGCCGATCCGTTGCTCTAACCACCACACAGCTGATGGCAGGACAAAAGGACCGATCAAGGGCAAGACTTGGAGAAACCCTCTTTGAAGAGCAAGCCAGACGGTATGGGCGTCCGCACCTGGCAGTGCGCTATTGGATATGCCTTCAGACATTTCTGACATTTTTTATCCGATTTCGCCAATCTGAGTTAAAAGGGATGGAGAAATACAGGTGCAACAAATGGTTGACACGGAAGCCAAGGTAAAGGACCCGAATAAACAGCAGTATCCCAATTGGTTGAACTGGGTAGGGGCTGTTCTGTTCGTAGCGATGACTGTCGGTGCGTTTATGCCGGACAGCGGCAACTGGAGATACTTTCCATTCACTGCCTTGATGGCATTCATCTTTATCAAAAAGGGTATAGAGCAAAGGAGGTGGGATTTAGGAGACAAGTTAGTGATGCCTGTTCTTTGCTTTCCATTTGTGATTGAGTTTATTCTGGGAATAGTAAATAAATCTGATGCTTCAACACTTTGGACTAATGGAGGAGTGGCATTGTTATGTATTTTGGTTAGCGCGAACGAGCTTTACTTCAAGCCAAGACGCAAGATGAATAAGTAGTAGGTTTTGTCTGATTCAGGCTTTTTGTCTTTTTCAAATGAGCTTGCTATAAATAGAAAAATTATCACTGTCAATGAAAGTTCTTTTGCTTCTGAGTGTCTTATTGCTATCGTCTGAAACGGTCAAAGCCGAAGGAATGGACGCTAAAAATGCTTATTACTTTGGTACAGTATTTGGAGCAGGAATGATCTTATGTGCAACGGTAGATATGGGCGAACTTAAGAAGGGCATTGCAAAAGAGGCGTTAGGTTCTTTTGTCGAGCTACTATCAAGCGCCCCTGGCAGTAGTGATGTTGCTGATAGCATTCAAAAATCATATCAAGCAGTGAAGCAAGAGCCTAAATGTGAGGGAGTTTATTAGTCATCACTAGAAGGCACTGTAAGAGCTTCATCAGTGCTCCATGCTGATAGTATCTAATCTAGATTACAGGCACTTCCTATGCTCTAATTAGTCAAATTTAGTGCGTGAAACTGAGCTCTCGTTGGGACTGTTTATCAGTACGCCTGCCACGTGTTGCAGTAAGGCATAACCAATGTTCTAAATGCTCTCGTTTTACCTTAAGAGTTGATATAGAGATGCGATGTTTAGTCTCTTCCATCTTTCTTAGTCATTTTTATCGATTTAATTGATTTATTGCATATGCAGCGACGTTGTTCCTTGTGATGTTGCTACCGTTCAGGTATCTCGCATCTGTATATGAAATGTCTATTAGCCCTCGGTGCTCTACTCCTCTCAGCATCACCTGCTGTTGCTAATACCTGCTGTTGCCAATAATTTACTTTATTTGAGGTGCAGGAAGTCAGATCATATAGTCATTACCAATACAGTAACATCAAAAATAATTGAAGAAAGAACAAAAGACGACACTTCAATCCTTAAAATAAATTTGATCAAGAAAACACTTGCCGATGCAAGAGCCGGTCACCCACTAAGCTTTACGGTCCAAAACAAGTTGATAACTGCAACTTTTAAGGTGGATAATGACGAGTTGAAATCCGACGACATATTCAAATTGAATTTAATGCCACCATATTTAATCACCGCGAAAGGAACAGCGATAGTTAAAACCATGAATAGATCACTAACTTCTAGAGGTGAAGGCTCTTGTGAAGAAGTTGATGCTTCAGTGTTTGAGAAGGTTATGAAAGAGTCTGAGAGCTGATGCAAATCAGTCTTGACTAACTAAGCAACCCAGCCATCCATCACTTCCCATGCTGCTCTCATTGCTGGTTCAACAGCTTCTCTGCTGAACACGCCATAAGTGCCGACTTGTCTCTTGTGGGCATGGCCCAGGATTCGTTCTGTTAATTCAGTTGGAACTTGAGCAACATGCAATGCTTCTCGGTACGCATGGCGAAGGCTGTGAATGTTGCATTCAGGTGTTATTGCTTTGATTTTTCTCCAGGTAGTTGTTGCCCCTGGTATCTCCTTTTGGCTTGGCATCACTGGTAAGCACCAATCAGGAAGCAATAGATCCCTGACGCTGTTCCTGTTTTTAAGCCTGTATTTCTTCGGCTCGTCGTACTCGTTGATCAGGAGCCACCTGCCATCAACATGTTGTTGATGCCTGGAGGTCAGCTCGTTTTCTCTAAGACCTGTGTAGAGGTACATACGAATAAACCAGTTGCCCTGCTCCCATAGCGCCTTGCATTCCCCTGGTGTTGCTGTTTTGTGGCTTTCCCCTGGAGCAGCGATGCACTCGACCAGATCCCAGACATTCATGACGAGGTGACCTCTCTTGATGAGAGATCCGATCACAGCCCGCATCATTCCGTGTCTCTGGGAGATGGTGTTGGCTGAAAGCTCCTGATCCTCAAGTCGTTGCACGTACTCCTGAACGTCACGGATAGTGAAGCTCAAGGGTGGAACGTCGACAGCACGACGGGCTATTTCTTGTGCCTCTTTTGTCTTTTCAGTGATTGGTCTGCCTCTTTTGGTTCCAATCCTTTTGTTGTGGATCTCGAATGCCTGTTCCCAGCTCAATGGCATCGAACCTTTGCTGGCAATGAACATTGCCAACTCTTCTGACTGTTGATCCCTTAGTTCACCGGTTTCGCTGCTGTATTCCTTTTTGCCTGTGAGATCTGTTGCCAAATCCTGAGGATTGAGCACGTCGTCGTTTCCCTTGTACTCAGTCTTCGCCTGCTCTGCCGGTTCTGAAGTCCACGAGGGTTTGACTCCATTGGCTTTGTCTTTAAGCCGTTGGAAGGCCGTGGGCCATGTCTTAAGTGCTTTGCTGTGGTCTCTTGTGCCCAGTGACTCTCTGTAGGTCTTGCCGTCGTCTGTCCGGTAGACAGCAAACCAAAGTCCGTTAGGCCCGTGAATCTTCCTTGGCCCTATCCGCTGCCTACCCATAAGGACTCAGTCAGGGACACGCTTAGGGACACATGAATCATCTCAGTTCAGTATTGCCAACGCAAATGAGCGTTTTTCAGTTGAAAAATCCCTTGGATTGCAAAAACAGTCCGACGGCCAGCAGTGGACCGAATCCAGCGATGAGCAGCGTGATTTTCATCCGCAGGGGTGACACCTGCTTGTCCTTCTGCAGCGGCATGGATCGGGATCGGAATGGCCTTGATTCTGCAGGTCAGCCTTGGACTTTGCTGCCACTGAGAATGAAGACTGGGTTCATGGGTGCCAGCCGGGTGCCATCAGCAAGAGGTTGGCCTCGATAGGCCTGTTGCTGACTGATCTGGATCGACCAGCTGGCCTTGTCTAGAAGTGGTCGCAGCTCCGCCAGTGCTTCAACGTTGGCCATCGGAATCACCACCACCCCGCCAGGGTTCATGCGATCGATCACCGCCTGGAGCAGCTGAGCTCGTTGCCGACCACCTCCGCCAAGCAGCACGCGATCAGGTGTTGGCATCTGATCAAGAACAGTCAGGGCATTGGCTTCGACCACCTCGGCTGGCTTCACCCCCAAGCGCTTGGCATTGGCTTGAATCAGCGTGCCGCCGCCGCTGCGTTGTTCCACGGCAAACAGTTGCAGTTGCGGTCTCAGCCGCAAGGCTTCCAGTCCCACGCTGCCGGTTCCGGCTCCCAGATCCCAGAGAACTCCTTGTTGCGGCAGCCGGAGATCAGCCAGCAGCTGGATTCTCACTTCCCGCTTGGTCATCAGCCCAGGACGGTCCTGATGTTGCAGAAAAAGGCCGTCGTCCAGTCCGAACAGGGGCAGAGAGTCTTGGATGGGGTCGCTGAGAGGCTCCGCCAGCAACACAACCAGGTGCAACGGATTGAGATCTGTGGGCACCGGCTCGGCTGAACTCAGGCATTGGACGCGCTCATCACCATGGCCCAGTGCTTCAAACAGCCAGAGTGCATAACTGGCCTCCAGTCCGCTGCTGCTGAGGATTCGTCGCACGTCTTCGACGCCGCCGCGGCTGGGATCCGTCAGGACTGCCAGAGCTGATGGGCGTTGCTGCAGTCGTTGGGTCAGTGGAGCGGAATCGCGCCCATGCAGGCTGATCCATTCCGCGTTCTGCCAGGGCCTGCCCAGCCGTGCAAAAGCCAGTTGCAGTGATGAGGGGCCTGGGTGAAAGCGCAGACGCTCTCGCCCAAGACGTTCGATCAGGATCCGGCCGATGCCGAACCAGAGCGGATCGCCACTGGCAAGCACCACACCTCGTTGGTTGGAGTTGAGAACGGTCAGGCTCTTGCAGAGGCTGATCGGATCGTCGCTGTTGATGCACCTTGTTGAGCCATGACCTTCCAGCCACTGCTTCAGTGCTGGTTGCATCCTTTGCGGCGCAGCAATGAGATCGGCTTGTCGCATCAAAGCCTGGAGTGCTTCAGGGAGCGAGGCAGGGGCACCGGCGTCGGTACCGATCACATCAATCATGGTGTCATTTTCACGCCAGCACCAGGCGCTGACGCCCAGCAGTGGTCTAACCCCCTGCGTTGCGCTGAGCTGAGCCTGGGCGGTGTGATCTCTTGATGCCGTTCTGTTGTCTCGTGGTCTCCAGAACCACGAATCCGATCGTCAAAGCAGCGTATTGCGGCTGATTTTTATGGTTTTGGGGAGCAAATACTCAATCACTTCTCCCAGATACATTTTGGGCTTCTAGGCAGCAACAATTGATCAGGGTTGAATGAAAGCTGCCTGCATCATTCTCCCAGATTTTGTGGCGCAATGGATCTGAGATTAATTCAATTCCTGTCTGAATGTCGCGATGAAGAGCACGAAGCCATTGATCGTTGGTTGTCTCATGCTTTTCAGCCTGTCTCAACGACCATGGCAGCAGTGATCAGTGTTGCAAGGGGTGCGACTCGGCTGGCTGAGTTTCTGGGGACGACGGAATCTGCAGCTCGTCATGCTTGATCTTTGATCATTTGATGAACGAAAGTTGATGGCTTGATGGTTGTTTGCTGAGCGACGTCCCTAGTGGTTAATTGTGGCTCCAGTCATTGCATCAATCACTACTCGTTATCGATGCATTCAACTTTGGGTCAATGCCCTGAATTCTTAGGGTCATCATTTGCGATGGACCTCGAATGACCACGAGTCGGGTCGATCGGATTTCCAGCGTTCACTGGTGGTTGCCTCATAAGGATATTGGAGTGATGTTGAGACAAGCTCACTCCACGTTTAGTGATGATTTTCAGGGTGAAGAAATTCAAGACATGATGGAACAATGGGTTGACAATGTCTGCCGACTGTCGGAAAGAGATATGCGTGATCTTCTGAGCCTGGTGAAAGAATTCTCTCTGGATTAAAAAGTGATCTGAATGTGATTTAGATTTGATGTTGAATCACAGGGAATAAAACGTTCGATGACTTCTCCTGTCCTGTTTTACTTGGCCGGATCGAAAAGTTATTGCTAGGAGGTCCCTAGTTCATACAACGATGGTCTGTGAGTAAGTCATTGCGCCAGGGAGCCTCACTTCTTTTCGCTTCAGCGATGGGATGCGCTGCCTTGACGGGTCTCAACGGCAGAGCCGACACTGTCAGGCTGGCTTCGAGTGGTCAGAGCTGCCCGCAAGCGGCGATTGAGCAGACCGCCACGGCGGTGACACCAGTCACGAAGGCCAACTATGCCTTTGCTGAAACCGAAGTGATTCTTGCTGACTACGTGCGCAAGATCGCCAAAGGCACCTGTAGTGATGGTGTGGGTGTTTTCTTCCATCAGAAGACGGCTCAGGATCCCAAGGAGCGTTCCATCCTGCGCCCGAATTTCGACACGCTGTATTCCTTTGCGGTGCTGGATCTCAACAGTCCAGCCACTGTGGTGTTACCCAACACCGATCGCTATCAGATTCTCGAGGTCGTGGACGATGAGCACTGGATCCCGCTGATCAGTGACAAGCCCGGGAGCTACAGCCTCACTCAAGACTCCATGGGCAGTCGTTATGTGTTTGCTTTCGTGAGAACTCAGGTGAACATGCAGGATCCTGAGGATGTCAAGAAAGCAGCAGCTGTGCAGGACCAGATCAAGCTTGAGCAGAGCGAGAAGGGGTCTTTTGTTGTGGGGCACAAGTACGACATGAAGCAAATTCTGGCGTTGCGTGCTGACTACAACGCGCGACGGCAGCCGGAGGGGATCACCTCGGAAATGGCTTTTGGCAAGAAAGGTCAAATCAGCTCTGAGATGCGCAACTTCGGGGTTGCCATTGGCTGGGGTGGGCTTCCTAAGGAAGGCGCTGTTTATCCATTCCCCAAGGTTGTTGACTCGACAGAGCCTCAGACGCTGACTCTCAAAAACGTTCCGATTGATCCGCGGGCGTTCTGGTCAGTCACTGTTTACGATAAAGATGGGTTCTCTGTCGGAGAAAAATATAATATTAACAGTGCTTTTGCCAAGAAAAATGAGCAGGGTGACTATGTAATCCATCTCGGCGGCGATAAAAGCCAGGACAATTATCTCGATATTTATCCGGGCTGGAATGCCGCTATTCGCATCTACTCGCCAACGAAGGCTTACTTTGATGGTTCCTGGACTTCTCCTCAGTTTCAACCGGCAAAGTGATCGTCTTCACAGGGATTTGCGTCAGCTCTCGCTTGTGAGCCTCACGCTGTCTGGCATGCGTTAGCTCCCGATTGTCATCGGAAAAATCAGAGGATTGAACGCGTGTGGTCGAAGCTCGCACGCGTTTTTTGTGGCTGTTTGCAATCGCTTGAAAAGCGGGGAAGATCTGCCTGATCCCATTTGGGCGAACTTCATTTGGCTGTGCAGTCGCATCGTCTGATTTTCTTTAAACAAAAAAAGAACGCTCCGTACGGCAGTCAATGAAAGAATTTGCGAGCAGTCTGCGCAAAAAATCTTCCGCTGTTTTCCTGGCCTCAGCTTTCGCGGCCAGTTTGTGTGCGCCAGTACTGGCCCAGAGCGCGGCCAACACCTCGGGCCCTGTCCCCAAGGGTTACACCACGCCAATTCCTGCTGAGCTATTTACGCCTGATCAGGTGGACACCAGTGCAGGCACGTTTCGCTTTTTCGACGGCATGCCGGATGCCGCCACGGTTGATGCCAGTTTTGACTACCTCAAATTCATCCGCGCCTATGAGACGTTTCTCACGCTGATGCCTGCCGCCAGTATCGAGATGATGCGTGTCGGTCATGCGCAGCAGGGGGTCGACGACTACACGAAGGTCATGTTGATGTCCCCGTTGAATTCCAATCCACTGTTTCTGACCGGAAATACCGACACGGTGTATGGCTCCGCCTTCTTCAATCTGAAGAACACCGGGCCGATGGTGATTGAAATCCCAGCTGGCCTCGGCCCTGGCACAATCAATGACGCCTACTTCCGATTTGTGGCCGATACAGGTGCTCCCGGCCCAGATCGGGGCAAAGGCGGCAAGTATCTGATCCTTGGTCCAGACGATGCAGAGCCCGCGAACACCGAGGGATATTTTGTGTTTCGTTCACCCAGTTACTCCAACTGGTTGATCATGCGTGCTTTCCTCGATGATCAAGGCAAGCCTGATCAGGCGGTTGCCAACTATGAAAATGGCGTACGTCTTTATCCCCTCTCACGGAAAGACAACCCTCCCGCGATGACTTTTGTGCAAGGAGGCGATCTCGTCTTCAACACGGTGCATGCCAATAATTTCCACTTCTTTGAAGAGCTGAACACGGTGATTCAGCGTGAACCGGTCGATCTGTTTGACCCAGAACTGCTCGGACTGGCTTCGGCGATCGGACTTGAAAAAGGCAAACCCTTCAACCCCAGTGCTGAGGATCGCAGGATTCTCGAGGAAGCTGTGCAGGTGGGAGTCGCCTATGTGCGTTCAGACATGGGTAAGCCTCGTAATCGCGACGTCTACTTCTATGAGGACAAGCAGTGGTTCAGTCCGTTTGCCGGCGGAAGCCATGAATGGCTGATCGATGGCGGCAGGGGTGGCAGAAATCTTGATGCCAGAAGCAACTTTTTCTGGGGTTACACCGTTAATACGCCGGCCATGGTGCTGAAGATGGTCGGTGCCGGATCTCAGTACGGCGTTGTGGCCACTGATGCCGATGGCGTCTATCTCGATGGCAGTAAGAACTACAAGTTCACGGTGGATGCCAACGTGCCTGCCAAGGATTTCTGGTCGATGGTGGTTTACGACCCCCAGACGCGCTCTGAATTGCAAACGCCCCAGATGTTGCCCAGCAAAAACAGCAAGCGCAACAAAGACTTGGTGGTGAACGCCAATGGCAGCATTGATCTCTACTTCGGTCCGACTGCGCCGCAGGGCAAGGAAGCCAACTGGATTCAGACCATTCCCGGCAAGGGATGGTTTGGAATTTTCCGTTTTTACGGACCGCTGGAGCCTTGGTTCGAGAAGACTTGGCAGCTCAACGACATTCAGCCTCTCGGTTGAGACCTGAACCCATCAACACCACGATTCATTCTCAACCATGATTCCTTTCACTCGTTTCCCTTCCGCTCTCTTTTCCGCGTTGTTGCTTGCCTGCAGTGGTTCAGCGTTGCAGGCCGCTGATGTCGTCCCTAAGGGCTACAACACCACCATCCCTGAGGATGTGTTGACGCCTGACAGGGTGAACACCCGGATCGGCACCTTCAACTATTTCGATGGTTTCCCCGACGACGACACGATGGCTAAGGCCCGCCGCCAGGTGGATCTTGGCCGTGGTGTGCAGACATTCCTGAACTTCATGCCGGCGGCATCGCTCGAGATGCTCTACGTGGGGCACCGTGATGGCTACGGCATGCAGGTGAATCGCGATATTGGCTTGTTTGAAGAGCTGATGAGTTCCAAATCACTCTGGCTCACTGGTAACACCGACACCGTCTACGCCACGGCATTCCTGGATCTGTCCAATGGTCCTATCGTGGTTGAGGTGCCAGCTGGTACAGGCCCGGGCACAGTGAATGATGCCTTCTTCCGCTTTGTGGTGGATATGGGTGGCCCGGGGCCAGACCGGGGTCAGGGCGGAAAATATCTGATTGTGGGTCCAGGGCAGACCACTCCGGCCAACACCGATGGCTATTTCGTTGCCAATACTCCCAGCAAGATCAACTGGTTAATCCTGCGTGGTTTTCTGGATGACGAGGGTAAGACCGATACCGCCAGAAATGCCTTCAAGGGTGGTTTGAAGGTCTATCCCTATTCAGAGCGAGCCAATCCTCCAGCCAATAACTTCAAAAACCTCACGGATTGGGAGACGAATACCATCCATGCCAACAACTTCAAGTTCTATGAGGAGCTTGATGAGGTGATTCAACGGGAGCCTTCCGATCTGTTCTCTCCTGAACTGCTGGGTATGGCATCATCGATCGGGATTCAAAAAGGCAAACCGTTCAACCCTTCACCGGAGCAGAAGGCACTGCTCACCGAGGCCGTCGCCATCGGCAACGCCACGGCGCGTTCGATTCTGTTTGGCCCTAAAGATCCCAAGAACTACATCTACCCTGGCAAGGCTGGGTACTGGCAGACCGGCTTCCCCGGCGGCAGTCATGAATATCTGGTGAATAAGGGCAACGGTGGTCGCGATATGGATGGCCGTACGTTGTTCTTCTATCTGGCAACGGTGAACACACCAGCCATGGCTCTCGAGATTCCAGGTGTGGGGTCCCAGTACGCCTTCAGTTCAAGGGACGGCAGTGGCGCTTATCTCAATGGCTCCAACACCTACAAACTGAATATTCCGGCGAATCCTCCTGCGCAGAAGTTCTGGTCGTTTGTGGTCTATGACCCTCAGACCCGGTCAATGCTGCAGACCGGCGAAATGCCCTACCCCAGCAAGAACAACACGCGCAACGCCGATATGGTGAAAAATGCTGATGGCAGCATTGATCTTTATTTCGGCCCGCAAGCACCGGCTGGGATGGAGGCCAACTGGGTGAAGACTGTTCCAGGAAAAGGATGGTTTGGTATTTTCCGTCTCTATGGACCTGGCCAGGAGTGGTTTGACCGCACCTGGAAGCTGGGCAATATCGAAAAGGTCTGATCTTGTCTCGATTGCACACTCTGCGCTGATCACTTTCGGGTGAATTGATCTCGCCCGAAGGGATTCAGTCGGAACACTGTTCTGATTTTGGATGACAACGATGACAACCGTTGATGTTGTGGTGATCGGCGGCGGCTTTGCTGGCATCACCGCTGCCCGGGATCTGCAGAAGCGTGGATTCAAGGTGTTGGTGCTTGAGGCGCGCGATCGATTGGGTGGTCGCACCTGGAGCACCGATCGCAATGGATTTCACGTGGAGCTGGGTGGTACCTGGATTCACTGGACCCAGCCCTTTGTGTGGGCCGAAAAGGAACGCTACGGCCTCGAAATTCAGGAAACGCCTGGCTGTGTCGCTGAGCGGGTGGCGATTAAGGTGGACGGGCAGGTTCATGAGTTGCGCGAAGATCAACTCGGTGAGTTTGTCTCGGGTTTTGAGCAGTTCTTCGCTGAAGCTCAACAAGTGTGGGAACGTCCCTACGACTCCCATTACAACTGGCCCGCGATCGAGCAACGCGATTCCTTGAGTGTGGCTGATCGTCTCAATGCTCTGGATCTCACGCCGTTACAGCGCACCAGTATCGGAGGCTTTCTCGAGATTCTGTCGATGAATCAGCCGGAGAACGCCTCCTATTTGGAGATGATGCGCTGTTGGTCGCTCACGGGGTGGAACTATTCCCTGTTTAACGACTCGGCGGCCCGCTACAAACTCAAGCGTGGCACCGGTGCTCTGGTGCAAGCGATGGCCAGTGATGGTGGCTTCGATGTGAAGCTGGACACCAGCGTGACATCCGTGCAGCAAACGGCCAACGGGGTGACGGTGACGACAGCCACTGGTGAGCAGGTGAATGCCAAGCGTGCCGTGGTCACCGTGCCGCTGAATGTGCTGCACAACGTGGCGTTTGATCCTCCACTGAAACCAGTGAAAGTGGAGGCCTCAAAGCTCAAACATGTGGGCGGTGGAGCCAAGGTGTTTTTTGAAGTGGAGGGCGATCCAGGTGCGGTGATGACTCTGGCCAGATCAACCGAGTCTGCACTCGTTGGCAGCTTCACCTATCAGCGCGGTGATCAGCGCTCTGTGTTGGCCGGTTTCAGTTTGGAACCGGATGCACTGGAACGGACAGTTGCCGATTGGCAACCTGTTCTTGAGGAGTTTGTGCCTGGTATTCGGCTGTTGTCGACCTTCGGGCATGACTGGGGAAGTGATGCTCTCTCCCAGGGGAGTTGGTGCACGTACCGGCCTGGCACCTTTGTGCGCTTCGCTGATGAACTTCCGAAGTCAGACAACAATCTGTTCTTTGCCTCGGGTGACCATGGCGAGGGTTGGCGCGGTTTTATTGAAGGCGCTGTTTCCAGCGGATCCAAGACAGCAGTGGCTGTGGCAGCGAGCCTCAACCACTAAATAGTGCGTTTCCTCTAGTCGCGGAGTTCAATCAAACAGCCAGCGCAGACCAAGGTTGACCCCGCTCTGATAGGAGCTGTAGCCATTGTTTTCGCTACCTCCTTCAAAATAAGCAATTCCAAAGTATTTGTAGGAGAGCGAAACTTGAGCAGAATTTCCAAGCGCATAAGCAATGCCAGCCTGGGCTGTTCCACTTAGATCTTGACTACCACTCAGGCCAAACCCGCCTGCATCGAGATAAGCGAAAGCCTGCCAATCTTCGCTGATTGCATAAGTGCCAAACATTCCCACCATTGGCTGAACCCAAGTGTTGCCCCAGCTTGCGTTTGAGGATCTTTCAAGTTCTCTGGAGTTTGATTTGCTGACTTTGACTCCTTCTACAGTGACATCTGTCTTGGTTTTGATGTTGAAGTCTGTAGATAGATTGGCATCAATAAATCTTGCGCCCACTAGCCCAAGGAAGCTTGTGCTGCCTTTTTTCATGCGTGGTTTTTGAATTGCACCAGCTCGGTAACGCATCGCAAGATCAAAAATTGTTTGGTTGGCATCAACGTCAACATCTAAATCGCCTTGAATGCGAATCGTGCGTGTTCGCAGTGGTGAAGTAATGCCTAGCTTATTTTTTAGTGGGTTTTGCGTTTCTAAGAAGGATGATTTCGAGGTGGATGCTGATAGGGTCGCGTAATTGATTGCAGCTAAAACACCTACTCTGCCGTATTCAAATTGAGCTTTTAAAGTCAATGCCTCATCGATTGACTTGATCACGTCTGACAAAGGAAGGTCTACTTTTGTTGTATTGCCCTCAATCGTTGATGTGCTTTTGGTAATGGGCGGTAGGAATGCGTAGAGGTCGAGATAAACGCGCCAGGAATCCTCCTCTTCTTGATCGTCTTCGCTTTCAGAAGCACTGTCGTTGGATTGGCTCAGAACCAAGGGTTCCATGACCTCAATAGTTTCGGAAGCGCCTTCCTCGCTGATCTCAGCTTCCAGAAGTTGTTCGTCAGAGTGATGTGCTGAGTTGCTTTCACTGAAAGGGTTGTAGTGCTTGTTTTGTTTAACCAACACTCCAGGTCTAGTGTTATTGACTTGAATCTCAATGGACTCATTCTGAGGTTGCGCCACGGCCTCAACGCAAAGGGCGCTCAGTGGTGTGAGGAGCGCGAGGGGCAAGTAGCGGGCCACGAGGAAAATTGAGATTGGCCGAACCGTAGGAGCCCGATTGACGTCTTGCATCTTGATCTGATCCCAATCGTGCAGATTTTTTGAAAGCAGTCTTGGCCTAATTGCGCAGAGGTATTAAACAACGCGTGTTTTTCACTAGAGCTGATGGGCCCGCTTTTTCGTCAAAGTCTTCGCTTCATCGGCTTGTTGAGCTTCGCGGCCCTTCTGGTCCCCTCAGCTGTTGAAGCGCGCGAGCCGTCGGAGTTTTTGGTTGACGAGACCGTTGAATTTGATTTTACGCCGCTCGTCTTGGGTGATTTTGCACAGGCAACCTCTGGCTCACAAGAGCCTGGCACTGACAATCAGCCGGTCACAGTAACTCCTGGTGAATCAGCCTCTGCAGAGGATGCCTCGTTGGCGAAGGCGGCGCAGAACCCAATTGCCAGTTTGATCAGCCTGCCCATTCAGTGGAACAGCACTCCGAACACCCAATGGGCTCCGAATGTAGAAATTCCCACGGGTGATCCAGATCAACCCACATACAGAACCAATTTCAAGCACAACCAGACCCAGAACGTTGTCAATGTGCAGCCCGTTGTTCCCTTCAAGGTGAGCGAAGGGCTGACGCTGGTGACCCGAACGATTGTCCCGTTTATATCTCAGCCTTTTGCTCGTGGCACCAATATCCAGGGCCTGGGTGATATCAATCCTTCAGTCTTTTTTGTGCCGACTCTGAAGGGTAATTTCACCGTCGGGGTAGGTCCAACCCTGATTATTCCCTCGGCAACCGATTCCAGGCTTTCCTCGGGGCGCTGGAGTGGTGGTCCTACAGGGGTCCTGGTCTACAGCAAAGGAAAAGTTGTAGCAGGTGGTTTGATTAATAATGTGTGGTCATTCGCCGGTGGGGGCAAAAAAGATGTCAATAAGATGTTGATCCAGCCGTTTTTGAATTACAACCTTCCCAAGGGGTGGTATCTCACAAGTTCGCCAATTATCACCGCCAATTGGATGAATGAAGACAATAAAGGCTGGATGGTCCCCATTGGTGCTGGTGTCGGTCGTGTGTTCAAGCTTGGAACTCAGCCCATCAATACTTCACTCAGTGCTTATTACAATCTTGTCAAGCCTGAGATCGGTGGTGAAACTCTCGCTGGTGACTGGACATTCCGGCTTCAGGCTCAGTTCCTGTTCCCAACAGGGGGCTGAATCAGTCTGAAGATTTGATCGGTCTAGACCGAAGCATCTTGCTTGAGTCACCATGACTGAAGTGAGGTGCTTTTTCTTTAAATGGTCTCAAAGTCTTCTCACAAATTGTGATCTTTGTAGCTCTCTCTTCTTCGCCTCAATACCCTGAATTCACTGATTAATTGATTGACTCATTGACATGGCTGACCGATGCGATCAGATGATCACGATCCCTGCAGGTCACTATGCAATTGGATCTGATTCTTTTTATCCGGAGGAGGCCCCAGTTCGTTCAATCGAGATCTGCTCATTCTTGATCGATGCCGCTCCGGTGACCAATGCCGAGTTTGCGCGTTTCGTTTCGGAGACCGGCTACGTCACCGTTTCGGAAAAGCCACCCGATCCTGTGTTGTATCCCAACCTTCCACCGGATCAGCAGAATCCAGAGTCGGCGGTGTTCATTCCGCCTCCGCCAACGGTCGATCGCAATCAACCGATGTCTTGGTGGGCCTTGATTGAGGGAGCCGATTGGAGTCATCCCCAGGGGCCTAATTCAGGGATCGCCGACCTCATGGATCACCCTGTGGTGCATCTCGCTTACGACGATGCGCTGGCCTATGCCCAGTGGGTGGGTAAACGTCTGCCCACCGCTGAAGAGTGGGAGGTGGCTGCCAGAGGTGGTCTGGTGGAGCAGAACTATGCCTGGGGTGAAGAGATGACGCCCGATGGTCAGTGGCTGGCCAATGTTTGGCAGGGGCCGTTCCCCTGGACGAACGAACAAACGGATGGATGGTTCTGGACGTCTCCCGTGGGGTCATTCCCCCCCAACGGCTACGGACTGGTCGACATGTGCGGCAATGTGTGGGAGTGGACCTCCACAGTGTTCCCCGTTGCCAAGGGTGAACAGGAGCGCAGGATCATCAAGGGCGGATCATTTCTCTGTGCCGAGAACTATTGCCACCGCTTCAGGCCGGCGGCATTGATGGGACAGACCACCGATACCGCAACCTGCCATATGGGCTTCCGTTGTGCAGCCGATTCAGCTTGAGACATGGGCGAACTGGTCGCGAATCATCAATCCGCCAAGAATCACGTGAATGAGGGCACCGGCCCAGACCGCAGCCCCGCCTGATAGCTGCTGAGAGCCCAGGGTGATGAGCAGCACTGCAGCGCTGCAGTTGTAAACCAGCAGCCCCCGTTTTGCTGGTAATGGACAGGGGGATTCCCAGCAGGCCACGCCTAGTCCGAGCAGCGCCAGTCCATAGAGCTGCATGAGCCGTTCGGCTGCGGCAGAGGATGCTGCGTTGAACAGCAGGGGCATCACCACAGAAGGCAGCAACAGCAGAGTGATGCCTGTGATCAGTTCAATCGCACTGGCCAGGCGGTAAAGCGTGGAGCGAGTGGGCAAGGCATCCTCCTCAAGTAGCTCTCATTGAGAAAGCTAGGTCTGCTGTTCGGCTCGCACCGGATGGTTGGTCCCAATTGGGCAGATCTGAGCAAT
>QCTE01000024.1 GCA_003211275.1 Synechococcus sp. AG-673-A03 | reverse complement strand
GACGAACACCGCAATCGGACCGGAGAAGGCGATGGCGTTGTAAGGACGGATGCCGACCAGACGGGCAATCTCGAACTGACGCAGCATGAAGCCGATCAGTGCGAAAGCACCGTGCAGTGCAACGAAGGCCCAGAGGCCGCCGAGCTGACACCAGCGAACAAAGTCACCCTGGGCTTCAGGGCCCCAGAGCAACAGGAGGCTGTGACCCATCGCATCAGCGGGGGTGGACACAGCAGCAGTCAGGAAGTTGCAACCTTCCAGGTACGACGAGGCAATGCCGTGGGTGTACCAGGAGGTGACAAAGGTGGTGCCTGTGAGCCAGCCACCGATGGCCAAATAGGCCGTTGGAAAGAGAAGAATGCCGGACCAGCCGACAAAAACGAAGCGGTCGCGCTTGAGCCAGTCATCGAGGACGTCGAACCATCCCCGCTGTGGCGCGCGTCCTACAGCGATCGTCATGAGCGGAGCTTAATGAAGCGTTACGTTCCGAGACTAGTGGGAGCAAGCGATTCTGTGTGCGCTGATTCAAAAAACAATCACGACATAAGTAGAAATGCTCACCCCTACACCTCTACCTTCCATTCGCGAAGATGGGCGAAGTGAAGGAATCCGACCGTGTACGTGATTGAGCTGGCTCTGCGCATGAGCCCCATGCCCGTTTCCGTGCAGCGCAAGGAACATGACGCTGCAGAGGGGCTATATCAACAGGTGCGAACGGCCCTCGAGCAAGGCCAGCCACGATTGCTCGAACTCACCTGCGAAAAGGTTGAAGGGAAGCGGCTCAGTGTGCTTACCAGCGATTTGCTGGCAGTACAGATCTACGAAAAAACAGCGGCAGCAGGTGGCAGCAAACGTCCTGGCTTTTCCCTGGATGGCTGAACCTGCATGAGCTCGGATCAACAGACCGCGCAGGCAGGGCTGAGGTTCGAAAGAGTTAGCTACAGCTGGTCCTGCGGCACAAAAGCTCTTGATCGCTGCAGCTTCGAGGTCCCCGGCCCCGGGCTATGGATGCTCGTTGGCAGTAATGGCAGCGGCAAAAGCACCCTGTTCAGAATCATCAGCGGCCTGATCAGTCCTCAGTCGGGCCTTGTTTGTCATGACCTAAGGCCAGCCTTGGTCTTCCAGAATCCGGACCATCAGCTCTTGCTACCTAGCTGCGGCAGCGAGCTTCTGCTCAATCTGCCTTTCGGCTTGAGCCGCCATGAACAGCGTCACAGGATCCATCGCCTGATGGAGCAGGTCGGACTTGCAGGGATGGCTGGCCGTCCTATTCACACCTTGAGCGGGGGCCAGAAGCAACGCCTGGCCATCGCCGGTGCGCTAGCCAGCGAAGCAACGCTGTTGCTTCTCGACGAGCCCACAGCTCTGCTGGATCCCACCAGTCAATCAGCCATCCTGAGCACGGTCCAACAGCTCTGCCACCGTTCCAGCTCCCCGTTAACAGCTCTCTGGATCACCCACCGACTGGGAGAGCTGGATCATGCTGATGGAGCTGCCCGGATGGAGCGAGGACGAGTCGGGGGATGGCAGAACGGTCCAGCGCTGCGAAGACGACTTGAACCCCTTGCGGGACGGCATGGCTGAGGGGTAGGTTCTCTTCGTCACAATCCTCGGTAGCTCAGCGGTAGAGCGGTCGACTGTTAATCGATTGGTCGCAGGTTCGAATCCCGCCCGGGGAGTTTTGATCAACTTCTTCACCATGACTCAGCGAGTTGTGGTGATTTTTTTTGCACAAAATCTTGGGGACTATCGACAAGTTGAACAGCTGAACGTCGCTGCAGCTGAAGAGCCGCCCTGGAAAAAGCCTTGAAAAACGTAAATTCCTTAACAGTTGGGCTACGAAACCGAAGACTTTCTATAGAGGCCGCACCGCCAAGCCGAGTCGAAGTAAGCCAAAACCTCAGTGGCAGCAACAGTTATGAACCAAGAGATCCTGTTCACTCCCTTCAAGGACATCGATGCAAGCCACAAAGAACCTTGAGAGAATCTGTCAACCAATGACGCGGCAAACCCTCGTCCACCTTTTCCTACGCTGCTCTGTCGATGAAGCCCTGCATCCTGCTAATCGAAGACGACCGGGACATGCGTGAACTGGTGAGTGGTCATCTTGAGCACAGTGGCTTCGACGTGCAAAGCGCCGACGATGGAATCAAAGGCCAGGCACTGGCGCTGCAGTACAGCCCGGATTTGATTTTGCTGGACCTGATGCTGCCCAAAGTTGATGGACTCACCCTCTGTCAACGTCTTCGGCGCGATGAGCGCACAGCAGCCATCCCGATCCTGATGCTCACGGCCCTCGGGGGAACCAAAGACAAAGTGAGTGGTTTCAATTCCGGAGCCGATGACTACTTGACCAAGCCCTTCGACCTGGAGGAGCTGCAAGTCAGGGTCAAGGCATTGTTACGCCGCAGCGATCGAGCGCCGGTGGGAACAAGCAGCAATCATCACGAAATCCTCAGTTACGGTCCATTGACCTTGGTGCCGGAGCGGTTTGAAGCGATCTGGTTTGACCGACCTGTACGTCTGACTCACCTCGAATTCGAACTGCTGCACTGCCTATTGCAGCGTCATGGTCAGACCGTCGCTCCCTCCCTGATTCTCAAGGAAGTCTGGGGATACGAGCCCGATGACGACATCGAAACGATCCGAGTGCATGTGCGCCACCTGCGCACCAAACTGGAGCCTGATCCGCGCAAACCGCGCTTCATCAAAACGGTTTACGGAGCTGGCTACTGCTTAGAGCTTCCCACTGGAGCTCAGCTCGAAGGTCTTCAAGACGTTTTGGCTCAGGCGCGCCAGGACCGTGAACAGAAAGATCAGGAAAGTCGTGCAAGCGCTTGACCAGACATTGATCAAGTTTCAATCAAATTGAGTAGCGCGACCTCCCAGGCCAGCCTGGGTTGAACAAAGGACAAAAGATGCTGGCGCAAACGGTCCAGCCTCTTCAAACCCTGAGGCTGACTGGATGCATTCCAGAGTTGATATTGCCACCAGTTGATCATCCAGAGCTGCTGATCCCCTTCCAGCTGCTCTGACACATCTCGGGCCAATCCCAGAGCTTGCAAAGGCGTTGTGGGAAGGGTTTGGAGTCTTTGTCTCAGCTCTCCAGGAATGCTGTTCCACATCCGCACATGGTCCAGCAAAGCCCCAGGCGATCCACCAGCCAGGGCCAGGAGCTCTGGATGACTGGCCGCCAGGGCGAGTGCTTGCTCACCTTGCCCATCAGGCAATTGCGCCAGCACTGAGCGCATGCACTCCTCACTGAGGCGTGTGAAACGGATCTGCTGACATCGCGATCGAATCGTGGTCAGGAGTCGTTCCGGTGCAGCGGATAACAGGATCAATAGCCCATGCCCTGGCTCTTCAAGGGTCTTCAGCAGTGCGTTAGCGGCTCCCTCCGCCATAGCCTCAGGTTGTTCAAGAATCACCAAACCTCTCGGCGACTGCAAAGGCTGACGGGCCAAAAATCTGCTTAGATCACGGATCTGCTCCAATCGCACCTGCGGTGGCGTCCGCTTGCTCACGCCAATCGACTCGGCTTCCGATCGGGGGATCAGCCGACCCTGATGGTTGTAAGTGGGCTCCACCCAAAGCAAGTCGGGATGGTTGCGTTCTTCAAGACGGCGGCGTTCGCGTGGAGTGGAGTGACCTCCGCCCAACAGACCTTCCAGGAAACGGAGCGCTGCAAGACGTCGTCCCACCCCATCAGGGCCACTGAACAAATAGGCGGGAGCCAGTCGGCGGTTCTCCAGAGCCGCAACGAGTAACCGTTGCGCCAGCGGCTGCCCCTGCAACTCGCCGAACAACATCCCAGTCACAGCATTGTCTTTCCAAGCCAGTCACTCAGCCGGGTGCGCATGACCTGCTGCACCTGATCAGCGCTCTGATCCGCCACCACAGCAGTCCATTTTCGCTCAGCTGACAGCCGCTGGAATCCCTCGGCCACCCTGGCCAGGAAAGCCTCTCCTTCCGCTTCGATCCGATCATCGATGCGGGCACCGCGACGCTTGAGGCTCTCCTGCAGTGGCAGATCAAGCCAGAAGGTGAGATCCGGAGTGACACCAGCCGTGGCGATCCGCTCAAGATCCAGGATGGTCTGCCGATCCAGTCCTCGACCATCACCCTGGTAGGCGATGGTGGAGCCGCTGAAACGATCGCTCAGAACCCAGTCCCCCCGATTCAGGGCAGGACGAATCAAACGTTCCACATGCTGAGCGCGATCTGCGGCATAAAGCAGCAATTCAGCCGTGGGACTCGGAGCAGACTCGTCAGGGGGGTTGAGCAGCAGCTCGCGCAAAGCACGACCCAGGGGGGTGCCTCCAGGTTCACGGGTGAGATGGAGCGTCGCTCCGGAGGGCATCAGACCACTGTCTGGAAGCCAGTCGGCGAGCTGACGAAGCTGTGTGGTTTTGCCACAGCCATCGATGCCCTCAAGCACTAGAAAACGTCCAGCCATGATCAGCGGACACGCAGGCTGAGGGCATTGAGAACAACCGACACGGAGCTGAGGGCCATGAGCAATGCTGCAAGCGGCGGAGACAAGAGCAGATTGAAGCCTGGCAACAGAACGCCTGCAGCGACTGGCAAAGCGATCATGTTGTAGCCGAACGCCCAGAACAGGTTCTGCCGAATCTTGGCCATCGTGCGTCTGGCCAGAGTCAGGGCTTCGGGCAAAGCCTCGAGCCGATCACCAAGCAGCACCAGATCTGCAGTGTCCTGAGCAATCTGCGTACCGGTTCCAACGGCGATTCCCAGATCCGCCGCAGCCAAGGCGGGAGCATCATTGATGCCGTCCCCGACCATTCCCACAGTCTCGTTGGAGCGCCAGTGTTCGAGGCGCTCCAGCTTCTGATTAGGGAGGAGTTGCCATGCCAGTTCGTCAGCGGCAAAGCCAAGCATCTGGCCGATCTTTTCGACGGCCTGACGGCGATCACCACTGAGCATCCCAACGGCCAACCCCTGATCCCTGAGGCGCTGTAGTGCGACAGGGGCGTCGGGCCTGAGGCGGTCATCAATCGCCACCACTCCCAGCGGCTCAGCATCGAGACCAACTGCCACGAGCGTCTGTCCACGCTTGAGAGCTTGGTCAACCGCCTGTCGTTGCGTTTCAGACCACACCACACCTTCCTGCTGCAGCCATTCGGGAGAGCCCACACGCAGTTGTCCCTTCAGCGACTCGAGTGTGCCCTCCATGCCGAAACCTGGCAGGGTCCGACTGGCTGTGACCGGCAAAAGGGTGAGATTGAGACGCTGGGCCTCCTGAAGCAGGGCATGGGCCAGAGGATGACGGCTCGTTTGTTCAAGACTCGCTGCCAATTGGATGGTGCGGGAGGGATCGTCACTGGCCATCACCGCATCCACAAGCGGGCGACCCAGAGTGAGAGTTCCGGTCTTGTCAAAGACCATCCGCTCAATGGACGCGGACTGCTCGATCACATCGCCGCCTCTGAACAGCCAGCCCTGGCGTGCGGCAAGTCCTGAAGAGACCGT
Source organism: Synechococcus sp. AG-673-A03 (assembly GCA_003211275.1). Classification (GTDB taxonomy): domain Bacteria; phylum Cyanobacteriota; class Cyanobacteriia; order PCC-6307; family Cyanobiaceae; genus Synechococcus_C. Next base: position 19,364 of record QCTE01000024.1, on the reverse strand, counting down.
GATCACCGTGGGCGTTGCCAGGCCAAGAGCACAGGGGCAGGCCACCACAAGCACGGCAATCGCCAGCTGAAGTCCCAGACCGAACGGTGTTTGAGCCCCAACGCCAAGGGAGCCATGAAGCGCAGCATCATGGCCATGGTCCATGAGCACCACAGGAACCTCCAGGACCTGCGGCCAGAAACGACTACCCAACTGCCACCAAAACAGGAAGGTGATGAGCGCCAGGCTGACGACGCCGTAGCAAAAACGGCCCGCAACCCTGTCGGCCAGCCCCTGAATAGGAGCTCGCCTGGCCTGAGCCTCCTCAACCAGGGCAATGATCCGGGCTAGGGCCGTGTCGCTGCCAACGCGCTGAACCTCCATCTCCAGAGTGGCCTCGAGATTGAGGCAACCGGAACTGAGCTCCGTCCCTGGCTTGGCCTCGAGCGGCAGCGGTTCACCGGTGAGGCTCGACAAATCCACCGCAGAACAACCGTTCCGCACCACACCATCCACAGGAATCCTGTCTCCAGCGAGCAGCTGGATGCATTCGCCTGGCCGGAGCACAGCAACGGGAACCTCGCGAACCGTGTTGTCTGCCATCAACAGGCGAGCGCTATCGGGCTGGAGTGCAGCGAGCTCCTGCAGGGCTCTGCCCGTCCGCCGGCGGGCTCGCTCCTCAAGAAAACGCCCCAGCAGCACGAACCCGAGAAGCATTACGGGCTCATTGAAAAAACAAGGCCACCCCACCGAAGGCCAGATCAGCGCCACCAGACTCGCCAGGTAGGCACTGCCGACCCCCAGACTGACAAGGGTGTCCATGCTGGGCACACCGCTGCGAACCGCAGACCAGCCACTGATCAGGATCGGGCGACCAGGCCCGAGCAGAGCCACCGTGGCCAGGGCAGCATGGAAGCCGAGCGTGCCGATCACTGGCAATGAAAGCGTTCCAGCTTCGGCAAGGTGACCAAGCACCGACAGCAGCAGCAGCACAAGAGCGACCATCAGCTGTCGCCACTGCTGCCACCATCCCCTGGTCCGATCAGGCTCAGTTCCCTTGGCAAACAAACCGCTCTGACGGGGCTGTGCTGGAAAACCACGACCCTGCAGAGCAGCCAGCACGTCATCAAGCAACGGTTGCGACGACGATGTCGCCTCGCCATCGAGTCGAAGCCAGGCGCTGCGGGTCACAAGGTTGACACTGGCCTCCTGCACACCTGGCTGAGCGAGCAGCGTGCGCTCCACCGCACGAACACACGCCCCACATTTCATTCCCTCGACATCTAGGAGAACCGCATGGGAGTGCGCGGTCGGGGCAGGTGGATGGGAAGACGCTGCTGACACTTCAACGGTTCACACCACTCCACGCTAGGCAGCACCTGTTGGGTTCAGGATGGTTTCATCCGTCCGGCTTTCCGTGCCACGCAGCAACCGCAACGACAACTTCATCGACAAGAGCTTCACGGTCATGGCCGACCTGATTGTGAAGCTGCTGCCGATCAATGCCCGGGCCAAAGAGGCCTATGTCTATTACCGAGACGGACTGTCTGCGCAGAACGACGGTGATTACGCCGAAGCCCTCGAGAACTATGAGGAGAGTCTCAAGCTCGAGGAGAACCCGATCGATCGTGGAGAAACGCTCAAGAATATGGCGATCATCTATATGAGCAACGGCGAAGAAGACAGGGCAATCGAGACCTATCAACAGGCTCTTGATGAAAACCCCAAACAGCCTTCATGTCTCAAGAACATGGGGCTGATCTACGAAAAACGCGGTCGGATTGCCGAAGAAGAAGGTCGCCGCGATGAAGCCGACGTGTGGCTTGACAAAGCCGCTGAAGCCTGGACTCAGGCGGTACGACTGAATCCAGGGGGGTATCTGGACATCGAGAACTGGCTCAAATCCAGCGGCCGCAGCAACGTGGATGTCTACTTCTGAGACGTCGCAGAAGTTCAGGTCTCCTCCTCAGGGTTCACACCGAGGCCCAACACGAGGGCTTCAGTAATGGACCCCGCCTCCAGCAGGTCCAGATCCAGACCGGACGCGACCGGACCCAGGCCACTGCCACGTGGCACGACAGCACGTCTAAAACCAAGACGAATCGCCTCCTGCAGACGCAACTCCAGCTGGCCCACGGGTCGCAACTGACCTCCCAGCCCAAGTTCCCCGAGCAGAACGGTGCCGGCCGGCAGAGTCAGATCCCTGAAACTGGCCACCACCGCCGCCGCCACTCCCAGATCTGCCGCGGGCTCCTCCACATCCAGGCCACCAGCCACGGCCAAATAGCAATCGAACCTTGAGAGTGGCAGGCCCATGTGTTTTTCGAGCACGGCCAGGATCTGATGCAGACGGTTGACGGCGATCCCAGTGGCAGTTCTTCGGGGACTGGCATAGCTGGTGGCACTCACCAGCGCTTGCAGATCGACCACCAGCGGCCGGGTGCCTTCACAAGCAACGATCGTTGCCACACCATTGGCCCGCTCTCCACTGAGAAACAGCTCACTGGGATTGCTGACCTCCTCCAGGCCCTGACCACGCATCTCAAAGACCCCCAGTTCGTGGGTGGCCCCGAACCGGTTCTTGACAGCCCGAAGCAGGCGATGGCTGGCGAAGCGATCTCCCTCGAAGGTGAGCACCGCATCCACCAGGTGTTCCAGCACCTTTGGCCCGGCCAGCGCGCCTTCCTTCGTGACATGGCCCACCAGCAAGAGCGCTGTGTTCTGACGCTTCGCCAGTCTCTGCAGGGCAGCGGCACATTCCCTTACCTGAGCGACGGACCCAGGCGCACTGGAGAGTTCGGCATCGTGCAAAGCCTGGATGCTGTCGATGACTGCCACATCTGGCCTCAAAGCCTCGAGTTCCTGCAACACCAGCTCTAGATCCGTCTCCGCCAGTAGCTGCAGATCACTGCTGTCAGCAGTGAGCCGCTGCCAACGCAGCTTCACCTGCTGCGCAGATTCCTCGGCACTGACATAGAGCACCACACGATCCCGTGCAATGGCCGATGCGCTTTGCAGCAGCAGTGTGCTCTTGCCGATCCCAGGGTCCCCTCCCACCAGCACCAGTGATCCAGGAACCAGTCCGCCACCGAGAACCCGGTTGAGTTCTTCATAACCACTGCCGATGCGCTGAAGGGGCTGATCACCGAGTGATGCCATCGACGTGGAACGACGCGCCTTCGGTGCGGCTGCGGGATCGCCCCCGGAGCGACGGCGTCGGCCGTCGTCCTTGGGTGCCGATTGCTCCACCAGAGAATTCCAGCTACCGCAGCTGCTGCAGCGGCCAAAGAACTGCCGTGTCTGGGCACCACAGCTCTGACAGACGTAGAGATTGGTCGATCGGGGCACGTCGAATGATGAAGAAAGTTGGCGCTACGTGAACGACTGAACCCGCTGATCACCTATTTGTGAGCACTATCCTCGCTTTTTGCCGGCGATATGACGGCCTCAGCACCCTCCACCTCCAAGGAAACCATCCTCGTAGTGGATGACGAGGCCAGCATCCGCAGGATCCTCGAAACCCGGCTCTCGATGATCGGGTACAACGTTGTCACGGCCTGCGACGGGACCGAGGCCCTGGAAAGCTTCCAGGAATGCAACCCGGATCTGGTCGTACTCGACGTGATGATGCCGAAGCTGGACGGCTACGGAGTCTGCCAGGAACTGCGCAAGGAGTCGGATGTTCCAATCGTGATGCTCACAGCTCTCGGCGATGTCGCTGACCGGATCACGGGCCTGGAGCTAGGAGCGGACGACTATGTGATCAAACCTTTCAGTCCGAAAGAGCTTGAGGCTCGGATCCGCTGCGTTTTGCGCCGCGTGGAAAAAGAGCACGCTGCCGGCATCCCCAACTCCGGACTGATCCAGGTCTCAGACCTGAAGATCGACACCAACAAGCGGCAGGTGTTCCGCAACGATGAGCGCATCCGTCTCACCGGGATGGAATTCAGCCTGCTTGAACTGCTCGTAAGCCGATCAGGCGAACCGTTCAGCCGCGGTGAGATCCTTAAGGAGGTCTGGGGTTACACCCCTGAACGCCACGTCGACACCCGGGTCGTGGATGTTCATATCTCACGTCTTCGTTCCAAATTGGAAGACGATCCTGCCAACCCCGAGCTGATCCTCACGGCTCGCGGCACCGGCTACCTGTTCCAGCGCATCGTCGATTCTGTTGCCTCCGAAGGATCCTGACCTCACCCCGGACGCTGCGCCGAGGATCAAAGCCCGCCGATCTAAGGCTGTTCGACGCCTTGTGATTTGGTATCGGCGCAATGCTGCAGTGACCACCCTTGTGGACACTGCAACCACGTCAGCCAATGCCGCCGGGAATGTGGCAGGCTCCGTTACCTCCATGGCGGGAACTGTGGTGAACAGCGCCGGCAGCATGGCCGGCTCAGTGCTGCAACCCGTGATGGATCCCCTCCGACGCCTTCAGGGCGGGGTCCCAGGCGAAGAACTCGAGATCGACGACCGCGACCGTGTATGGGTGGCCGTGGACGGAATGGGGGGTGACAACGCTCCTGTGCCGATTTTGGAGGGATGCCTCCAGGCCATCGAACGGCTGGCCGTGAAAATCCGCTTCGTTGGTGAAACGGACCGGGTGCTGGAAGCTGCCGCCGCTGCAGGACTGGATGAGGCGTTGAATGCGGCGCTTGGTACAGGTCTGCTGGAACTGATCAGCAGCGGCCCCTCCGTGGAAATGCATGAGGAGGCCACGGTGGTGCGACGCAAACGCGACGCCAGCATCAACGTGGCCATGGATCTCGTGAAGCGAGGCGAGGCCCAAGCCGTTTACTCCGCAGGCAATTCCGGGGCGGTGATGGCTTCAGCCATCTTCCGGCTGGGACGACTGGCCGGCATCGACCGACCCGCCATCGGCGCCCTGTTTCCCACAAAAGATCCCGGCCAGCCAGTGCTGGTTCTCGATGTGGGAGCCAACATGGATTGCAAACCCTCCTACCTGCACCAGTTCGCCTTGCTGGGAGACATCTACTGCAGAGATGTGCTGCAGGTGAACCAACCCAGGATCGGACTGCTCAACATCGGCGAGGAGGAATGCAAGGGCAACGAACTTTCCGTCCGCACCCATGAGCTGCTCATCGAGGAATCACGTCTGCACTTCGCTGGCAACTGTGAGGGGCGGGATGTGCTGTCGGGTGAGTTCGATGTGGTCGTCTGTGACGGATTTACTGGCAATGTTCTGCTGAAGTTCCTGGAATCGGTTGGCAGCGTGCTGCTTGGCGTCCTCAGAGCCGAACTGCCACGTGGACGTCGAGGCAAGGTGGGTTCCGCCTTCCTGCGCAGCAACCTCAAGCGCATCAAAAAGCGATTGGACCATGCCGAACATGGCGGAGCACTGCTGCTGGGCGTGAACGGCATCTGCGTGATCGGCCACGGCAGCAGCAAAGCCTTGTCCGTGGTCAGCGCCTTGCGGCTGGCCCATTCCGCCGCCAGTCATGGCGTGATGGATCATCTCGCTCAGCTGGGAGCCAAAGCCACCTCGCGAGCATGATCAACCCCCTTGCCTGACAGGCGTTCTGGCGGACTGTGATTGACTGACGCCACTGCTTGGACCCTCTTTTGGCTGGAGCATCACCGCACTCTCGAGGCGTCGCTCTGATCGGCAGCGGCAGCGCCCAGGCAGCCCAGGTGATCACCAACAATCAGCTGGGTCAGCGTGTGGAAACCAGCGATGAATGGATCCGCAGCCGTACAGGCATCTCCACGCGAAGGGTGAGCAGCCCCGATCAGCGTCTCAGCGACCTTGCAGCTGAGGCCGGACGATCGGCTCTGGAGATGGCCGGTTGGTCCGCTGACAGCCTCGACTTGGTGTTGCTGGCGACCTCAACACCAGACGATCTGTTTGGCTCAGCCCCGGCAGTGCAGGCCGCACTGGGCGCTTCGAATGCCGTGGCTTTTGATCTCACATCTGCCTGCAGCGGCTTTCTGTTTTCGCTGGTGACGGCCGCTCAGTATCTGCGCACAGGCGCCATGCGACGGGCTCTTGTGATCGGCGCTGACCAGTTGAGCCGTTTCGTGGACTGGGATGACCGCCGCAGCTGTGTGCTGTTCGGCGATGGTGCCGGCGCTGTCGCCCTTGAAGCCACCGATGACGACGGACTCCTTGGGTTTGTGCTGCGCAGTGATGGGGCCCGCGGTGGGGTGCTCAACCTGCCGGCTCTCGACAGCGATGCACCCTTGGCAGACGATGCTCGACATCGTCGGGGTGGCTATCGACCGATTGAGATGAATGGTCAGGAGGTTTACAAATTCGCCGTGCGCGAAGTGCCGGCGGTTTTGCAATGCCTGCTTGAACGCTGTGCGGTTACCCCTGAGACGATCGACTGGCTACTCCTGCATCAGGCCAATCAGCGCATCCTCGATGCCGTCGCCGATCGCTTTGCGATTCCCAAGGCCAAAGTGCTGAGCAACCTGGCGCACTACGGCAACACCTCAGCGGCAACCATCCCTCTGGTTCTTGACGAAGCCGTGCGGGATGGCCAAATCCAGCCTGGCCACCTGCTGGCAAGCAGCGGTTTTGGAGCTGGTCTGAGTTGGGGAGCAGCCCTATTCCGCTGGCAGGGTCCCTCCTAGGCTCCCAACACCGTTGCGCCACTGTGAATGTCGATCGCCTGGGTGTTTCCCGGTCAGGGGTCTCAGAAACACGGCATGGCCGACCCCGTCCTCAGCCTGCCTGGGGCGGAGGAACGCTTCGCTCTGGCATCGAAGCTGCTTGGCAGAGACCTTCTCAAGATCTGCCGTGGTGAAGGCTCAGATGCCAGCAGCCCCTCCGATTTGAACGACACCCGAAACACCCAGCCGGCTTTGTTTGCGGTGGAATCGCTGATTGTGGATGAGTTGCTGCGCCAGGGCAGGCAACCCGACCTGGTGGCAGGGCACAGCCTTGGCGAGCTGGTGGCGCTTTACGCGGCTGGTGTGTTCGATGCCGCAACGGGCCTGGAGCTGATGCAGCGCCGATCGGAACTGATGGCGAGCGCAGGAGGAGGCGCGATGACGGCAGTGATCGGTTTTGAACGCAGCCAGCTGGACACTCTTGTGGATGCGACTGAAGGTGTGGTGATTGCCAATGACAACAGTGATGCCCAGGTCGTGCTGTCAGGCAGCCCAGAGGCGGTGAACGCGCTGAGTGAAGCACTCACCTGCAAACGAGCCATTCCCCTCGCCGTCTCAGGAGCCTTTCATTCACCCTCTATGGCGAAAGCGGCAGAGTCCTTCGCTTCCCATCTCGACAGTGTGGCCTTCGCAGACGCGCGCTTCCCGGTGTTCAGCAACACCGACCCCACCCCCAGCCGCGATGCCGGTGAACTCAAGCAACGACTACGTCGCCAAATGACCACTGGCGTGCGCTGGCGAGAAACGATGGCGGCAATGACCTCATCGGGTGTGGACACCGTTGTTGAAATCGGTCCTGGCAACGTGCTCAGCGGTCTGGCCAAACGTGCCATGAAAGGGGTCACCACGTCGCAGCTGGCAAGCGTTGGCGACCTGGGGCTGTGAATGTGAGCAGCAACCTTGCAACCAACACCAGCGACCTTCAGCCACTGAAGGCGCCGCGTCCAAGCCTCACCTACAGGCTGGTCAGTGGGCTGCTGGTGTTTCCGGTGTTCAGGATGCTGTTCCGCGGACGCACCCGCGGCAACGACAACGTGCCGATGGACGGCCCCCTGGTCGTTGTGGCGAACCATGGATCGCATCTCGATCCACCCTTACTTGGCCATGCTCTGGGACGACCGGTGTCGTTCATGGCCAAAGCCGAGCTCTTCCGCATCCCTGTGCTGGGCCATGTCATCCGAGCCTGTGGGGCCTATCCGGTGAAGCGTGGAGCGAGCGATCGAGAAGCCATCCGCATCGCCACCGCCAGACTCAACGAAGGCTGGGCAATCGGCGTCTTTCTCGATGGAACCCGACAGTCGGATGGCCGCGTGAACCAGCCCATGCCGGGCGCAGCTCTGCTGGCGGCGAGGTCAGGGTCTCCGCTTCTTCCAGTCGCCATCCTCAACAGCCACAGAGCCCTTGGCACAGGGCGCAATCTGCCGCGCTTAGTGAAGCTCGAAATGCGAATTGGCGAGCCAATCCCGGCCCCCAGCAGCAGGCGCAAACCGGAGCTGGAAGCGACGACACGCGAGCTACAACGACGGATCAACGCCCTGCTCGATCACGTTCCGCTCGATCATTAAGCTCTCGATCATTGAGAACTGAACAGCTGAGGCCAGTGTCTGCGAGCCCATGGCTTGAAATCCTGACCGGTGATCACCCAGGCAGCCGCGCGTAATCCATCTCCAATGCGCTTGCCCAGGCTTTCATCACGGCATTGGGGCTGACAGCTGACAGCCACACCTGTAAGCCGAATTCCACGGCTTCCAGCAACGATGCCGCCGACAGCCATCGCCCGTGGCAAGTGGTCTTCGCTGGTGACCAAAAGCAGATGATGCACCCCATCCCTTTGCAATTCATCCACCAGCGACGTGAAATTCCCGAGCGTGTCTTTAGCTCTGTAATCCAATCGAACCCGGTCCTGCGTGAGACCGGCATCACGCACCAGATACTGGGCGTATTCAGGATTGGTCCCCCCGCTTACGACCAGAGGCAGATTCATCCGGCGCGCCAGATGCAGACCCATCCGCTCACGATCAGCATCGCCACCGAGAACCAGAATGCGCTGCGGCTGATGATTCGTGAGAGCAGCTTCCGCGAAGGGGCGCAGGGGACCACCTACAGCAGCTCCGGCCAGAACAGCTGCACAGAGCAGCAGCGAGCGACCACCAAACCCCATCAGACAGGGCCCACGGGTGAGGTGGGATAAATCGGGAGAACCGGGTCCCATGGACCTGGAAGGTCTCGGTCATGGCACTCACGGCAGTAGCGCAGTAACTGCCGCACATCCGCAGGAACATCAACAGCCATTGCAACAGCTGGAGCAGGCTGATCGCGCTCGCTGAGCAAGCGAGGGGATTCCAGTTCCTCCACCTTGGCCTTCACAATCCTGTAGCGGCCAGCGACCTGCCCCCTTCGGGGAAGGGTCTGCACAATCGAAAACGGCTGGTCTCGCTGCAGTTCCGGCAGCTGTTGATGAAGCCTTGGGGCCATTAAGGCGAAACTGCTCACACCGTGCAGTGGGGTCCCCAACTGCTGAGCCAGCGTCCTGGCCAGGACAACCGTGAGACGGGTGCCCGTGAATCCGCCCGGTCCTGTGGCCACGGCAAGCCTTCTGATATCGGCCCACTGATCAGCGGGCAAAAGCTGCTGCAGGGAGATCACCAGCTCGTTGGTGAGAGCGCGTCCAAGCGAACGACACATCACGCGGGCTTCTCCCATGGGGGCCTCTGCACCCACCAGTGCGATCCCAAGAGTTTCTGTGGAGCTGTGCAGAGCGAGCAGCCAGTCGCTCATGTAGGCACCTCCTCACCGGGCCTGAGTCGACTCCAACGGCCTCGATCAAGTTGAAACGACCCACAGCCACGCACATCCCATTCGACACCGACCTGCCCTGCCGGCAAGTCCATCACGCTGATGTGGATTCGAGGATCCGCAGGCTTCAGATCAGGTGTCTCAGCGAGATGGGGGGCACCATGCTGTCGCTCCACAGCGTGATAGGCCTGACAGCGTTCCACCCAGCGGCAGTCCACACAGATGCACATGCCCCCCCGCTCCAGTTCTTTGTCCATTCTGACGGGAGATCGGGGCTGGCTGGCTGAAATCATCTGGCGGCGTTTGAAACCGGACAGCTGGCCGGTGCGGCCAACAGAGCTCCCAATGGGATCAGTGCTGGTGGGAGGGGCCGTTCGTGATGCACTCCTGGACAGGCTTTCTGATGCTCCGGACCTGGACCTGGTGGTGCCAGACAACGCCATCAAGAGCACACGGCAGCTGGCGCAGAAGCTTGGCGGCGCATGCGTTGTCCTCGACGAGCAACGGGACATGGCCCGCCTTGTCCTGGGGGGATGGACGATCGATCTAGCCCGACAAGAAGGGGAGACGCTGGAAGACGATCTGAACCGTCGCGATTACCGGCTGAATGCCATTGCCCTGAGCTTTGACGGCACCCCAAGGCTGCTCGATCCGACAGGAGGTCTTGAGGATCTTCAGGAGGCCAGAGTGGTCGCGATCAAAGAAGCCAATCTTCAAGCGGATCCCCTGCGCTTGTTGCGAGGCCTGCGCCTGATCGCGGAACTGGAGATGCGCCTGGACGCTCAGACGCTGAAGATGCTGCACCGCAACCGTTCACTGCTTCCGCGCGCCGCACCGGAACGGATCCAGGCTGAACTGCTGCGGCTTGTCGCAGCACCTGCTGCCGACCGCGCCATGGCGACCCTTCTGGAACTGGAGCTGTTGAAGCCCTGGACGAGACAGAGCTCAGCCTCTGGAGATCAACAACCGCTCGGAGCGGCAAAGACAAGCGAACTGCTCACAGACAGCGAACGCCGGCAAGCCCTGCCGCTCGCAAGGCTCACCCAGCTGCTGCCGGATACCGGACTGCAAAACCTTCGCTTCAGTCGCCGACAGCTGCAGCGCTGTGAACGACTGCGTTACTGGAGCAAGCGTTCAACATCCAGCGGGGGATGTCCTTGTCCCGAGGCCTTATCGGAGCCAGAACGCTTGCGGCTCCACATGGATCTGGAACAGGATTTGGCTGCGCTCATCCTCACTTGGCCCGCAGCACTCCAGCAGTCATGGCTGGAGCGCTGGAGAGACCCCCAGGACCCCCTCTTCCATCCAAGGCCACCACTCAATGGCACAGACCTGCAGGAAGCCCTCCAGATTTCGCCTGGGCCCTCTTTGGGCGATCTGATTCAACACTTGAGCCTTGAACGTGCGTATGGTCGCGTCTCAACTCGCGAGCAGGCGCTGAACGCAGCCCGATCCTGGTTGTTCCACCAAGAGGTTCAGACAGACCCGGATGGGTCCTGTGATTAACTGCCCTTGCAGTGACGACAACGATCGGCCTGACACGCAGTCTTCCGTTTCCCTTCCCCGTTTCATGAGCGTGCGTCTTTACATCGGCAATTTGCCGCAGAATTTTGAGAGCAAGGAGCTTGAAGCTCAGCTCACCAGCGTTGGGGAGGGAATTCGCTTCAAGGCCGTTCTCGACCGTGAAACCGGTGCCTGCCGGGGCTTCGGCTTCGCAAACGTCGACGACGAAAAAGTCGCTGATGCTGTGATTGAGCAGTTCAACGGCAAGGAACTCGGAGGGAATGCACTCCGTGTCGAACGTTCGGAGCGGCGCGACAGCAATGCCGGCGGCGGTGGGCGACGTGGACAGGCCAGTGGCCATGCACCGGGCTCAGCTCGAAAAGCTGTCAACAAGGTTGTTCATAGTGATGCCAAAGCTGAAGAGGCTCCAGATCCCCGCTGGGCAGGTGAACTCTCCAAGCTCAAGGATCTGCTTGGCAATCAGAAAACGGCTGTCTGAACAGTCGTTTGATTGGATCTGCTGATTGGATCTGCATCACCGGTCATCACAGATGACCGGTTTTTTTTGGGCCTTTGACGGTTAGCGAGACTGAGCGAGGACAAAGGAGCGAGGAAGGTCAAGGAACTTGTTGAGCTTTCCCACGTAGGCGCGCTTGTTGAAGACGTCGTAATCGTGGCGCTCGATCACATCCAGAATCCCTCTGTAGAGGCGCAGGGATGTCCAGACTGGCCATCGTGCATCGCGGGACAACCAGCGCACTCCAGCCTCAGAGCGATCAAACCACGCACGTGCTCGGCTCAGTTGAAACGCCATGAGATCCTTCCAGGCCTGATTGATGCGACCTGCCATCAGGTCATCCTCGGAATATCCGAAGTGCTCGAGATCTTCCAACGGCAGATAGATCCGACCACGACCGCGATCTTCACCTACATCACGAAGAATATTGGTGAGCTGGTTGGCGATTCCTAGGGCAACTGCGGCATCTGACGTGTCAGGACGATCACTCCAAGGCGCAGAGCTGTAGGCCTGATCCAAACCCATGACCCCCTGAGTCATCAGGCCAACTGTTCCTGCAACCCTGTAGCAGTACAACCTGAGATCGTCGAAACGGGGGTAGCGCGTCCAGGTGAGGTCCATGCGCTGTCCCTCGATCATGTCGAGATAGGGCTGGATGCTCTGAGGAAACCGCTCGAGCGTGTCGACCATCACCGCATCGAGCTCATCGTGGACATGTCCCTTGAACAGGTCGCGGGTTTTCAACTCCCAGCGATTCAGACGATCGGCCAGCTCCTCCACAGGACGAGCCTGAGCCTCAGGACTATCCATGAGCTCATCGGTGCGCCTGCACCAGACGTAGATCGCCCAGATTGCCCGACGCTTCTCATAGGGGAGCAAGAGCGTTCCGAAATAGAACGTTTTGGCCCACTCGGCGGTCTCCCGACGACAGGCCTCGAAGGCTGCGTCGAGGTCCGGAGCTGCGAGAGGCATGACTCAGGCCGAAACCGGCTCGATGACTGGGGACGATGATGCCAGCTGATCGCTCTTGCGGTCCACCGCCCCTGCACAGAGTTTGCCACTGAGAACCGCACCTTCCATGGATGCGAGATAGCGCTGCATGGTGTAATCGCCTGCCAGGAAAAAGTTTTTGATCGGTGTGGTCTGATCCGGACGAAGCTGCTGGCAACCAGGCGTGGTTTTGTACACCGAAAGAGGTGTCTTCACCACCTTGAATTTCCGCAGCGTGGCGGGGTTGTCTCCACCGAAGTGGGTGGGGAACAACTTGTTGAGTTCACCCATCGTGGCCTCGATGATCTCTTCATCTGAACGTCCGATCCAGTCTTTGGCGGGAGCGAACACGAGCTCCAGCATCGACTTATCAGGGTCTTCGTACTCCTTGCAAGTGATGCTCATGTCGGCATAGACGCTGAGCAGTGGCGAGCGGCTGAACAGCAGGTGATCGATATCGGTGAGCTTGCGATCAAACCAGAGATGCAGGTTGATCACAGGCACTCCACGCAGGCCGTCGAGCTTCTTGAAAACGTCCATCTGCTTCCAGGGCTGGGGCAGCAGCAACTTGAAGGGGTCCACCGGTAGAGCGCTCACATAGGCATCAGCGGTGAGATCGAAGCTCTCCTTGCCCTTGATTCCACCGATGTGGAAGGCAGCCACAGAGCCATCATCATTGAGCTTGATTTCACGCAGCGGGCAATCGAGATGAACCTCACCGCCAAGCGATTCGATGTGCTCCACCATCGGCTGGCAGAGCCTCTCCGGCGGTGCCCCATCAAGAAAAGCCATCTTGGAGCCATTCTTTTCCTGCAGGAAACGATTGAGCGCTGTGAGCACAACCGTGGCGGAGATTTCATCGGGATCGATGAAATTCAGCGCCTTGCTCATCGCTAGAAACACTTCATCGTTCACCCGTTCAGGAATGTTGTGGACCTTTAGCCACTCGGTCCAGGAATACTTGTCGCACTCCTCGACATATCCCTGACCCCGGAGCATCGCAGGCACAAGGCCCAGGCCGAAGCTGATTTTTTCAGGCCAGCTCAGCATGTCGTTGTTTCCCAGGATCGCGGCCACACCATTCACAGGGGCTGGCAGATCAGGAAAATCAAAGCGGCTGTATGTGCCTGGTTCCTCCTGCTGATTGAAGATCATCGAGTGGCTCTTCCACTGCAACCGGTCTTCGATGTTCAACTCCTTGAAGATCTGAAGCATGTTCGGGTAGGCCCCGAAAAAGATGTGGAGCCCGGTCTCATACCAGTCACCGTCCTCATCTTTCCAGGCTGCAACCTTGCCACCGAGAACGTCGCGAGCCTCGACCACGACGGGCGTATGACCAGCATCGGCCAGATACTTTGCGCAGGAAAGACCTGCCAAACCGGCCCCCGCGATGGCGACACGCATGCTTCTGAACACAAGTTGAAAACAACCTTAAAAGGAGAGGTCTCCTCTCCGCTTCCTAAAGTCACTTGAAATACGCCTGCGCGGTGTTCACATCGCTCCGCTTGATTCATGGCCGAGACCCTGCTGAAGAGCACCACCCGTCACGTACGCCTGTTCACGGCGCGGGTCGAGAATGGTGATCTGGTCGCCGACCCGAGTCAACTCACCCTCGACTTGGATCCCGACAACGAATTCGTCTGGTCTGACAGCACTGTCGAAACTGTCCAGCAACGCTTCCGCGAACTGGTCAAGAGCCATGACGGTCAAGCTCTGAATGACTACAACCTGCGCCGAATCGGCACGGAACTTGAAGGATGCATCCGCGAGCTGTTGCAGGCCGGAAAGCTGAGTTACAACCCCGACTGCCGCGTCCTCAACTATTCGATGGGTCTTCCCAGAACGCCTGAACTGCTGTGAGTCGATCCCCCTACGACCGTTCCGGCTCCGGCTACGACCGGAGAAGCGGTGACCGGCGCCGTGATGAGCCGCGCAGGGATGTCCGTCGAGATGGCCAAGGCTACGGAGGGCCACCACCTCCGAAGGATGGTGGCAACGGCATGAGCCTGAACACAGCCACGATTGCTGTGCTGGCGGGGGTTCTGATTGTGGGAATCGGCATTGGCAGTGCCGTGACAAGCACCACTCAGGGCGACCAGGGCAACATCGCCAGCTCACAACAGCTGGACATGGCAGTTCCAGACCCAGAGTTTTGCAGGCAGTGGGGTGCCAGTGCCTTTGTGATGGATATCGAGATGTACACGACGCTGAATCCATCCAGCAGTTTTGTCACTCAGCCGACCCTGCAGCCTGGATGTGTGATTCGAAGAGAGAACTGGGCGGTGCTGCGCAAGGAAGGGGCCATCACCTCAGCGCAGGAGAGGGAATGCAAACAGCGCATGAACACCTTCGCCTACATCGGCTCAGTTCGTGACAAGCCTGTTGTGCGTTGCGTTTACCAGACCGACATCACTCAGAACAAGTTCCTGACCCGAGGCGTGGCGGATGACACCGTCGGAATCACTCCGGAAGCCGATCAGTTCTGATCGATCTCCCCGGCTTGTTCAGAGCTGATCTCATGAGCCACTGCGGCAGCCCTTCCCTGACGCAAGGGACTATCAGCACTGGCAAAGACCGGCAACACATCGCGGCGGAAGGCTTCGGCTGCGCGGGAGCAATAGCGGGATGGGTTCGTGATCAACTTGAGCTGACGACGCACCTGCAGGTCCACGACGATTGGGCGTAACAAGGTCCCGGCAGTGAGCTCCCGCTCGATCGAGACCACTGGCAGGAAAGCAGCGCCCAGGCCTGCCTGAACGGCATTTTTGATCGCTTCGAATGAGTTCAGTTCCATCTCGATCCGGAGGCGCTGGACATCCAATCCGGAGCGGCCGAGCAACTGATCAACCATCTTGCGAGTGGTCGACTGCGCATCCAGGCTGACAAAACCAAGCCGATAAAGGTCGTCTTTGCTGAGCTCCACCAGACGCGCGAGGGGGTGCTTCACAGGCAGCACCAGAGCCAACTCGTCACTGGCATAGGGGACTACCTGCAGCAGTTCATTCAGTTCGGCTGGCAGTTCACCACCGATGATCGCCAGATCGATCTGTCCGTTGGCGACACTCCAGCCGGTGCGCCGGGTGCTGTGCACATGCAACTGCACGGCCACATCCGGGAATTTCTGGCGGAACAAACCGATCATGCGAGGCATGAGATAGGTCCCGGTGGTCTGACTAGCACCAACCAGCAAAGAGCCCCCCTTGAGGTCGTGAAGATCATCCAGCGCCCTGCACGCCTCATGACACTGACTGAGAATTCGATCGCAGTAGCTGAGCAGAAGGTGGCCCGCTTCTGTGAGCTGAGCCTTGCGACCACCACGGTCGAACAGGGCAACCTCCAGCTGCTTCTCCAGATTCTGAATCTGCAGGCTCACCGCCGGCTGGGTCACATAAAGACTGTCGGCTGCCTTTTTGAAACTGCCCTCACTGACGATGGCCCGCAGGATGCGCAGCTGATCCAGGGTGAAGGGCAGATCGGCCATGGAAAGCTGCCCGAAGAACAGCAGAAGCCCAAAAACTGTAGGGGTACCTTTCCCTGCCGAACGCCAGAATCACGGCTCTCGCAGCATCTCGTTGGCTGACGCAACAGCAGGCATCCATCACAGCAGCCTGGTGATGCTGGGGTTGCTCGTTGTTTTTGCAGTGATTCACAGCGGTGGCGCAGCCTTGCGAACACGGGCTGAGGCCAAAATCGGCGCGCGAGCCTGGCGGCTGGTGTTTGCAGCACTGAGCATTCCCTCAGCCGTTGTGGTGATCGCCTACTTCCTGGCTCACCGCTATGACGGCATCCGGATCTGGAATCTTCAGGGTGTGCCAGGGATGGTGCCTTCTATCTGGGTGGTGACGGCGATCAGTTTCCTGTTCCTCTACCCAGCCACTTACAACCTGCTGGAGATCCCCGCGGTGCTTAAGCCTCAGGTGCGTCTCTATGCCACAGGAATCATCCGAATCAGCCGCCATCCTCAGGCTGTCGGTCAGATTCTCTGGTGCATGAGCCATGCACTCTGGATTGGCAGCAGCTTCATGCTGGTGACCTGTGCAGGTCTAATTGCGCATCATCTTTTTGCCGTCTGGCATGGCGACCGACGACTCAAAGCCCGCTTCGGAGCAGCTTTCGACAGTCTTCAAGCCGAAACATCCGTGGTTCCGTTCGCCGCCGTGATCGATGGGCGCCAACAGCTGGTGTTCAGCGAGCTGGTCCGACCGGCCCAGCTGGGCATCGCCATCGCAGTCGGGGTGTTCTGGTGGGCGCACCGCTACATCCCCAGAGGGGGCATGGCCTTTCTCCACTCGCGTCTCGGAGAATTGTTGAACTGAGCTGCCTACACTCGCTACAAGCTGTTTTGTCTGGATGCCCTCGGCTGCCGACTCCGCCTGGTTGATTCCAGTGCTGCCCTTGTTCGGGGCCCTGATCACTGGTCTGGGTCTGATCAGCTTCAACCGCACAATCAACCGATTGCGAAAACCGGTGGCCCTGCTGCTGATCAGCTGCATCGGTGCTGCCGCAGTGATCAGTTATGCGGTGCTCCTGGAGCAACTTGGAGGCGCACCACCGGTTGAACACCTGTTCGTTTGGGCAAGTGCAGGGGATTTCATCCTGCCGATGGGCTATGTGGTCGACCCTCTTGCCGCAGTGATGCTGGCTCTGGTCACCACTGTGGCCTTGCTGGTGATGATCTATTCACACGGCTACATGGCGCACGATAAGAGCTACGTGCGCTTTTTCACGTACCTGGCCATCTTCAGCAGTTCGATGCTTGGACTGGTGGTGAGCCCCAACCTGCTCGAGATCTATGTGTTCTGGGAGTTGGTGGGCATGTCGTCCTATTTGCTGGTGGGCTTCTGGTACGACCGAGACGGCGCAGCACATGCCGCTCAGAAGGCTTTTGTCGTTAACAGGGTTGGTGACTTCGGCCTCTTGCTCGGCATCCTCGGTCTGTTCTGGGCCACAGGCAGTTTCGACTTCCAGGGAATTGCCGACGGGCTTTCAGCAGGAGTATCCAGCGGCATCGTGCCGGGCTGGGCTGCTCTGCTTCTCTGTCTGTTTGTGTTCATGGGTCCGATGGCGAAATCGGCCCAGTTCCCTCTTCACGTCTGGCTTCCGGATGCGATGGAAGGGCCAACTCCGATCTCGGCACTGATCCATGCCGCCACGATGGTGGCTGCCGGCGTGTTCTTGGTGGCACGTCTCGAACCGCTTTACAGCCAGTTCCCGAGCGTTGGGGTGTTCATCGCCGTCACCGGAACAATCACCTGCTTTCTGGGGGCCTCGATCGCCCTCACCCAGATGGACCTCAAAAAGGGACTGGCCTACAGCACCGTGTCCCAACTGGGTTACATGATGCTGGCCATGGGCTGTGGAGCACCCGTTGCCGGCATGTTCCACCTGGTGACCCATGCCTTCTTCAAGGCGATGCTCTTCCTGGGGTCGGGATCAGTGATTCACGCCATGGAGGATGTGGTGGGACATGAACCTGTGCTCGCCCAGGACATGCGGCTGATGGGCGGTCTACGCAAAAAGATGCCGATTACAGCGATCACCTTCCTGATCGGCTGCATCGCCATCAGTGGCATCCCTCCGCTGGCAGGTTTCTGGAGCAAAGACGAAATTCTTGGCCAGGCCTTTGGCACATTCCCCATCCTCTGGGTGGTGGGCTTTCTCACTGCCGGCATGACCGCGTTTTACATGTTCAGGCTCTACTTCCTCACCTTCGAGGGAGACTTTCGCGGCAACGATGAGGCCATGCAGGCTCAGCTGATGGCTGCCGCAGGCAAGTCTGTGGATGAAGAACATGCCCACCATGCGGGCAGCCTGCATGAATCGCCATGGCCGATGACCCTGCCGCTGGTGGTGCTAGCAGTCCCATCCGTCCTGATCGGTCTGCTTGGGACTCCCTGGAACAGCCGCTTTGCCGGACTTCTTGACCCCGAAGAAGCCCTTGAGATGGCGGAGCATTTCAGTTGGGGGGAATTCCTGCCTTTGGCAGGAGCCTCCGTTGCCATCTCCGTGACCGGAATCAGCGTGGCTGTGCTCGCCTATGCCCTGCGTCGAATCGATCTAGGTGAGCTGGTAGCCGCTCGTTTCCCAGCTGTGAATGCCTTTCTTGCCAACAAGTGGTACCTGGATGACATCAACGACAAGCTGTTCGTCCGCAGCAGCCGCAAGATTGCCCGAGAGGTGCTGGAAGTCGACGCCAAGGTGGTTGATGGGGTCGTCAACCTCACTGGCCTACTCACACTGGGCAGCGGAGAAGGTCTCAAATACTTCGAAACCGGCCGCGCCCAGTTCTATGCCCTGATCGTGTTCGGCGGTGTCATTGGACTGGTGGTGCTCTTTGGTGTCCTTGGTGGCCCGATTAATTGACCTCATTAAGTTCACAGTGCCTCATTCATCATCGACTCAAGATCGAAGCTGGATCATGCCTCCTTCACTCTGAGCCTCCCTCTTGAAGCTGCAACGCAAGGATTCAATCCGTTCGGTGGCCTGTTCAAGACCTCCTTCCGTTTCTGATCTGAAGTCTGCAGATCTCGATTCATTGTTCGAGCACTTGAAGCTTCCTTAACGAGGGAGCTTTTTTATTGCTGGGCCGACTCGTTCTGTGCCTCTGAGAACAACCTCCTTGTCCTACTAAATCCAGCAAGGGCTCCAGGCTGGAGCTGCACGGAAATGGAGATGAATGCACCGACCATGTCATCAACCTCACACGTTGTGGTGGATGAAATGGTCAACGTTTTCCTGATCTTCAGGGTTCTGGAGAGATCTGATCAGCAGATCAGCACATCACTCCGGCTTATGTGTGTCAACGCCTATCGACTCAGTGCCAGCTCAGCCAGGATTTCTACACTCCGAGCAGTGGTGAAAGGCCTTTTCGTTGCTGGAGTTTGCCGTCAGTGCTCCCTTTGACCCTGCAGCGGATATCGCAGCAGGAATCATTCCAGCTCAGTTC
>QCTE01000023.1 GCA_003211275.1 Synechococcus sp. AG-673-A03 | reverse complement strand
TGAACAGCTGGTGCCATTCCAGCAGGCCTGGAATCTGCAGCGCTGCTGGCAGGAGCGGTTGCTCCTGGACTCAGAAAACGCCTCTGATGCGGACACTGACGCCGAAGCGGTCTGGCTGCTGCAGCACCCCAGCTGTTACACCCTCGGCCGCGGCGCCAGTGAAGACCATCTGCTGTTCGATCCGGAGAATCCGCCGTCTCCATTGCACCGCATCGATCGTGGTGGGGAAGTCACGCATCATGCACCCGGTCAACTCGTGGCTTACCCGGTGCTGGATCTGCGCAGTCGTCGCACTGATCTGCACTGGTATCTCCGTCAGCTGGAACAGGTGGTGATTGACGTGTTGCAGCGTCTCGGCCTCCAGGGGGAACGGATTGAGGGACTCACCGGGGGCTGGCTCGATCAGCAGAAGGTGGCGGCAATCGGTGTCGGTTGCCGTCGCTGGATCACCCAGCACGGTCTTGCTTTGAACGTGACCTGCGATCTGAAGGGCTTCGAATCCGTGGTGCCCTGTGGACTCAAAGGACGAGCAGTCGGTCGACTGTGCGACTGGATCCCCGATCTGGAGATCGAGAGCGTGCAACCCCTGTTGCGCGATGCCCTGGCTGCGCGTTTTGATCTGGTTTGGCAGGAGAGCGCTGGAGAGCAGCTGCGATTGCCGAAGCAGCCTTGAGGTGATAGGCCTGGGCGACTACAAACGGTTCCCGTGACTGCCGCCGCTCAATCCATCTGGCAACCAACCTCCCGCGAGCAGGCAGCACTGGCTCGCCAGGCTCATGTTCAAACTCTCGGACGGGTGGATCAGGTCTGGCCTTGGCTCAAATCGCATCACGGTGATGTGATGGCGGTTGATGCTCCTCACGCCGCCCATCCGGAGTGTCTGAGCTATCAGGAATTGGCGGAGCGGATTGATCAGGCCGCTGCCGCATTCCGCAGTTTGAAGATCGGCAGCGGTGATGTGGTGGGGCTGTTCGCTGAGAACAGTCCTCGTTGGCTGGTGGCCGATCAGGGCCTGATGCGGGCAGGTGCCATCGATGCTGTGCGTGGGGCAGCAGCACCCGTGGAAGAGCTGAGCTACATCCTCGAGGATTGCTCAGCCGTCGCACTGGTGGTGCAAACCGCTGATCTGTTGCAGCGTCTACAGCTGCCGGTGGAGTTGCAGGAGCGTTTGCGCTTTGTGCTCGTGCTGGAGGGGTCTGCACCTGCGGGCGCGCTCGACTTCGACGCTTTCCTCGCCCTCGCCGACGGACAGGAGACACCGGATCCAATCACCGGTCGGGAGCGCGCCTCTGCGCCAGCCACCACGGCCACGATCCTCTACACGAGTGGGACCACCGGTCGGCCCAAGGGGGTGCCGCTGACGCACGCCAACCTCCTGCATCAGATGCGCAGCCTCGCCTGCGTGACCCGCCCGGAACCCGGATCACCGGTGCTGAGCGTTCTACCGATCTGGCATTCCTATGAACGCAGTGCTGAGTACTACTTCTTCTCCTGTGCCTGCTCGCAGAGTTACACCACGATCAAGCAGCTCAAGAAGGATCTGCCTCGGGTGAAGCCGGTGATCATGGCCACTGTCCCCAGGTTGTGGGAAGCGGTTCAGGCTGGTTTCGAGGATGCCGTCAAGACATTCCCTGCGTCCCGTCAACGCCTGTTGAGGTCGGCCCTAGCCAACAGCACGGCCTATACCCTCGCCCGACGCCGTAGCCGTGATCTGATGATTCAGCCGCTGCGCAAGCGCGACCGTCTGAGGGCTGCTGCTGAGGCGAGCCGTCGCTGGCCAGCCCATGCGCTGGCTTCCAAGCTGATTTGGCCCAAGCTGAGGCAGCAGCTCAGTGGCGGAGCACTGCGCTACCCGATCAATGGAGGAGGTGCCATCGCTCCCCACGTGGATGCCTTCTTTGAAGCGGTGGGAATCGAACTTCTGGTCGGCTATGGCCTCACGGAAACCAGTCCGGTAGTGAGTTGCAGGCGGCCGTGGCGCAACATTCGCGGCAGCTCCGGTCTGCCCCTCCCGGACACCGAGTTCCGCATTGTTGATGCCGAGAGCAGGAAGCCGCTTGGGTTCCGTGAACGTGGGGTGGTGCTGGTGCGCGGTCCGCAAGTGATGGGTGGTTACCTCGGCAAACCTGAGGCCACCGCCAAGGTGCTGGATGCCGATGGCTGGTTTGATACAGGCGATCTGGGCATGCTTCTCCCCGATGGATCTGTGGTTCTGACCGGACGGGCCAAGGACACGATCGTGCTCAGCAGCGGTGAGAACATCGAGCCAGGGCCGCTTGAAGAGGCTCTGGTCTCCAGCCCGCTGATCGAGCAGGTGATGCTGGTGGGGCAGGACGAACGTCAACTGGGGGCCCTGGTGGTGCCGCGGGCGGATGCGGTCAAGGCCTGGGCCAGCTCACAGGGCTGCGATCCAGGTGATGACCTGGGCGGTCATCCTGGTGATCAGCGCCTGCTCAAGCTGCTGCGCGGCGAGTTGAACCGACTGTTGGCGGACCGTGCTGGATCCAGGGCTGACGAGCGTCTTGCCGGTGTGGTTCTCGTTGAACCATTCTCGATCGAGAATGGGCTGCTCACCCAGACGCTCAAGCAACGCCGTGACCGGATCACTGAACGGGATCGCTCATCCATTGAGAGCGTGTATGGCCGTTGATCGCTTTCCCGTCAGGGTCGGGTTGACCATCCGCCGTGAGGCTGAGACGCTTGGCGCTGATTCCTCGCCCCAATGTCTGACGGCACCACTCTGTCGATCAAGCGTTCCATCACCATCCGTGCCGTGGTCACGCCGGCCTGGAAGGAAGAGGCCGAGCGTGAGTTGAGCGCTGGCATCTCCACCACCGACCAGCAACTGGCTCAGCTTGAGCAGGAGGGTCAGCAGGTTGTTGATGATGTTCGTCGTCAGAGCGCCAATCCCCTTGATCCGCGTGTGCAAGAGCAGGTTGCTCAGGTGCAGCAGCAGGTTGCTGCCAAACGGGCTGAGCTCGACGAGCAGAAGCGCAATCTTCTTCAGCAGCAGGCCCAGGTTCGTGAGCTTGAAATGGAACAGATCGTGGATCAAGGGCAGCTTGAGAGCTTCTGCGACATTCAGGTGGGCGACAACCTGGTGAGCAAGATGCAGGTTGCGGTGGTGGTGCGCGACGGCGTGATCGAGGCGATCGAGCAGGGCTGAGCGCTGATGAGGGCCGGCCTGCCGGCCCGTAAGATTTTTCTTAGTCAGCCCCTCTGGAGACGGTTTTGGCAACCCACGACATCTTCATGCCTGCCCTCAGCTCCACGATGACGGAGGGGAAGATCGTGGAGTGGCTCAAGAATCCTGGTGACAAGGTGGGCCGCGGCGAGTCCGTGCTCGTGGTCGAGTCCGACAAGGCCGACATGGATGTTGAATCCTTCAATGAGGGCTACCTCGCAGCTGTGCTGATGCCCGCGGGCAGCACGGCTCCTGTGGGCGAGACCATTGGTTTGATCGTGGAGACCGAGGCTGAGATTGCCGAGGCTCAGGCCAAGGCACCGTCGGGTGGTGGATCGGCTCCAGCTGCCACTGCGCCTGCAGCCTCATCACCAGCAGCCTCAGCGCCAGCGCCAACACCGGCTGCTCCAACAGCACCTGCTCCAACGGCACCTGCTCCAACAGCCCCAGCGGCGGCTCAACCTGCACCAGTCGCGCCTCCTGCTCCGGTGGCTGTGCCAGCGAGCAATGGTCGACTGATTGCCAGTCCTAGGGCCAAGAAGCTGGCCTCTCAGATGGGCGTCGACCTCGCCGGGATCCGCGGCAGTGGTCCTAACGGTCGAATTCAGGCCGAAGACGTGGAGCGCGCCGCTGGGCGTCCCATCAGTGTTCCCCTGGTCGGGGAAGGGACCGCCGCTGCCGTCAGTTCTGGAGCTGCGAGCGCCGCCAAGGCTCCGAGCTCCCCGGCTGGCAACAGCTTTGGTCGCCCTGGCGACACCGTGCCGTTCAACACCCTCCAGGGGGCGGTGAACCGCAATATGGAAGCCAGCCTCGCGGTCCCCTGCTTCCGGGTGGGTTACACGATCACCACCGATCAACTCGATGCCTTTTACAAACAGGTGAAGCCCAAGGGCGTCACGATGACGGCCCTCCTGGCCAAGGCCGTTGCCGTCACTCTGGCCCGGCATCCGCAGGTGAATGCTGCAACCACTGCTGCGGGTATGACCTATCCCGCTGATGTGAACGTCGCCGTTGCCGTGGCGATGGAAGACGGTGGTTTGATCACCCCTGTGCTGCGCCAGGCCGATCGAACCGATCTGTATGAGCTGTCGCGTCAGTGGGGGGATCTGGTGAAGCGCTCCCGCAGCAAACAGCTGCAGCCCGAGGAATACAGCACCGGAACCTTCACCCTCTCCAATCTCGGCATGTTCGGGGTGGATCGATTCGATGCCATCCTTCCTCCCGGCACCGGTGCCATCCTCGCCGTGGCGGCTTCAAGACCTGCCGTTGTGGCTGGAAAGGATGGGTCCATCGCTGTCAAGCGGCAGATGCAGGTCAATCTCACGGCGGACCACCGTGTGATCTATGGGGCCGATGGTGCCGCCTTCCTCAAGGATCTGGCCGAATTGATTGAAACCCGTCCCGAAAGCTTGGCGATCTGAATCAGGTCAGCGGAAGACACTCCTCCGCTGCCGAGCTCAGGGAACCTTGCCACTCTTGACGTGGTGATGGTCCCCCTGTGTCAGTTCCGTCCTTTTCACGCCTGCTCGGCCGTCCGCTGCCGCGTTCCAGTGCCAAGGATGAGCGACTTCCCAATCTTCAGGCGCTGCCCATCCTCTCTTCGGATGCGTTGTCGTCCGTGGCCTATGCCACGGAAGCGGCGCTTGGAATTCTGATCCTGGGAGGCAGTGCCGCTCTGCGGCTGTCGCTGCCAATCACCGTGGCGATCATCGCCTTGATCACGATCGTGGTGTTGTCGTACCGGCAGGCGATCTCTGCCTATCCCAACGGTGGCGGTTCCTACGTGGTGGCTCGCGACAATCTCGGACGCAACGTGGGATTGGTGGCAGCCGCTGCGTTGCTGATCGACTACACCCTCACGGCAGCGGTCAGCCTGATGGCGGGCACCCAGGCGCTGTCGTCACTGAATCCATCGTTGTTGGCCTATGAGGTCCCGATCGCTCTGTTGATGCTCGTGCTCGTGGGCTGGGCCAACCTGCGTGGGGTGAAGGAAGCGGGACGTGTGTTCTCGGTGCCCACCTATGCCTTCGTGGTGATGATCGTTCTGCTCACGTTTGCTGGGCTCAAGGACCTCACCTTCCATCACGGCTGGACTCCTGATGCCCCCCCGCTCACGGCTGCACTGCAGCCGATCGGCTTATTTCTGATTCTCCGGGCCTTCAGTTCCGGTTGTTCAGCGATGACCGGGATCGAAGCCATCGCCAATGGTGTGCAGGTTTTTAAGGAACCTGCTCCTGACAATGCCCGCAAAACCCTACTGGTGATGGGTGTTTTGCTGTCGGTGATGTTCCTTGCGGTAAGCACCATGGGCTTCATGTATGGAGTCGCACCCAATCCCGACATCACCGTGTTGGCTCAGATCGGTCAGCGTGTGTTCGGCGATGGCAGCGTTCTGTACTGGACCCTGCAGATCTCAACACTGCTGATTCTGGTGCTGGCAGCGAACACGGCCTTCTCCGGCTTTCCCCGTCTGGCGGCAATGCTGGCGGAAGACCGCTGCTTGCCCATGCAGATGAAGCTGCTGGGTGATCGGCTCGTTTACCAGAACGGGATCAGTGCGCTGGTCGTGATTACGGCGCTGATCATCGTGATTTGCCGGGGTGACACCACCGTGGCGGTCAATCTGTACGCCCTTGGAGTGTTCACGGCCTTCACGTTGTCGCAGTTAGGCCTGGTCTGTCGCTGGTGGAAGCGGCGTGGAGAGGGCTGGCGCGGGCGGATGGCGATGAATGCGCTCGGATCGCTCACCACCTTTGTGGTGCTGGTGGTGATTGTGGTGAGCAAATTTGATGAGGGGGCCTGGACTGTGGTGATCGCCATTCCTCTGTTGGTGTGGGGACTGGCTGTGATCCGTCGTCGCTACCGGGAGATCTTCGCTGCCCTCGCTCTGGACCCTGATGAATCGTCACTGAAGCTGATACCCCGTGATCCACCCACCGGGCACCATGCGATTGTCTGGGTTGCGAGCGTGATGCAACCGTCGTTTGAGGCATTGCGCTACGCCTGTTCGTTCGCCGATTCGGTCACGGCGGTGATGGTGGTGCAGAAGGAAGAGGACGCCGGTCAGCTCAGTCAACTGTGGGATCGCTACGCAGGCACCGACACCGGTGCTCTTGAGCTGGTGCTGCTCGACAGCCCATACAGTTCGCTGCTCGATCCCTTCTGTGACTTCGTGATGGAGCAGGAGCAACGGTATCCCGAGCGCACCACCACGGTGGTCATGCCGGTGGCCATCCCCAGGGACCGACTGGATGTGGCTCTCCTCAACCAAAGGGCTGGCAGCCTGTTTGAGGCGCTCTCCACTGACCAGAGCCGAGTCTTTTCGATCGTGCGCTATTTCGTTCCCCCCATGGCAACCAAAGCAGGGACGTTGCCTTCAGGCAGCATGGATTAATCACGTTCAAGCGTTGTGGTGGATCCAAGGGATCTTCAGCTCAGCTCCTACGACTACCGACTGCCCGAAGAGCGCATCGCGCAGGCACCTGTGGAGCCACGCCATGCAGCACGACTGCTTATGGCTCCCCCCTTGAACCGACCCGTGACGGAGCTGAGGCATCGTCAGGTGTGGGATTGGCAGGATGAGCTCCGTCCTGGCGACCTGCTGGTGGTCAACGACACCCGGGTTCTGCGGGCGCGCCTGAGGGTGCGGCGTTCCGGCGGTGGACTAGCCGAGCTTCTGGTATTGGAGCCCCGCGGTGAAGGCCGCTGGCTCTGTCTGGCCAGACCCGGCAAGAAATTGAAGCCTGGTGATCAGGTTTGGCTTGAAGCCCTTGAGCAGGAGCCCATGGCTTTGCAGGTGTTGACCGCAGATAGCGCCAGCGGCGGACGCATCATCCAGTTCCCTGCCGCTTTCGTTGATGCTGCAGCGATCGAAACGCTGCTGGAGCGCTATGGCGAAGTGCCGTTACCGCCCTACATCACGCGTCACGATGAGTCGGATCAGGAGCGTTATCAAACTCGCTACGCCTCCAGGCCAGGGGCGGTTGCTGCACCAACCGCGGGCTTGCACCTCAGTGACGAGCTTCTCAAGCAGATCCGCGGCCACGGCGTTCAACTGGCCACGGTGACGTTGCACGTGGGGTTAGGCACATTCCGGCCTGTGGAGACTGAAGATCTCACGGATCTGAGTTTGCACAGCGAATGGGTGGAGGTCACTCCTGCGCTGGTGGCTGCTGTGGTCGCGTGCCGGCAGCGTGGAGGGCGTGTGATTGCCGTGGGTACCACCAGTGTGCGGGCTCTGGAGGGAGCTGCGGCAGCAGGGGGCGGCAGCCTGCAACCTTTGCGGGGACCTGTTGATTTGGTGATTCAGCCCGGCTTTCGTTTCCTGGTGGTGCAGGGTCTGCTGACCAACTTTCATCTGCCCAAGAGCTCGCTGCTGCTTCTGGTCAGCGCTCTGATCGGACGCAGCAGATTGCTTGAGCTTTATGGGATTGCCATCCAGGAGGCCTATCGCTTCTATTCCTACGGAGATGCGATGTGGATCGCTCCGGATGCCGTGCTTCCAGGCGTGACGCTGCCAGTGGATGGCTGAGCAGCTCGGCATGAAAAAAGCCCCGGTGTTCCGGGGCTGCAAGCTGTGTCAACGCTGTGGTTCAGGCTGTTACGGGTTGCTCGATGATCCCTGTGGGAACGTCTGCGAACATCACTGAAGAGAGGTAGCGCTCAGCCAGGTCGGGGAGAACAACCACGATGGTCTTGCCGGCGTAAGCGTCTTGCTTGGCCAGACGAATGGCGGCGGCAGCTGCGGCTCCGCAGGAGATGCCAACCAGCAGGCCCTCTTCCTTGGCCAGACGAAGAGCCATCTCAACGGACTCGTCGTTGGTGACCTGTTCCACCTTGTCGACGACGGAGAGGTCGAGGTTCTTGGGAATGAAGCCGGCGCCGATCCCTTGGATCTTGTGGGGACCTGGCTTCACCTCCTCGCCGTTCATGGTCTGAGTGATCACCGGGCTGTGGCTGGGTTCCACGGCTACCGATTCAATCGCCTTGCCTTTGCCGTTCTTGATGTAACGGGACACGCCAGTAATGGTGCCGCCGGTGCCCACGCCGGCCACCAGAACGTCGATGGCGCCTTCGCAGTCGTTCCAGATCTCAGGACCAGTGGTCTTTTCGTGAATCTCCGGATTGGCGGGATTCTCAAACTGCCCGGGCATGAAGTACTTGCCAGGGTCACTGGCGGCGATCTCCTTGGCTTTGGCGATGGCGCCAGGCATGCCTTTGGCGGCTTCGGTGAGCACGATTTCAGCGCCGAGAACGGCCATCACGCGGCGACGTTCGATCGACATCGACTCGGGCATCGTGAGCACGAGCTTGTAACCGCGAGCGGCGGCGGTGAAGGCGAGAGCAACGCCGGTATTGCCTGACGTGGGCTCAACGATCACCTTGCCTTCGGTGAGTTCACCACGCTTTTCAGCATCCCAGATCATGTTCGCGCCGATGCGGCACTTCACGCTGTAGGCGGGATTGCGGCCTTCGATCTTGGCGAGAACGGTGGCTTTGCAGTCCTTGGTGACATGGTTCAGACGTACCAGGGGGGTATTACCGATGGCCTGGCTGTTATCGGCGTAAACGCGAGACATGAGTGAGTCGAAAAAATGGCCAATTTCTGCAATTTAGGGAGACTCTCAGTCAGGTGCCTGGCTCTTAAGAGCTTGTTCAAACTCTGTCAATCCAGCAGAAAGCAACTGCGCCTTCATCAAGCCTGTTATCCGCTCATGCCGAGTCGAGAGCCAGCAGGAACCGCTTCCAGAGATCCGGTTGCTCCTCAAGTCCTACGGAAACCCGCAGTAGATGGGATGGAACTTCGCAGCGTTTCGCCCAAACCAACTCGTCGTAGTGAGCAAGAAGCACGTAGGGGCAGACCAGGGTGAAGGCGGTGCCGAGACTTGGCCCTTTGCAGACTTCCAGTGCGTCGTAGACCTTCTGCGCCGAGGGGGTTCCTCCTTTCAGCTCAAAGGACAGCAGACAGCCATGGCCTGCACCTGGCCGCTGCAGATCCTTGAAGTTCTCGCATTCACCCGGATGGAACACCTTCTCCACGGCGGGGTGATCGCGCAGCTGTTCAGCCAGGAACAGCGCGTTGCGATTGAGCTGATGCACCCGTTCGACCACGTCTTCACTGCCCTGGTCGAGGGGGATGAGATCCACGTCGGCAAGCTCCGCCAGCGGTTGCAGGGAGCGAGCTGATGCAGCGAGCTGATCTCTCCACGGGGAGTGGGGACTCAACACCAGACTTCCAGCCAGAACATCGCCACGGCCGGCGAAGCTTTTGGTGAGCGAGCTGAAGACCAGATCGGCGTGGGGCAACCCGTCGATATTGACCCCAGACCCAATGGTGTCGTCGGCGATCACGGGGACCCCCTGCTGATGGGCAAGCCTGGCGATCGTTGGCAGATCAATGCAGCGCAGCAGCGGATTGCTAGGCAGCTCTACCACCACTGCCGACGGCTGCAGGCGCTCGAGAGCGGTACCCACACTGGCTGCACCGTCATCCAGCAGCAGTTCGGCTCCGTTGAACACCACCTGGGGCAGCTTGAGCACATCCACATAGGGGAAACCGATCTGCAATACTGGCCTGTTGGGCCGAATGGCTGAGATCAGTTGGAGTGCTCTGTGCAGAGCCGACATGCCTGAGGGGTGCAGGCTGATCGCATCTCGCTCGCAGCGATAGATCCGCGCCAGCCGCCCAATCACATTGAGGCGGGCGTTCTCAGCAGCGGAATCGTCGGCGGTCTGCTCCCGACCAAGGGCGATGGCAGCCAGCCTGGAGGATGCTCCAAGGCCAGTGTGCTGCCAGAAGGCCTTCGCGGCAGGAGTGCTGGCTGGGTCGGCAATCAGGCAGGTCAGTCCACCGATCGCGCTGAGTTGCGTTTCTCCTGCAGGCCTGGTTCTGCGGCAGTGGGCGAGAGCGGCTTCTGCCGCCGCGTGGTTCGGATACGGCCAACTGCTTGCTCCCTTGGAGGCGGCGAGGTCGGAGACCTGCAGCGAAAGCTTCGCTAACTGCGCCACCAGCGGATGCTGACCAAATCGCGGATACACCGCCCGCAACGCTCCTCGGCAAGCGGGATCCTGCTCCTCATAGGCAATGACATCGCTCCATCTAGGCAGGGCGACCGAGACGGCATGGGTGGCATCAGGGAGAGGATGGCCGAGATCGCTGCCTTTCCAGCAGGGATCCCGCAGCAGGTCGCGCGAACTCATCGGAGCAAGCAGAGTGCCTGATCGAGATCCGTGATCAGATCCGCGGCGTCTTCACAGCCCACGGACAGACGGATCAGGCCATCGCTGATGCCCAGTTTCTCTTTGACCTCTGTGGACACCGAAGCGTGAGTCATCGTGGCTGGGTGGCAGATCAGGCTTTCCACGCCTCCGAGGCTTTCGGCCATGGTGAACCACTGCAGCGCCTTGCACATGGCATAAGCCTGGTCGCGGCTGGCTTCGACTCCAATCGTGACGATGGCGCCACCGCGACTCATCTGTTGTATGGCCAGCGCGTGTTGGGGGTGATCCGGGCGATGGGGATACCGCACCCAGTTCACCTGGGCATGCTGAGCGAGGTGATCAGCCAAAGCGGCGGCGTTGGCCATCTGTTGTCTGAGCCGCAGAGGCAGGGTCTTGATGCCGCGGGTGATCAGCCAGCAATCAAACGGTGAAGGCTGCAGGCCCAGAGCTTTCTGGGCAAACACCATTTTTTGCTGCCAGGCAGGGTTGTCGGTGCAGACCGCACCGCCCAGGGCATCGGAGTGTCCGTTGATGTATTTGGTCGTGCTGGTCAGTGAAAGAGTGGCACCAAGCTGCAGGGGCCGCTGCACAAGGGCAGTGGCGAAGGTGTTATCCACCACCACGGGGACATCAATGGCCGTGGCTGCCGCGCAGACCTTTTTGAGGTCGATCACCTTGAGCAGCGGGTTGGTGGGACTCTCCAGCCAGACCATGGCGGGCTGGAGAGCCGCGATGCTGGAGACAGCCTCAGGTGATGTGAAATCCACCCACTCGGTGCGGACCCCGAATTTGGCGAACACCTGTTCAAACAGTCTCACCGTGCAGCCGTAGAGGTTTTCCTCGCAGAGCACCAGATCTCCTTGGCTGAGACCGGAGGCAATCGCCGTGATCGCGCTGACTCCCGAGCCAAACACCGTGGCATGGTTGCAGTGCTCAACCGAAGCCAGCACGCCCTCAAGGATGCGGAAGTTGGGATTGCCAGAGCGTGTGTAATCGAAACCACCGGCGTTGCCATGAGCAAACGTCGATGTGGAATAAATCGGCGGCATCACAGTGCCCGTCCCGTCCGCAAAGCTCTCCCCGTGGTGAATCGCCCGGGTGGAATCGGCTGGTGTTGCTGCTGGGCGCTGCAAGTGATGGCTGCGATCAGGTCTTCAAGCTAGGAAACAGGCTGTCCTTCGCCGCTAGCGTCGAGCAGGACGTTGAGATCCGGAGCCTTGGCTGATACCTCAGTGCCACAGATCCACAAGGATGAGTGGCGGGATCATGTGCTCAGCGAAATCGTCACCTTCCTGAGCGAGAACAAACAGCAGATTCATGCTCGTTACCTGGAGCAGCGACAAGGGCAATTACCCCGCGACCTGATCGAGCAGGAAGGCCTGATGGATTTTGAGCTGGCCCTCACTTTTCTGGAGGACAAACCGAAAGGCTTCGGGTTGGGGCTCGGCTTTTTCAAGGCGAACCTGATCCGTTGAGATGGAATAAAAAAGACTTGATTGTTATGACTCAGTCGTGGAAAATTTTCTTTTTAATGCCAAATATAATGTGGGAACAATGAATAGACTTGTTAAGGATGCAATGAAATAACCACCAAATAGAACTGTCCCGATCGATCTTTGCGCTAATCCACCAGCTCCAGTCGCTGACATTAAAGGCAAGAAGCCTGCAAGTGCAGCAATCGATGTCATCAAAATTGGCCGTAGACGTCTGGAAGCCGCCTGTTGAATAGCGTCGGCGAGCTGGAGGCCTTTGTCTCTGTTTTGATTGGCCAGGGCAATAATCAAGATCCCATTTTTTGCGGCCAGGCTGATCAAAGCGATGAAGGCAAATTCCGCGAAGACATTCAGGTCTATTTTGCTAACGGCTAAAAACAGGAACGAGCTGGTGAACGCGATTGGAATTGAAGAAATCAAGACAATTGGATCAATAAAACTATTAAATTGTGTGCAAAGGATGAGATAGGCTATCACCAATCCTGCAGCTAAAGCATTAACAAGTAGTGATTTGGCTTGCACTTCTGTACGTGCTAATCCTGCCCAGTTTTGACTGATTTTCGCGAAGTCTAAGCCTTTAAAGTTTGACTGTAATTTGTCAATTGCTTGGCCATTGCTGGTTAATGGAGAAGGTTGAGCTTGAATGGGAATAGCCCTTTTGAGATTAAAATGGCTGATCACATTGGGAGAATCAACTCTTTTGATCTCGATCACTTCTGATAAAGGAACTAAGTTGCCTTCTCTAGAGGGAATATAGATCTCATTCAAACTGTTTTGAAGTTCTGTTTGACGACTCTGCGCCTGCACATAAATCTGACGATATTGGCCGTTCTCATATGTGCTATTGACAAAGCTACCTCCATAGAGAGCACTGACTTCATTCATGGCAACTTGATAATCAATATCCAGGGACGCCATTTTTCTTCTATCGGGCTCAAGGCGTAAAGCATTTGAATGGAGATCTGAGGGAGTGTCGACAAAGCTGAATTGATGATCCTCCTGACTTCGCTT
Source organism: Synechococcus sp. AG-673-A03 (assembly GCA_003211275.1). GTDB lineage: Bacteria > Cyanobacteriota > Cyanobacteriia > PCC-6307 > Cyanobiaceae > Synechococcus_C. Next base: position 12,631 of record QCTE01000023.1, on the reverse strand, counting down.
GATGAATGAGTGTGCGATGGTTGATAAATCATTGAAGCTATAGCCACGGTTGCTTTCATCAACGAGATAACTATGGATTCCCCCTTCTACACTGAATCCAGGGACTGCTGGAGGCGGGACTGCCATAACCTCAGCATGAGGAATGGCCTTAAATTGTTGGTTGAGCTTTTCAAAGATCATCGAGGCATTGTCTGAACTCTTTGTGCGTTCATTGAAGGGTTTGAGACCGAAGAAAAAGACGCCTTGATTGGGCGAAGAGCCATGGAATCCTGTACCACCTACCAATGCACCATCAACAATTTCAGTTTCATTTGCCAGTATTTTTTGCGTTTGATTCGCAACATCCATGGTTGCCTGAAGGGAGGCATCTCCTGACAATCGAATGGTTCCTAATCCATACCCTTGGTCTTGGTCGGGAATAAAACTTTTTGGGTAATATCCTACGAATATCAACATGATAACCAAGCTCCCTGAAATGATTGCAAAAGTCAGGCGACTTTTCACCATAAACTGTCTAAGAGTTATGTCGTACGCGTGAGAGACCTTGACAACGAAGCGATTGACCAAATTAAAGATTGACTGCTGGTACCAGCCGATCAGAACGCCAATCGTTGCGTAGATCAAAATCGGAGCAAGTTGGTATGACAGCAACCCAGCAACAAGGCCGATGATCCCGCAAATCTGTGCAGCGCGTTGCCTTGAAAAAGTGCGTTTTTCTTTTTTAAGTAAAATTGAACATTGCAAAGGTTTTCCTGTTATTGCATTGAATGTGCTCACAACAATGCAAAAAATAATTGTTATTGAAATCCCTCTGAAGATGATTCCTGTTGGTCCTGAAATCAAAATCGCTGGCAAAAATACAGCGATTAATGCAAAGGCTGTTGCAATAATAGGGGACTCTAATTCTGCCATTGCCTCCTTTGCAGCATTTTTTGGATCAGCTCCAGCATCAATTTTTGCTGAGATTGCTTCAACAACGATGATTGCATCGTCAACAACTAATCCGGTTGCGAGGCTAAATCCGATTAGCGTTAAACTATCAATGGCAAATGAAAACAGGTTTGTTAGTGCCACAGCACCTAAGAGAGATACTGGCAAGGCGATCAATGGTATTAGAGTTGATCGCCAGTCCTGCAGAAATATAAAAATAACAAGAATCACTAGAATGGCTGCATCCCTAAGATTTTTTTGTGCACCTTCGAGCGTGCTTTTTACAAAATCAGCCTGATCAAATACTTTTCTAATAACAATTCCTGGAGGAGGAGATGAGCTTACCTTGCTGATATATTCGTTAATTCTTTTTGAGGTATTAACTGTGTTGTAGCCGGGTTGCTTGATAATTCCAAATGATAATGATGGCGTGCCATTACTACTATCAATTGACTGTTCACTGACGCTTTCGAGAGAATACTCCACATACCCAACATCGCTTAAATAGACAATGTCGTCACTACTTGATACGCTTTGCTTGTCTGATGAATTGCCCCCGGTTTTCACAATTAACTGGTTTAATTCTTCAATCCCTTCAAGATTGCCATCAATTAATAATGGTATCGTCGTATCAATTTCACTCGTAAATGGAGGTCCTCCAATGATTCCTCCTTTCAGAATCTGATTTTGATTGTCGAGTGATTTAATAATATCAACGACCGCTAAGTCGTATCGTTTGAGTTTTTGCGGATCAAGCCAAAGCCTGTAGGCAGGCTTTGAGCCGCCAAGTAAAATAACCTGGCCAACACCCTTTAAATTAGTCAAACTATCTGAGATTTCTAGATCATAAAATCCATTTAGGTAGTTTTTGTCATAGGATTTGTTTCTCATTTCAATGTTATAGACCTGCAGATAGCTCAATTCTGACTCTTTAACTGTTGCACCTTGAGCTGACACTTCTTCTGGCAGTTCTGCCATTGCAGTTTGCACACTATTTAAAACATTGACCTGATTTGCGGCTGTATCAGTGTTGGACTCAAATACTGCGCGGATTGTGCTGACACCGTTACTGCTGCTAGTTGACAACAGATAGTCCAATCCTGGAACGCTATTGATTTGCCTCTCTAAAGGCGTCGTCACTGACTTCTCAACAATCTCTGCCTTGGCACCTGGATAGATTGCCACTACCTCAATCGTTGGAGGTGCGATATTGGGAATGCTCTCGATCGGTAGATTAGAGATTGAAAATAATCCCGATAAGATTATAAATAGACTGAGTACTGAGCTGAGTACAGGGCGATCAATAAAGTAATTTGCAATTTTCATGATACTAATTTATGGGCATTCCATTGCTTAGTAAGTGTTGATTGTTTGCCACTATTTTATCCCCATCTTTTAGGCCTGATAGAACTTCTGACTCTCCTTTTCCTTGAGACACAACCTTGATGGGTGTTTGTATGGCGATCAAACCTTGGAAGCCTTTTCTCGTTTTGATCTGACGGTTTAAGAGTTTTTGAGCTTCTTCAACGCCCACTGCTTTGAACACGAAGGCTTGCCCAGCAGTGCGAAAGATAGAACGGGTTGGAATTAATAGGCCATTTTTAGATTCGCCTTGAATCTTGACTGTGACTTTTTCATGATGCTTTAGTGTTCCTTTGTTGTTATCAAACAATGCTTTAACAAGAAATGTTTGAGTGCCCTTGTTAATGGAGGGACTGATAAAGCTAATGCGTCCCTCTCCAATTTTAAGACCTCCCTGTCTGGAGAAAAGATCAACAGGCTTATTGATTTGGATGATATCTGCGAATGATACTGGAATGCTGACCCTCGCTTCCAGCGTTGAGTTGTCGATGATGTTAAAGATTGGCTCTCCAATGCTTGTGATACTTCCCTGTTTGATATCTATTGAAGTCACAGTTCCCTTGATTGGAGAGTTGATAATTTTATATCCTTGCATTGCGTTAAATGATTCTTGTATTGCCTGACTGTATTCAGCACTTGCAACATATTCGTCTTTCATTTTATCTGAAATTGCACCCTGTTGATTGAGCAATTCATATCTTCTAGCATTTTTGGCATTAAGCTTGGCTTTTGCGGTCTGAGCTTCTTTTAATTTCTTCTCATATATTTGTTCCAGCGTATAAAGGAGTTGACCTTTTCGAACTTGCCCACCTTCTTGTACATCGATCGATCGTATTCTGCCAACAACTTGGGCGGCTAGTCTGACGTTGTCTTTGGCTTCCAGTGTGCTTTGAAAGGTGTAAGTCTTGTTAGTCGGCTTCGTGATTGCTGTAGTAAGGCTAACATTGCTTATTTCGTCTTTACGGCTTCCATTTTCACATCCTGCGAAAAGTAACAGCGATACGAATATGAACAGTGGCTTGCGAATTGATGCCCTCATTCATTCAGCCCTATCGATAGGCGTAACTTAGCAATGCTTCTTCAAATGTCAATACTGATTTGTCTTCAAGACTATATTTTTAAGTCTTTGATGATTGTCTATTGCGGCTCGTTGATTAATCGATCGATTTTAATTTGAGATGAGTCTGTTGCAATGACTTTTTGGTCTATTCCCCCTCTTATCAGGCTCAAGGCCACTAGGTTTTGCTTGGACTTGGATGTATTTTTCATCCACTTAAGGGTTGATCGTGGCTCCGGTTACGAACAAGACCATTTAAACAATGGCACCATGGAAGTACCCGGCACAATCGGCTTCCATTTGCGATCTCCGCGTTGATAGGTTTTGTTGGCACAGTTATAAGGCTGTTTCCACCGATACACTTTTTTGTTGTTATCGGGATCATCAATCACAACCATCTCGACAAATACTGTATCGCTAATGCGCTTTGTGATTTTGACGAAAAATGTAGTGCCGTCATCAGATGTGGTTACATATTCATAACCCTCCTTGTTGAGCTGATCAATATTGATCACTTCAGCTTTCGAACTTGCGGTGGTAATAGCAATGGCTGGTATCGCGGTGAGAGTGATCGCCAACAAAGTCAGAGGTCGATACATGGCTGTTGTTCTCAATCGATGCTGATACTACTCAAGATCTTTAAACCCACCAATGGTTCTGCCCTAGGGACATGTGGTGTCTGTGGCTATTGCTTGAAGCAATGTTCTTCATTCAAACTTCTGTCGTTCATGTCGATCGGACCGACCGAGCTGGCGCACGGAACTGTCTTTGAATCCAAGTCTGCTGAATCAATCGTTGATGCCATAAGATCTGATGATTTCTGTATCCACTCATTAGTTACTGGCAATTCCACTCTGAGAGAATGCCCCATACCTCTTGGCCCTTTGCTGCAAGATATTGTTCGTATGAGTATCCAGCTCTTGGGCTAAAAGGTGATAATAATTTTCCTTGAATATAGTTTGTTTGGCCAAATGTCTGCTCTTTGTTTTTCACGAGCTGCCAAGCTGTGCCAATACTGTTGCCAGGCCCCCAGCCCTTGGCAGGAGGGCTGGTTGGGGATGGCTTCGCTAGGACTTTTGTGGAGCCATTATTGGGTGAGCAAATGACAGGCTTGCTCTGCGCTGGATTGAATGCAATCAAAGTAGTGCAGAGTGCCAGCGACAGCGCTAGCTGATTGACCGTTTTGCTCATGATGGACGAAGTCTGAAACATGGTTGAGTGATTACTTTGTTGGTTACTAAAGCGAATGAAAATACCTGCTTCAAAATATTTTTCATTGTCAATCCTTGGTTGCTTTCTGCATGATGGTTCGTCTTGATACTGTCATCGCGATGCCATCCAATTTCAACTAGATGTTCTTTGAATGCTTGCTTCTATCCATTGCTGCTCGCTCGGCCAATCTTTACTGATGAGATCAAATTGCTCTCAGTTTTTCATTGGGAATGCCTTGATCACTGTCGATCAAACCTTTCGGCTCCTCGATTCAACGCTTTTCATTGGCTTTGTTGTCAAACATCCATTCCATCATCCCTTTGCTGTCATTTTTCAAGGAGACAATGCCGAAGCTCACAAGAAACACCAGCGAGACGGTGATGAGAACAGCAGCGCTAATTTCGCTGATTTCGAGATTCCCAAGCGACAGTGTGAGCAATACTGAGCAATTCATTCAGCGGTTTCGCTTCGTCCTTCTCTAGGGACTGGGCCTAGGATCAGTAGCATTTTTTCGTCTGGGAAAGTCTGATCACCAGAGAGCAGTGACATCAGCCAGTTCAGCATTTTATTCGACCATGTTTTGAAAGGCTAGCTGTGGCTATTGAGCAGGAGTTCTTCTGTTTTGACTGCTTATCAACACTCAATATCGTTGTATCCGATTTAACTGATTTTCGGCTACTTTTGCAATCTGCTGTTTTGGTTGCCACGGTTTGGTCTTCGATCCCGGTGCTTGGAGTGCATGCAGGAGAGCTCTTGGATGAACATGGATCCAAAGAAAGGGGCCGGATAAATCCGACCCCAACCACCTGCATGCTTTTGATGATGGCAATGATGATGCTTTTCGCAGGCAGCTCTTAACGTCTTGAGACCAATTTGCTCAGGAGCCTCAGGACTGAGTCTCGGAGTTCTGCTTTTGCTCCGTGATCTCTGCCTCTGCTGAGGTTTGGCTGCGCTGGCAGCCGCCTGAGCCTGCGAATGCAGGGGCTGTGATCAGAAGTGCTGCGCAGAGAAGGGTTGAGAGGCGAAGCATTGCTGTGGAATCATTTCGGTGATCCTGGCGAATCCACCTCTGCGATCGTGAGCCGATGCCAAACAAAAAAGCGGAAAGAGGCATGTCTCGCCGCGGGATTTGCGTTCTGACGTCAGTTCAATCTGGATGAGGGAGAGTTGTGTTCAATTCATCGCCAAACCTGTGTGATCCCAAAGCTCGTCTGTTGCTTACTGGCTTAAAAATGCTGGCTGACGCAGAGTGCACTCATCAAAGGGTGCGATCGTGTTTTGTATTCAACGGCTTTCAGATCAAGGCTGGGTCGGCATCGCAGAAAACCTCAACCTGCTGGAAGCCCGAGCCAAGGCGACACTGTTGTCTCAAGAGCATGGCGCTGCGTTTCGGGTGGTTAGTGATGATCAATCCGACATGCAGTTCCTCTGCCGAAATGGCGTGATTCTGGTGGATCTTTCCGAACCCGCAGATCTTGCTGCCGCTCTTGAGGGTCAGCCATCGGTGTTGATGGAAGACATCTCCTGGAAAATTCTTGCTGAGGCCAACTGAAGCTTCTCGTGATTGTTGCTGCTGATGGGTCGGAGGGGTGAGCGTGTCACTCACCCATTCGTCCGACATGAAAAACCCCGCTCCGGAAGATCCGTGCGGGGATTGCAAAGCAAGAACGTGCTGAGATGTGAGGTCGGCCTCAGACCTTGCGGGAGTAGTACTCCACCACCAGCAGTTCATTGATCTCCAGTGCGACCCATTCGCGTTCGCACTTGCTGATCACTTTGGCGCTTAGTTTTGCCTTGTCGAGCTCCAGGTGGGGCGGCACGTTGGCTAGACCCGGGAATTCCAGGTTGCCTTCAGCCAGTTTCTTGCTGCCCTTGCGCTCGCGGACGGCGATCTGATCACCGGCCTTGCACTGGTAGCTGGCGATGTCGGTAACGCGCCCGTTCACGGTGACATGGCCATGGTTCACCAGCTGGCGGGCGCCAGGCACTGTGGGGCCAAATCCAAGACGGAAGCAGACGTTGTCGAGACGGTTCTCGAGAAGTTTGAGCAGGTTGGTTCCCGTGGAACCGTCCTGAGCGCGCGCTTTTTTCACGTAGCGCACGAGTTGGCGTTCAGAGACGCCGTAGTTGAAGCGAAGCTTTTGCTTCTCCTCAAGGCGGATTGCGTATTCAGAGCGCTTGCGACGGGCTTGGCCGTGCTGACCGGGTGGATAGGACCGCTTTGCGGCCTTCCGGGTGAGACCTGGGAGGTCTCCCAAGCGCCGCGTGATCCTCAGGCGAGGGCCGCGGTAACGAGACATAGATGTAGAAGGTGTTGGACCATTCACGCCGGCGAAACGCCATGCTGGACTTGAAGTCAGCCTTGCGTTTCTGCATGCGCGAACCACGCATCCTATCTGTCGGCTTCCTGGAGAGGGTTGGACAAGCTTTCAATCAGGCCATGTCTCAGCTGATGATCGCGGCGATTGGTTTTTACCGCAGCTGGTTTTCGCCCTTTTTCGGCCCCCGTTGCCGCTTCATTCCCAGCTGCAGTGCCTACGGATTGGAAGCGATTCAGCGCCATGGCCCCTGGCGGGGTGGCTGGCTCACTGTGCGCCGGATCTGTCGCTGCCATCCCTTTACCCCCTGTGGCTGTGATCCAGTCCCCGATTGAGTCCCTGCAGCTGACTTTGTTCGGCAGGCAGGGCTGCTGTCTTTGTGAAGGACTCGAGCAACGTCTGAAAGGCCTTGATCTCAGTCGTTTTGAGCCACCGCTGATCTTGGAGGTGATCGATATTGATGGTCCTGGGATTGAGCCGGACTTGCGGATTCGTTACGACCTCGAAGTGCCTGTCTTGGCCCTGCAGGGACATCCCTTGCCACGGGTGTCTCCTCGTTTGAGCGGTGAGGGACTGTTCAACTGGTTGCAACGGCACTGCTCCACCATCTCTGGATCGGACTAGAACGGCCTCAGCTTTAGGGGCCGGTGATGACGCAGACGCTCCATTCGCTGCTCAACGCAGTGCAGCTTCCTGCGCCTGCTGAACTCGCCAACCCAGTGGTCACCTCGATCACCTGTGATTCCCGCAGTGTTGGCCAGGGCTGCCTCTTCATCGGTCTTTCCGGTGAAAGGGTTGATGGTGGCTGTTTCTGGCCGGAGGCTCTGAAGGCCGGCGCCGTGGCCGCGCTGATTGGGGAGCAAGCAGCGCGGTCGCATCCGCCTTCCGATCAGGATCCCGTTCTGGTGATCCCTGAGCCGCTGTCCCATTGGGCGGGAGAACTGGCTGCAGCTTTCTGGCAACAGCCCTCCTTGCATATGCAGTTGATTGGCGTGACGGGCACCAATGGCAAGACCACCACTACCCATTTGATCGAACACCTCAGCCTGGAGTGCGGTCGCCCTGCAGCGCTGTTTGGAACACTGGTGAACCGTTGGCCTGGACAAAGCCTGACGTCCACCCACACCACTGCAGTTGCTGATCGGCTGCAGGCCCAGCTCGCTGAAGCGTTGAACCAGGGAACACAGCTAGCGGCCATGGAAGTCAGTTCCCATGCTCTGGATCAGCAACGCGTTGCGGGTTGTCGTTTCTCTTCCGCCGTGTTCACCAACCTCACGCAGGACCATCTCGACTACCACGCGACGATGGAGGCCTATTTCGAAGCAAAGGCGCGTCTGTTTGCCGCCCCTTTCCTGGTCGGTGAGGGCCCCCGAGCGGTGGTGAATGTCGACGACCCCTGGGGACGTCGTCTTGCCGATCGCCTTGGTGATCGCTGCTGGCGCTGCAGTCTCGACGAGGTGGCTGATCTCAGCATGCGTGATCTCGTGATGACGTCCAGCGGTGTGCAGGGAATGCTGCTCACCCCTCGAGGGCAAGGACGGTTCCATTCGCCTCTGGTGGGTCGCTTCAATCTGATGAATGTGATGCAGGCCATCGGCTCGCTGCTCCAGCAGGACCTGCCACTGCCCTTGTTGTTGAAGGCCCTATCGCAGTTCCGGGGTGTGCCTGGCCGGATGGAGCGGGTGCTGCCTTCCTCCGCTGCCATAGATCAGCTCCCCGCCGTTGTTGTGGATTACGCCCACACTCCGGACGGCCTGCGTAGCGCTCTCCAGGCCAGTCGTCCCTTCGTGGATGGACGCCTGGTGTGTGTGTTTGGCTGCGGTGGAGACCGCGATCGGGGCAAGCGTCCTCAGATGGCCTCGATCGCTGCAGAGCTGGCTGATCGCGTTGTGGTCACATCCGACAATCCACGTACTGAGGATCCTCAGCGCATTCTCGAGGATGTGGTGGCGGGTCTCTCTTCAAGCATCGACTATCAAGTTGAAGTCGACAGAGCGATCGCGATTGCTGAGGCGATTGCTCAAGCAGGACCCGGCGACTTTGTATTGATCGCTGGTAAAGGGCATGAGGATTACCAGATTGTCGGCACTGAAAAGCGGCATTTCGATGATCGAGAAGAAGCAGAGAAAGCGCTTAAGCAACGCTTCAATGCCTAAAAGATTTATTATTAAGTCTCGTCTTTTGATCGGTAAATTACTTGGTAATTGCTATTCAGTATATGGCGATGTTGACTGGTTTTGATGTTTAGGCTTCGGTTCAGTCTGCCGATCTGGTTTTAATGCTTGTGTTGCTATTTGTACGAGCTTATTCACTTGCTTGCAAGCGAGATTGGGGTGTTCATGGTGTGTGAAGTGGCCTCCTTCAGCTCTGAAAATAGTGCTATTGGGGTTCTGGTTTAACCATTGCTTTTGTAGAGCATGCCAATTCCCCTTGATTGGCTTGATTTTATCCATATCGTTAGAAGAAATGATGATGATTGGAAATGCACTGCTCATTAGATGCAGCTCCGCCACTTGCGACATGGTCTTCTGAAATCCTTTCTGTTGATAAAAACCATCGGCTGTTATTCCTTTGTTTTGGCTTTGCCTTGAAATGCTGTATAGCTTGTAAGCTTCCTTGCTAGGGATTTCTCCAATTGTTGTGAGGGTGATGTCTAAGTGTTTTTGAATCCGTTCTGAATATAGGAAATTGCTCGGTACAGGATCAACCATAAGCATGCCGGCGACTAAGTCGGGGTATTTGCGTGCAAAATATCCCGCGTAGAGTGCGCCGTATGAGTGTGAAACGAGAATATATGGCGATTTTATGCGATTCCTTTCTAGAAGTTGAATGAGTTTTGAGTTGACGAGTTCTGCTGTGATGGGATTCGCTGAAGAGACGCTGAAATCTGGTGAGCTTTTGCCTAAACCGCTTCTGTCGTACATGAACAGATTGCCGAGTTGCTTGATGCACTTAAAGAACGTTTTGTTTGCAGTCCATGCTTCTAATGATGAACCTGTTCCATTTTGAAAAACGATCGTGCCTTCGAATCTTGAACTAGGATTAGTGAGGTATTGTGGGTGTAAAAGACTGCCATCAATTTCTGTGAAATTGACTTGAGCAGAAGCCTGAAATAACCAGAAATAAGAAGATAAGATTATTAGCTTTAGGAGTGTGCTTTTCATACCTTTTAGGGTTCGTTTGGTGGCGCTCTTGGGGTTAGCTGCTCATCGTTGATAGAGTCCGAATTTGATCGGTGAGTTGCGCGATGTCGTTCTCGCTGGTGCAGACATGGGTGCAGGCACGCAGGCATATGGGATCTGCCAAATCACGGATCCAGATCTGTTCCGCACCCAGTGCTCTGACAACCTCAGAAGGTGTGGCTGCCGTTGCCTCAGGGTGCATCTGAAAACTCACGAGGCCAGCAGGCGGTGGGCCCTCGAGTAGCGGGGAAACCCCTTGAATCGTTTGCAGCTCCCTCCACAGCTGTTCGCTCAGGGTGCGAATGTGCCCGAGTCGTTCGCCATCCGAGCCTTCCTGCTCCAGCAGCTCAAGAGAGCAGCGCAGACCAGCCATCAATGGCACGCAGCTGGTGGCCACCTCAAAGCGACGGCTGTCGTGATGGAAGGGGTCTGGATCATCAGCTACAGCCCGCGTTTCATCCTGAAGGCTGCGCCAGCCGATCACGGTGGGATGGGCCTCCGTGAGCATGCGCTCTGAGAGCGCCACCCCACCCAGCCCTTCCGGACCACAGGTCCATTTGTGCCCGGTAAAGGCATAGATGTCGGCCGCTTGTGCCGCCTCTCCAACGGGGATCTGGCCGACGCTCTGTGCCGCATCCACAAGGAGGTAAGGCTGTGCCGGGTGCTCTTGCAGCTGTGCGGCCACTGCTGCGATCGGCATCTGCTGACCGGTGTTCCAGAGCAGATGCGACAACACCACCAGCCGGGTTCGGCTGGTGAGCTGCTGTTCGAGGGCCCTCAGTACGTCGCGATCGGTGCGGGCCTGCTGATCGCGGCCGAGCCTGCATTGCTTCACCGGCAGGGTGTGAATCTGCAGCTGGCGGCGCCGAGCCAGTTCATGGCAGGCCGCCACGACGCCGGGGTGCTCACAGTCGCTGATCAGAATGTGATCGCCATCGTCGAGGGGAAGGCCCCAGAGCGGCAGCACACACCCCGTGGTCACGTTCTCGCTGAGGGCGAGCCGATGCGCTGGCACATTGCACAATCGGGCTAGACGGCCGCGAGTTTTGTTCACTTCGGCGCTGATGTAGGGCCAGATGTCCGTGGTGAAGGGGCCGAGTTCTTGGATCCGTTTCCAGCTGGTGGTGATGGCATCCAGCGAGGGTGCTGGCAGCGGCCCTTGCCCGCCGTAGTTGAAGTAGGTCTTATTTTGCAGAGCTGGACAAAGATCCCTGAGGGAACTAGCTCCTGCGTGGGTCAAGCCGTGGGTCAAGGTGGTCTTCCGAAAGGTGCCTAACTACATCGTCAAAGCACGGGCCAGCTACCAACTGCAGCGTGGTGTTCCGTCTGACTGTCAGGCACAGGTTGGCAAGAAAAAGTGGAAGGAGCCGGGTGGCAAGACGCTCAATGAGGCACGGGCTCGGGTGCCTGGCTTCATTGCACGGACTGACCTGGAGATAAGGCAGGCGAGGGGTGAACAGCTCACGCTGGAAGAGCGCTTGATTCAGCAAGGACCACTGGCTGGTGTTGGCGCTGGTGACCTGACGCGATGTCTGAGCAGGCTACGGATCACCTAACTCAGCGTTGTGAGGATGGCGGCTCGGACGGACCCAGCAAAACACGCGTCCTCAGCAGCATCAGCAGGCAGGATGCGTAGAGCACGAGCTCACCCCATTCCTGATCGCGGTTGTGAATGAAATCCGACCAGGATTCTGTGGCGACACAAAAGGCAAGAGCCACCACCATCAGGAACAGTGGCCAGCTGTATTGAGCGGGCAACAATGCCTCCACAAGTGCATGTTTTTGCGGGGATGATCGACGCAGGACTTGCCTACAGATCCAGGGGACCAGAACAACCAATGCCAGCACAGCCACCGTTACCAGAAAGGTGAAGAAATCAAGGCGTTCCTGAAACCATCTGATGTTGTGGAGAGTCGTTTCCTGCTGGGCGTTGATGGATCGGATGGACTCCGGCGTCTGCCAGGCAAAAATCACCTGCCCCCAGGCCAGCTCCTCCAACAGCAACAAACCCAGCAGCACCGAGAAGCCTCTCGCCACAAGAGATGGCGCAGAGTGCGACAACTGACGGCTGAGGTCATCACCGATCAGCCACGCCACCCGACAGGCTGCGATCAGGACAAGTACCTGACTCCACTCCACCAGGCCACCTTCACCGAAAACAAGCCTTTTGTAGGCATCAACGTCGTCAGCAGTGATCTTCAGAAGGGCAATCAGCAGGATCACCGCCGCAGCCAGAAGCCATACGACCACTCGACGGGCATGGTGGGCTGACGGGTCGGCATCCGCAAGCACTCGCTTCAGCCAGTGCGATGAGCGCCCCCAAAGCGTGAGACACGCCAGGACGAGAGAGAGCAGAAACCAGCCTGGGTCGACAATGGCTTCAGCACCGAGCCTGGCAAGAACAAGCTGGACCAGACTGACCAGAACGGCAAGGACAAAAGCGGATCCAAGACCGACAATCAACCATTGCCTCAGACGCACGCCCCTGGGATAGCGCATTGATGCCTGCATTTTCACGACGTTAGGAAAGGAGGCGTTCTGCCCAGTCAATAAAAAAGGCCCCTTGCGGA
>QCTE01000022.1 GCA_003211275.1 Synechococcus sp. AG-673-A03 | reverse complement strand
CATGCTCAGCCTGAACATGCTGGAGGTGTGCGTTCTGCTTGCTGAAGACAGAGAGGAATACAAAAGCCTGTGCGAACGTTTCGTGGCTGACTTCAGTCGTCTCACGTACGCATTGAACAGTCCTACAGGGCGTGGCTATGTCAACTGGGACGAAGAGGATGGCTTCTATTACGACGTTCTCAAGCGGCCAGACGGAAGCACTGATTACCTACGCACACGATCTCTGAGCGGGCTGATTCCGCTGCTTGGAGTCGCCACGTTTGATGCAGCGACAGTGAGTGAGATTCCATTCCTCGATGTGCGCAGGTATCTGGATGAACTGGCCGAGGATCGGGGGGCACCTTTTGATGCAATCAGTCATCTCGGATCCTGGCATCAGGATCGCGTTCTGTACTCAATCGTGCCTCCCGATCGACTGCGTCGGATTCTCACCCGGGTCTTCGATGAAGAGGAGTTTCTCTCCCCGTACGGCATCCGCAGTCTGTCCAAGGTGTACCAGAAGACCCCATATTCCTACCAGCAGGGTGACGACTACGCCACGATCAGCTATAGCCCCGCTGATAGTCCTGTTGGCATGTTCGGGGGCAACTCCAACTGGAGGGGGCCGGTCTGGATGCCGATCAACTACTTGTTGATTGAGGCTCTGCAGAAGTTCAGCCACGTTCTCGGTGACGAGTTCAAGATGGAGTTTCCAACCGGTTCAGGACGTGAACTGAATCTTTGGCAGATCTCACTTGAACTGGAACAACGACTCGTGGGTATCTTTCGGCGGGATGCCTCAGGTCGTCGCGCCTTCAATGGAGATGTGGACTTGTTCCAAAACGACGACGCTTGGCGAGATCTCTTTCAGTTCAATGAATACTTCAACGGCTGCACCGGCGCTGGTGTGGGAGCCAGTCACCAGACAGGCTGGACAGCCGTTGTCGCCAAGATGATCACTCAACTTCAACGTTGGCGCTGACGGGACGGGTTGATCTCCCCAACTTGACATCAGTGCATTAAACCCCGTCGATGGACGGTGATTCGTCAACAGCTCCGACCAAAGATCCAGCAAAACAAGCAAGAAAGTCTTAGCGCCGTTTGCCCACGGAACACTGACGGGGGCAAAGAAAAAGGCTATTGAAGGGCTGTTCTGTCCTGACTGTCATGACCACTCAGGTCCCCAAGGCGATGGCATCCCTATGCCTACGTGACAAGGTCGTCATCGTGACAGGAGGAAATTCAGGCATCGGCCAGGCCATCGTGGAAGTTGTGGGCTCCCTTGGCGCCAAAGTGGTGATCGACTACCGCTCTCACCCTGATCGCACTGATGAACTGATTGAGGAAATCGGTGAGCTGGGCGGCCAGGCGATTGGCATACAGGCTGATGTTGGGAAACTGGAGGATCTTCAGCGGCTAGTCGACACAGCCGTAAAGACGTTCGGCAAAGTTGATGTGATGGTGAACAACGCGGGCATCGAGACTCGGACGTCGATTCTGGACACCACACCTGATGACTTCGACAAAGTGCTCAATGTCAATCTGCGTGGGGTGTTCTTTGCGACGCAATACGCAGCAAAACAGATGATCCGCCAGGGCAGTGGTGGACGAATTATCAACATCTCTTCGGTGCACGAAGACTGGCCCATGCCGAATAACACTCCTTACTGCGTGGCTAAAGGCGGCGTTCGAATGCTCACCAGAACTGCAGGGGTTGAATTGGCCAAAAAAGGCGTTTCGATCGTCAACCTTGGCCCGGGCGCTGTGGCAACACCGATCAATAATTCCACGATGAACAACCCAGATTTGCTCGCAAAGCTCAACTCCGCAATTCCAATCGGGCGCATGGCAGAGCCGAATGAAATCGCTTCTGTCGTTGCATTTCTAGCCAGTGACGGCGCCAGTTATATGACTGCAACGAGTGTATTCGCGGACGGCGGAATCATGATGAGTAGCCCAGGGCTCTAATCAAGAACAATCATTCAACGAACTATTGGCTTCAACAGACCATGCAAGTGTTTCACCGGCATGGAACAGCAGAGGCCACTCGCTATCGGGCAAAGCGTCATCGCCGATGCGGGACGATTCGGGTGGAATCAGGCGAGCGGGAACGGATTGCTGCCTTCGAACCAACTTGACGGTATCCGTGTTGAGCGGCATGCCGTAAAAACGCGGTCCATGCTCGCTGGCAAAGCCCTCAAGATGGTTGAGTGCTCCCTCCTGTTCAAAGACAGCGGCGTAGCTCTCCAGAGCATGGAGTGCATTGAAGATGCCCGCACATCCGCAGGCTGACTCTTTGCCGGAGCGGGGATGGGGAGCGGAATCCGTGCCGAGGAAGAAGCAGGGAAGTCCACTGGTTGCAGCCTTCACCAACGCCCTCCGGTGGCATTCCCGCTTCACGACCGGAAGACAATAAAAGTCGCTGCGCAGCCCGCCCATGAACATGGCGTTGCGGTTGAGATGCAGATGATGCGGAGTGATTGTGGCGGCGATGCGGTCATCACCACTCTGATAAGCCTCTCGGATGTAGGTCGCCGATTCCTCGGTGGTGATGTGCTCAAGCACGATCCGCAACCGAGGATGGCGCTGGCGCAACGGTTTCAGATGCCATTCGATGAACAGGGCTTCACGGTCAAAGACATCAACATCAGGGTCCGTGACCTCACCGTGAATCAGCAGGGGCATGTCGATGGCCTCCATGCAGGTCAACACCGATGAGATCTTGGACAGATCACTGACACCGGCTGCTGAATTGGTGGTTGCATTGGCGGGATACAGCTTGGCCGCTCGGAACACATCCTGAGCGAATCCCCTCGCCAGCTCATCGGGATCGAGATCGTCCGTGAGATAAGCCGTCATCAGCGGCTCGAAGCTGATCCCCTCAGGCAGGGCCTCAAGAATCCTGCTGCGATAGGCCTCCGCTGCATTCACCGATGTCACCGGTGGGCGCAGGTTGGGCATCACGATGGCCCTGGCAAAGGTTCTGGCTGTGGCAGGCAGCACAGCTCTCAGCATGGCTCCATCCCTGAGGTGCACATGCCAGTCATCCGGACGGCGAAGCACCAGGGACGTTGGAACCTCCGCCAAGTCAGACCTCCTGAAGGACGGGGAGCTCCCCCACCGCACGACGCAGAATCTCTTCCCGATCTTCGCTCACATGAGTCTCAGGCAAAAGCTCAAGCAGCTTCAGCTTCTCGAGACGATTGCGTGTGGAGCCGTTCATCACAACCAGATAAACAGACCGGCCCACTTCAACAGCTTCCTTGATGGCGTTTTCAAGGGCTAGTGATGCAGTCACTCCGAGATGGGAGACCTCCGTCAGGTCGAACAGAACGGCTTCACAGTCTTCAATGGCGTTGTGTTCACGGCTGATGGTCTTGGCCACACCGAAGATCATTGGACCGGTGAGCTGGAACAGCAACAGTCGTCCTGCCGCCTGATCCAGCAGTGCTTGTTGATCCTCAGGAAGTTCAACGTCATCGTCGGTGGTGCTGATGGTTTTCACACCTCGTGCCTGCAGGGCCGTCATCCGTTCAATGGTGAGCACATTGGCCACGAACACACCGATGAACACGGCCCAGATCAGGTCAACCAGCACGGTGAGTGCGATCACTCCATAGGTGATGCATGCGGCCTTGATCGAAAGGTGGTGAGCGCGCTGAAGGAAGCTCCAATCGATGATGTCGAAGCCCACCTTCAAAGCAATACCTGCCAATACCGCCAGCGGAATCTGAGAGGCCAGCGGAGCTGCCAGCAGAATCACCAGCATCAGAATCAGGGCCCGGACGATGCCGGACAGGGCGGAGCGACCACCCGCCTGAATATTGACCACGGTGCCCATGGTGGCTCCGGCACCAGGCAGCCCTCCAAATAAACCCGACATCACGTTGCCAAGGCCCTGACCGATGAGCTCCTTGTTGGAATCGTGCTCCGTGCGGGTCAGGCTGTCAGCCACCACCGAGGTGAGCAGAGCATCGATACATCCCAGCATGCCGAGCACAGCACCGTTGACCACCATCAATCGGATCTGATCACCCGAAAAAGTCGGTGGAATGAAACGGGGAAATTCAGCTGTGAATTCAGGAATTCTGCGCAGTTCAACGTCACCGAAGAGAGTGAGAGACAACAGGGTCCCAATCACAAGAGCCAGCAGCTGTGGAGGGCAGAAGCGCTTGAACTGCTCGGGTGTAAACCACAGGATTAACAGGGTGATCACAGCCAGTCCAAGCTCAAGAGGCTGAACACCCGACAACAGTTCGGGGAGAGAACTCAGAGTCCCGATCACACCACCGGGAGGACTGCTCTGACCCAGGAAGGGGGCCAGCTGCAGGATCACCAGGATCACACCAATCCCGGACATAAAGCCCGAGATCACCGTGTAGGGCATCATCGTGATGTAGCGGCCCAGACGGAAGAAACCAAACAGGATCTGGAATACGCCAGCCAGCACCACCACCGTGAAGGCCATCGCCAGAGCAGTCCCTTTGTCGGGGATCTGGCTTGTAAAACTGAGAATGACGGCGGTGAACACCACCGTCATGGGACCTGTCGGCTCGGAAATCAGTGTGGGAGTGCCACCGAAGAGCGATGCCACCAGGCCGATGATCACCGCTCCCCAAAGTCCGGCAGCGGCTCCAGCACCTGAGGCCACACCAAAGGCGAGGGCCATCGGCAACGCCACGACGGCTGCCGTCACACCACCGAAAATATCCCCGCGAACGTTGCGTGTACTGATGTGATTCAGAAGCACGCCAGACCGTTTCGAATGTGGCGGAATGCTAATTCCCTGTCAGCGCAATGGACTGAATCCGTGCAGGCACTTTCCCTTACGAGAACTGGGTGGCATCGCACAATGAGAGCAGGCTGCGACGCACGATGCCCGATTTTCTGACATCCGCCCTGGAGGTTCTCATCGGGATCGCCCTGTTGTTTGCAGGAGGAGAAGTCTTCGTCCAGGGAGCGGTGACGCTCTCGTTAATTTTTGGAATCCCTCAACTGGTGATCGGACTCACTGTCGTGTCGATCGGGACCAGTGCTCCTGAGCTGTTCGTGAGTATCAATTCCGTTTTGCGTGGATTGGATTCGCTGGCCGTGAGCAACGTGGTGGGCAGCAACATCTTCAATGTGATGGTGGTGCTGGGCAGCAGTGCTGTGGTGATGCCACTGCGTGTCGAAAGCCGTCTCGTTCGCAGGGATGTGCCTGTGATGATCGCGGTGTCCGCAGCGGTCTGGGGCATGGCCTCAGCTGGGAGGGTCACCTGGCAGTCGGGCGTGGCACTACTGCTAGCCCTGGTGATCAACTCAATCTGGGAAATCCGCACTGCACGAGAGGAGCCAGCAGGTGTTGAAGGAGCCGAACCCGATGTGAATCCCGACCAGGGCAAGCGCGGCATACTCAAAGCGTTGTTGTCACTGTTGCTGGGAATTCTGCTGCTGGGTGTGGGTTCGCGGGTTCTCGTCAGCGGTGCCAGCGGTGCCGCTGCCTATCTGGGCGTCAGTGAAGCGGTGATTGGACTCACGATCGTGTCCGCCGGCACCTCAATGCCCGAATTGATCACCTCACTGGTGGCTGCCATCAAGGGCCGAACCGATCTGGCAATCGGCAATGTTGTGGGCAGCAACCTGCTCAACCAGCTACTCGTACTGGGCGCTAGTTCCGTGGCAGCGGCTGGGGCCGGCGGTTTACAGGTGAGTCCCTTGCTGATTCAGCGCGACATGCCGGTGATGGTGCTGACCGCACTGGCCTGCATGCCCATCTTCTGGACTAAAGGCCAGATCACCCGACTGGAAGGGGGAATCCTGCTGGGCCTCTACGTGTTCTACGTAGTGGATCAGGTGCTGCCTCGCACGCTGCCCACCTGGCAGGACGAATTCCGACTGGTGATGCTTTGCCTTGTGGTTCCTGCAGTCATTGTCGTGATTGTTGTTCAGGCTGGTCTGTACTGGCGACAGCTTCAACGCAAGCGACTCAAAGAGCCCAATGAGCTGAGCTGAGCTGAAAGGTCTCGCTTCAAGAGACATGTCACAGCATCAGGAGAATTCGTTCATGAAGGGCTGACTGCTCTCTGAATGCTGTCCATCCTTGAAGAACGTTGCTCGGCTTGCCGATGCTCGAGCTGCTTCCACCTCTCAACGATAAAAATCTGCCCTGGCTGGATGTCATCCATCCAATCGTCGTGCACTTCGTGATCGCGATGGCGCTGATCACTGTTGTGTTCGATTTGCTGGGTGTGATCACACGAAGGCGAAATCTCTTCGAGGTGAGCTTCTGGAATCTTCTGGTGGCGACGATTGCAATCTTTGTCGCCATTATTTTCGGTCAGATCGAAGCGGGCCTGGCCAGCCCCTATGGAGCAGCTCGCGACATCCTCAACTATCACAGCACCATCGGCTGGTCCCTAGCGGGTGTGCTGGGCCTATTCACAGGATGGCGCTACGTGGTGCGTCAGAAGGACCCCACCCGTCTTCCCGCAGGATTCCTCGTGCTGGACGGCGTGCTCGCCACGCTGGTGTTCTGTCAGGTGTATCTGGGCGACATGCTCGTCTGGATCTACGGGCTGCACACGGTCCCAGTTGTTGATGCCATCCGCAGTGGAGCGGTGTCATGAACTCCGAGATTCTTGGCCTGTTGATGGCGATTCCCTCTCCGATCAATCAGATCGCCGATCAACTGGGAGCCAATGATCTTCCTTACTCAATCCCGATCCATCCGAATCTCGTGCATTTCACGATCGGATTGTTCGCGATCGGAATCGCCTTCGATTTCGCGGGTGCCTTTTACCCGTTGGAGAAGCGAGTGTTCCGCTTTCTGGCCCTGCCGGTGACCCGCACGGGTTTTCACGACGTGGGCTGGTACAACGTGCTGGCCTGCAGCGTGATCACCTTTTTCACGGTGGCTGCAGGCTTCTACGAAATGCTCCTGGCAGTGCCTCTTCCAGGGGACATTCGCACCGTGATCGGGCAGAACGCCATCAACACCATGCTCTGGCATGCAATCGGAGGCGTAGCCCTGCTGCTGATCATCGTGGCGATGACCATCTGGCGTGGCTACCAGCGCTTCGTCTGGCGCAAGGACCTGGGGCGTCAGGTGACCTGGCTGTATCTCCTCTGTGGAGCCACGATCCTGCTTGTGATGGGCGTTCATGGAAGCCTCGGGGCATGGCTCGCCAGTGAATTCGGAGTCCACATCACAGCGGACCAGCTGCTGGCTGCCGGAGCGGATCTCAAGGAGGCACTGCCATGACATCCACGCGCAAGGCCCCGAAAAAGCGTCTGCCGCTCAGGCTCCTGGCCGTGATCCTGATCTCCACGGCACTGGATGCGGCGATGAGCTTCCAGGTATCGCGATGGGCCTACGGCTGGCTGCCGGTGCCTGCATCGACGGCTGCACCCTATGTGGATGATCTGTTCAGCCTTGAGGTCGGCATCGGGGCCTTCGTCTTCATCGGCTGTGTGGGATTCATCATCTGGTCGCTGTTATTTAGTCGCGCTGAGAAGTACGACGAGAGTGATGGTCTTCCGATTGAAGGCAACACCAAACTTGAAATCACCTGGACGGTGATCCCCTTTGTGATCGTCATGGCGCTGGCCTTCTATTCGATCCAAGTGAACGAGAAGCTTGCCTCGCTCGGGCCCAAACAGAAGTACGACGTCGCCCTCAATCAGTCCCCCGATGCTGTCGCCACCTTGGATGCTCGACGCGACATCGGACCAATCGAAGTGATTTCCAGGCAATGGTCCTGGGAATTCGTCTACCCCGATGGTGTGCGTAGTTCGGAACTTCACCTACCACTCAATCAACGCGCCAACTTCCTGTTGATTTCCAAAGACGTTCTTCACAGCTTCTACATCCCGGCATTCCGCCTGAAGCAGGACATCATTCCAGGAAGCGTGATCTCCTACAGCATCACGCCAACCCGTGAGGGTCGCTTCAGGCTGCGCGACGCCATGTTTAGCGGCGCTTACTTCTCCAACAACCAGACCGACGTGATTGTCGAGTCGGAAGAGGCGTACGACTCCTGGCTAACCCAAACGGCGAAGCGACCACTGGTCCAGGGCCTCAGCCCAGGCACCCCTCTTTACGAAAAACGTCTCAAGGACGGCGACCGTGGATGGGCCACCGTTCCCCCAGCCCCTCCACCGATGGTCAACGACCCCGGTAACCCCGAAGCGCCCCACGACGCCTGACCCCGATGACCACCACTAAATACGACCCCAGGGTGCTCAAGGCGCCCCACCCAGTACCAGGCGCGCCCGATAACTGGAAGCGCTTCTTCAGCTTCAACACCGACGCGAAAGTGATCGGGATTCAGTACATCGGGCTGTCACTTTTCTTCCTGCTCGTGGGAGGCCTGCTTGCCATGGTCATGCGCGGTGAATTGATCACTCCGCCGGCGGATCTGGTCGACCCAAGTGTCTACAACGGGCTTTACACGATGCACGGAACGGTGATGCTGTTTCTGTTTCTGTTCCCGGTCCTGAACGGATTCAACAATCTGTTGATCCCCACCATGATCGGGGCCCCAGACATGGCCTTCCCAAAACTGAACGCTGCAGCCTTCTGGTTGGTGCCCGTCTTTGCTGTGGTGCTGCTGAGCAGCTTCTTCATACCAGGCGGACCAGCCTCATCGGGGTGGTGGTCCTATCCACCAGTCAGCATTCAGAACCCCCTGGGCCACCTGATCAACGGAGAATTCCTCTGGATTCTGGCGGTAGCGATCTCCGGAGTCTCATCAATCATGGGTGCCATCAACTTCGTCACCACGATCATCCGCATGCGGGCTCCCGGGATGGGCTTCTTCAAAATGCCCGTGTTCGTGTGGACAGCATGGGCAGCTCAGACCCTTCAGCTCATTGGTCTGCCGGCACTCACGGGAGGCGCCATCATGCTGCTGTTCGATCTCAGTTTCGGAACCAGCTTCTTTCGACCTGAAGGAGGAGGAGACCCAGTGCTTTACCAGCACTTTTTCTGGTTCTATTCACATCCCGCGGTTTACGTGATGGTGCTGCCGGTGTTCGGCATCTTCTCGGAGGTGATCACGGTTTATTCACGCAAACCTCTCTTCGGCTACAAGTTTGTAGCACTGGCCTCTTTCATCATCACCTTCCTAGGCCTGATTGTCTGGGTGCATCACATGTTCTATACGGGAACTCCGCAGTGGATGCGCAATCTGGTGATGATCACGACCATGCTGATCGCCGTTCCCACCGGCGTGAAGGTGTTCGCCTGGCTGGGAACACTCTGGGGAGCGAAGATCCGTCTCACCACTCCTATGTTGTTCGTTCTGGGTGGACTGGTGAATTTCATCTTCGGAGGCATTACCGGAGTCATGCTGGGCACGGTTCCGATAGACATCCATGTCGGCAACACCTATTTCGTTGTCGCCCATTTCCACTACATCATCTTCAACACGATTGGATTCGGAATCTTCGCCGGTATCTATCACTGGTTCCCCAAATTCACGGGCCGGATGTACTACGAAGGGCTGGGAAAAATCCACTTCACCCTTACATTCATTGGAGCAACCCTCAACTGGCTTCCGCTGCACTGGGCCGGCCTTTATGGCATGCCGCGACGTGTTGCCTCTTACGATCCGGAATTTGCCCTCTGGAATGTGATTGCCAGTATTGGGGCTTTCATGCTGGGGGTGGCCTCCATTCCCTTCATTCTCAATATCGTCAGCTCATGGGCGAGGGGAGCGAAGGCCCCCGCCAATCCCTGGAGAGCCATTGGCCTGGAGTGGTTGCTTCCCTCACCCCCTCCTGCAGAGAATTTCGAAGACGATATTCCCACTGTGATCAGTGAGCCCTATGGCTACGGCCTGGGCAAACCCCTTGTCGAAGACGAGGAGTTCTACGTCCGACGTTCCATGGAGGCCTGATCCATGACCAGCACCAATGCTGATCTGCCGCTGAAGCACGTTCCCGGACACATCAAGCACGACGGGCACAATCTCACTGGCTTCATTATTTTCCTCTGCTCGGAAAGCATCATCTTCCTGGCATTTTTTGTGGGTTATGCACTGCTGAAGATCACAAGTCCTGAATGGCTTCCCGAGGGTGTCGAAGGCCTCGAAACACGGATGCCCCTGATTAATACAGTCATTCTTGTGAGTTCCAGCTTTGTTGCCTATTTCGCAGAGGTCTATCTACACAAGGAGAACCTATGGGGCTTCCGGGCCCTATGGCTGCTCACAATGGCGATGGGCAGTTACTTCGTGTACGGGCAGTATGTCGAATGGTCAGAGCTGGCCTTCAGCTTGAGCAGTGGAGTTTTTGGAGGAACGTTCTATTTGCTGACCGGTTTTCACGGCCTGCATGTGATCACGGGAATCCTGCTGATGGGCTTGATGCTGGCGCGTTCCTTCCGTCCCTATAACTACGCAAAGGGAGAGATGGGTGTCACAGCAGTGAGCCTGTTCTGGCATTTTGTGGATGTGATCTGGATCATTCTTTATGTGCTGATTTATGTGTGGCAGAGAACCAGCTGATCGCCGTCTGAATCACTCAGTTCTCAACGACATCAGCCACCCATGATCATCGACGACAGCCATTACGACATCATCATCATCGGGAGTGGTGCTGGAGGAGGCACTCTGGCGGGTTCCCTCAGCCGCGAAGGTCGCAGTGTGCTTCTGCTCGAGCGGGGAGAAGCCGTGGAAGCCGGTTGGCAAAAGCGTCCGCGTGTCAAGGATGAAGTTTGGTTTGGGCCCGATGGGGATCCCTTTTCACCGCAGACTTTTTACGCCCTAGGCGGCAATACCAAAATCTGGGGAGCCGTGCTCGAGCGCATGCGCGAAAAGGATTTCACCGACCTGCCTTTGCAGGAGGGAGTTTCGCCGGCATGGCCCTTCGATTACAACCATCTAGCGCCTTACTACGACCAGGCTGAGGCGATTTATCGGGTTCATGGCAAAACTGGCGTCGATCCCACAGAACCAACACGCAGCAAAGGATTTGACCAATCACCGCGCCCGGTGATGCCATTCCTGGAAGAGCTGCGGGAAGGGCTGCTGCGCCAGGGTTGTCAACCCTATGACCTACCTCTCAGTTGGTCAGACAATGAAGAAAGTCCAGTTGGCGATGCGGAGCTCTGTGGACTAGCGACTGCCGACACAGGCAATCTAGAGATCCGCTACAAGGCAAAAGCTCTCAGGCTGCATGTGAGTCCCAGTGGACGGGAGGTGAAAAAGGTTGAGGCGGATGTCAACGGCGAGATCTGGTTGTTTTCCTCGGATCTGGTCGTGCTGGCTGCCGGTGCGATCAACACACCGGCCATCCTACTGCGATCCGGCAATGAACGTCACCCCCGCGGTCTGAGCAACCAGTCGGACCAGGTCGGCAGAAACCTGATGAACGTTCAGATCACCTCGATCCTGCAGCGTTCCGCGGCACCCAACAGCGGTCTCTATGCACGGTCTTATGGAGTGAACGACTACTACTGGGGAGACAAAAATGTGAGCTTTCCATTAGGACACATTCAGGCCGCTGGAGGTGTACTTCAGGACGCACTGTTCGCCGAATCACCACCTGTCCTGTCGCTGATCAGCAAACTGATTCCGAGCTTTGGGATCAAACGTCTCGCCTCCCGGACAGTGGCCTGGTGGGCCATGACCGAAGTGCTTCCCGATCAGGAGAACAGGATCTGGCTGAACAAGGAGCAGATCCGCATCAATTACCTCCACAACAATCGTGAAGCCCATGACCGACTGGTTTACCGGTGGATCGATACCCTCAAATCGGTGGAAGCTGATCCGTACACCAAGGTGGTGACATCAGAGCCCGTTCATCCCCGCGGAGAAGCTCCTCTCAGCGTGGTGGGTTTTGCATGCGGCACCTGCCGCATGGGGGATGATCCCGTCGCATCGGTTGTTGATGCAACAGGAAAGTGCCATGAGCTCGACAACGTCTACATCGCCGACAGCAGTGTGTTTCCGAGTTGTCCAAGCGTGGGGCCTGGTCTCACCACCATCGCCCTGGCACTGCGCATGGCGGACACGCTCCACCAGAGACTTCAGGGCTGATCAACAGACGACTCCTGGATGAGCTGATCAGCCCATCCAGGATCAGATCTGGTGTGACTAGCCCATGGTCACGAACTCTTCCGACACCGTGGGATGCAAAGCCATTGTGCGATCAAAGTCGGACTTAGTTGCTCCCATCCCAACAGCGATCGCCGCCATCTGAATGATCTCTGCTGCATGTTCGCCGACCATGTGACAGCCCAGAACTCGCTCGGTTTCAACTTCGATCACCAGCTTGAGCAAACAACGAGGTCCACGCTTGGGCAAGGCCTGTGCCATGGAACGGAAACGGGCCCTGTGAATCACCACCCCATCGGCGCCGTATTGGGCAATGGCATCCTCTTCCGACAACCCCACCGTGGCCAGCTCCGGTTGACTGAACACGGCACTGGCCACCAATGCATGGTTCACCTGTCGCGGACGGTCTCCATAGACGCTGTCAGCGAAGGCACGACCCTCATCAATCGCCACAGGAGTGAGGCAGATGCGATCGGTCACATCACCAACAGCAAATACATGGGGCACATTGGTGCGTTGATCAGCATCCACTGGAATGCGATTGCCCTGGACCGTCACTCCCGCAGCATCGAGGTTGAGACCTTGTAGAAAGGGCCGTCGTCCAGTGGCCAGCAGCACCCCGCCGCAGGCGATTCGGTCGCCGCGATTCGTGCGCACAACAAGGTCTCCTGGCTTTCCCTCAATCGCTTCAGGGCCAGTCGAGAACTGCACATTCACGCCTTTCTCAGCCATCCCCTCCTGCACGACAGCAGCCAGTTCGGCATCAAAACCACGCAACAGATGCTCGCGGCGAACAAGCTGTGTCACTTCGACACCAAGGCCACTGAGAATGCCGGCGAATTCACAGGCGATGAAGCCAGCACCCACCACGACCATTCGCTCAGGGAACCGTTCCAGCAGAAACATGTCGTCGCTGACCCAGCCCAGCTCGACACCTGGAATATCAGGCCGCTGAGGGCGGCCGCCGACACCGATGAGCACCCTTTCAGCCTGCAGGCGTTGCTCTGGTGCACCACCTGGATCAGCGGAAACAACAATGTGATGGTCGTCCTCAAACCGTCCCCAGCCTCGGATCAGGGTGACACCGGCTTTCGCTAGAAATTCGATGTGCATGGCATTGAGGCGATCCACCTCAGCACGCACATTCGCGAGCAGCTGTGCTGATTCAATCCGGACCTCAGACGGATGGACGCCATAACAGGAGGCCTCCTCCATCTGTCCCGCCATCTGGGATCCATAGACCAGCAGTTTCTTGGGGACGCACCCCCTGATCACGCAGGTGCCACCGACGCGATCACCTTCCACGATGGCCACACGTGCACCATGTCGGGCTGCCCGCTTGGCGGCCGCGAGGCCACCGGAACCGGCTCCGAGCACCACAAGATCAAACGACTGGTCCACCGCAGCTGACGCTCAACTATCCAGCATTCTGAAGGGTCTGGTTTCCAGCTCTTCACAGGGTGCGATTCAAATCAGCAAACCAACCAATCGCTGGGATCCGCATAGGGTTGGGTTCGTCGAGACATGGAGTCCGGTGTGCATCTGCCTCACTACGACCGGATTCCTGATCATGACGATGATCACAGTCTGATCGAAGTCAGGGTGAGTGATCTTCAGCCCACGCAGATGTGCGTCGGGCTTGCGGAAGTGCGGAGCCGTCAGAGGGACTTCCGTCAGGAAAACAGTAAGGAACGGCTCGAGTATCTGCGCGGCAAGCCAGTGCCCCTGGTGCGCAACAGCCTGTGGCAGCTCTGGATGGTGGATCGACACCACCGCCTGAGAGCCTTGCTGGAGATGGACCCCGACGTCACCACCTATGGCTACGTGATCGCTGAGCTTGACAGCGACAGCCGCGATGCAGCGCTTCAAGCGCTGCAGGATCGGGGCTGGCTCTATCTCCATGACGGACGCGGCAACGGTCCCTGGGAACCCACCACGCTGCCCCAGTCTTTGCTGGGCCTTGAAGACGACCCCTACCGAAGCCTCGTCTGGAAACTCAAGAAGGAGGGTCTGATCAAGCCACAGCGCCTGATCCCTTATCACGAGTTCCGCTGGGGGGCATGGCTGCGCACCCGCCCTCTGCCACCTTTCAGCTCCACCCAGTTAGAGCCGGCGCTGCCAGCGTCTCGACGACTAGTTCAGTCTCGATCTGCGGCTCATCTGGCCGGCTGGACTGGCAAGAGCTGAAGGCTCAAACACTGATGACCGCCTCCGTAAACAGTTAAACGACGATTCCCCCCACCTCCCATGCGTCTTCTGACTTCAACTCTGGCCGCAGCTGTGCTGATGACAGCCACGACGGCGAAGGCTGTGGAGATCAATGGCCAAACCAGTTTTGTGGCAGTGCCAACGAAGGCAAAACTCACCAACTACCGCTGGTACGCCTTCGAATGTTGCGCCGTTTACTACGTGACTCTGGAATTCCCAGAGGGTGCTGGTGCTGATCTGGGAGGAATCAGTCTTGAACAGATCCGGGGCGCCCAGGCCGCTTTCTATTACGGAGCCGTTCCTGTTCAGGCCTTTATCGGAACGCCACGTCGTCAAGGGAAAGCCCTCGAAGTCCAGGCGGAATTCAGCAATGACGCACGCTCAGTCGACGTCAGCTTTGCATCAGCGGTGAATCCTGGAGACACCGTCACGATCGCCTTTCAGACCGGAGTGAACCCACCGGATGACATCTACACCTTCTCTCTGACGGCCACTCCAGCAGGGCCGAATCCGATCCATCAGATGGTGGGCGTGGTTCAGATGGAGATCTTTGAACCCGTGTACTGAGGTTGGAGGCTGCCGAACGAGAAAGCCTCAGCGCTTGCGACGTGAATCAATCTGCAGCAGATCACGCACCCTCTGCACCTGACTGGCCAACTGTGGATCAGTGCCGAGCTTCTTCTCCACCTGCTCAATGGCGTACATCACCGTGGTGTGATCCTTTCCACCGAAGGTTTCACCAATCCGCGGCAGGCTGAGACCGGTGCCCTGACGCATCAGGAACATGCCCACCTGTCGGGCCTGACTGACGGCCCGGCGACGACTGCTGCTGCGCATGTCATCCGCAGTCACCCCGAAGACCTCTGACACCTTGTCGATCACCTGCTGAGGTGTGACGTCAACACCCTGGCCGCTGGGATCCAGCATGGGAGCAACCGATTCAACGGTCATCGGCATCCCTGTGATCGAGGAAAAGGCGACCGCCCTCGTCAGCGCTCCCTCTAACTCACGGATGTTGGAGGTGAAACGGCCAGAGATGTACTGAATCAGATCTCTCGGCAAGGCAACACGTTCCTGTTCGGCCTTTTTCTGAAGAATCGCCATACGCGTCTCAAGGTCCGGGGCCTGAATATCAGCGATCAAACCCATGGAGAAGCGCGAGATCAGACGTTCCTGCAGTCGAGGGATCTGGCTAGGGGGACGATCACTCGCGATCACGATCTGTCGACCTGCCTCATGCAGCGCGTTGAAGGTATGAAAGAACTCTTCCTGCGTGTATTCCTTTCCCTCGATGAACTGAATATCGTCAACAAGGATGAGATCAGCGGCCCGGTAACGATCGCGAAAGGCCTGCATGCCGTCTTTGCGGATCGCCCCGATCAGGTCGTTGGTGAAGGTCTCGGTGGAGACATAGAACACCTTGGCCTCAGGATCGATCTCGAGGCGGTAATGGCCGATGGCCTGCATGAGGTGGGTCTTGCCGAGGCCGACACCTCCACAGAGGAACAGCGGATTGAATTCGCGACCCGGGGCCTCAGCGACAGCGAGGGCAGCGGCATGGGCCATGCGGCTGTTGGGCCCCACGACAAATCGGTTGAACACGTATCGCATGTTCAGCCCCGGCAGACGACGG
Organism: Synechococcus sp. AG-673-A03; assembly: GCA_003211275.1. Taxonomy (GTDB): domain Bacteria; phylum Cyanobacteriota; class Cyanobacteriia; order PCC-6307; family Cyanobiaceae; genus Synechococcus_C. Next base: position 10,384 of record QCTE01000022.1, on the reverse strand, counting down.
GGCGCCTTCCTCGCTGGGGTTGGCAGTGCCAACGAAGCCGGCACCGCTGCTGATGAAGCTGCCGCCGTGACAGCTGCAGGTGCTGAACCTGCCTGGAGGTCCTCGGCATCATGCGCCAGAACCGCAACTGTCACTGGCTGACCAATGATTTCACCAGCTACGTCGGCAATGGTGCTGGCGTAGTTCTTGCGCAACCAGTTGCTGGCAAAGCTGTTGGGCGCCAGCAATGTCAGAGTCCCTTCCCTGAATCCGCTGCACTGAGCAGGGCGGATCCAGGTCTCGAAGGTCGGCTTGCTGAGGTTGCTCTGAAGGGCCGTCTGAACCTTGCTCCAAAGCTCACTGCCCGTCAGCACTGCACCCTCCGAATCACGGTGGCTGAATCTACGCACCCCAGGCCGATCGGTCCGTCTTTAATGAGGTGCTGACGACATCACAGATCTTCATGGCCTCCGCCATCCAGCGTCCACTGCAGCGCGCACTCACGCTCATCGGCGTCGGCCTCATCGGCTCCAGTCTCAGCGGCTGCGGAACCGCCTGGAAGCAGCGCATCGGACTGGATCAGGCCCCTGCCAGCGACCCCTTACCGGAGGTCAGCGATGGACCTCGCTCAGCCCCCCTTCAACCAGGAAAAAACATCATTGTTGAAGCGGTGGATCGGGTCGGTCCGTCAGTGGTGCGGATCGATACGGTGAAACGTGTCGTGAACCCTCTTGGCAACCTTTTTGGCGGCAGATCGCCGATCCAGCAACAGGCGGGCCAGGGATCCGGATTCATCACGCGTTCCGATGGCCTGATCTTCACGAATGCACACGTTGTGGAAGGTGCGGACCAGGTGTCGGTGACACTTCCCGACGGTCGCAGTTTCAGCGGTCGCGTTCTCGGCAGCGACCCACTCACGGACATCGCCGTGGTGCGGGTGGTTGCCGACAAACTGCCGGTCGCCCCCCTTGGCAATTCCAACAATCTCAAGCCGGGGGAATGGGCCATCGCCATCGGCAATCCCCTTGGCCTCAACAACACGGTGACGGCTGGGATCATCAGCGCCGTGGATCGCACCAATGCCATCGGAGAGGGACAGAGAGTGCCCTATATCCAGACCGATGCTGCCGTTAATCCGGGGAACAGCGGCGGGCCGCTGATCAACGCCGCTGGCCAGGTGATCGGCATCAACACTGCCATCAAGAAGGCCCCCGGAGCCGGCCTGAGTTTTGCCATCCCGATCAATCTGGCCAAGCGAATCGCGCAGCAGATCATCAGTACTGGCCAGGCGTCTCATCCCTTCATTGGCGTCCGACTCCAGAGCCTGACACCCCAGCTCGCCAAGGAGATCAATGCCGCGGCCAACAGCAATCTGTGCACAGTGCCTGAATTGAACGGCGTGGTGGTGATCGAAGTGGTGGAGGACAGCCCTGCTGCAACAGGCGGAATCCGCCCCTGCGACCTGATCAGTGAAGTGAACGGCACCAAAGTGCAAGACCCATCCCAGGTGCAGCTGGCAGTCGACCGGGGCCGTGTCGGCCAGGCCATGCCCATCATTGTTGAACGCGATGGCAAAAGCCTTGAGTTGATGGTGAAACCTGAGGAACTCCCTCGGCAGCAGTAATGCCTGGTGGTCTGATCCGATGACCGAGCCCATCCTGGTGGTGATGACCCGCTGGCCTGCCAGCGGGCGCTGCAAACGTCGCCTCGCACGCACTCTGGGGTCTTCGCAGGCGGCAGCAATCCAGGCGCGGCTGATCGCTCACACACTGGCTGTGGCCCAAGGACTCGCCAGGAATGGAACGCTGAGATTGCACATCGCCATCAGCGGCGCCGGCCCAGGAGCCTGCCGCCGCTGGCTCGCATCGATTCCTGAGGCCAGCATCAGCGCACAGGGCCGAGGAGATCTTGGCAACCGCATGCGCAGGGAGGTACTGCGAGCACGTTCCACTGACCCCGCGGCTCCGGTGATCCTGATCGGCACGGATCTTCCTGATCTGGCTGCAAGAGATCTGATCAGAGCTATCGAGCTTCTACGCCAGTCACCACTGGTGATCGGTCCATCACGGGATGGTGGCTACTGGCTGTTCGGCCTGGCGCCAACGGCAACCGGGGTACCCCGCTGGCCCTTTCATTCGATCCCGTGGGGTAGCGACCAGGTCTTCGGACTCACTTGGCAGCGAGCCTGCCAGCGCGGTCTGAAGCCGGCACAGCTCGACATCCGCAATGACATTGACCAGCTCGAGGATCTTGAGGGCTGGCTGGCATGAACAGACCAGCTGCTCTGAGCGTGATCATCCCCTGCCTCAATGAGGCAGAACGGCTGCCGTTGCTGCTGGCGGACTTGCAGTGCGGTGGGAGCGAGCTGGAGATTCTGCTGGCGGATGGGGGGAGCATCGATGCCACGCCGGAGATCGCAGGCTTGGCAGGTGCTGATCTGATCAAGGTTCATCCCGCTGGCCGTGGCCGCCAACTGCGCGCAGCAGCGACCCAGGTCCATGGCGACTGGTTGCTGTTCTTGCATGCAGATAGTCGTTTGCCCAATCAATGGTTCAGGTGGGTCAGCCCGCTACTGCAAACCTCTGCCGCAGCAGCTAACGCCTGGTATTTCGATTTTCGAATTGCTCCCTCCACAGCGTCGCGACGCCTGCTGGAGCAGGCTGTGGCCCTGCGCAGTCGCTGGCTTCAGCGTCCCTACGGTGATCAGGGGCTGCTGCTGCATCGCAAGCTTTATGACCGTTGCGGCGGCTTTGCCGAGCTGCCGCTGATGGAGGATCTGGATCTGGTGGAGCGCCTGAGCCGCATCGCTGATCTCAAGCGGATAGGACTACCACTGACCACCGATGGCCGACGTTGGCAACGCGACGGAGTGCTGCAGCGCAGCTGGCGTAATGCACGGCTGCGTCGGCGCTGGAAGCAAGGCGAGTCCGCGGAACGGCTTGCCGAGGCTTACTACGGCACTCAGTTTGCATACCAGAAACCGCAGCGATGACCATTGGGCTCAAGGTCCCAGCCCAGACGTTTATAGAAAGGCAGGACCCCTGGGTCGGCAAACAATGTGGCGCGTTCAGTCCCGAGGGCACGCAAAGCATCGAGGATGTAATCCATCAGCTGACTGCCGAGACCGGAGCCCTGGTACAGAGGGTGAACAGCAACATCCCAGATGGTGGCTTCGAGCACCCCGTCGCCTGTGCAGCGCGCAAAGCCCACCAGGCGTGGGATCCGGGCATCGTGGCGCCAGAGACCAACTCGGATCAGGCTGTTGTCGAGAGCCTTGCGAACCCTTCGTACCGGTCGCCGGCTCCAGCCCACCGCTTCCAGAAGCTGCTCCAACTCCACCAAATCAAAGGGTCGGTGCTGGCTGAACACCAGAGTGAGCTGGCTGGCAGGAGTCGCACACAGCTTCGCCTGATCGCCGTACATCACTTGCAGTGTCTCTGGCGTGAGGGAAGGGTCGTCGATCACTGACGATGCTGCATTGTCACGATCCTGGCGCACGGAAGGTGCGGAAGGCGGCAAGGTGGATGGGCAAGTTCTGCACAGATGCCTGCAAGTCAACTGCTGATTGCTGTTCATGGCTGGCTTTTGAGCAAGCAGGTCTGGTCGCCTTTTGCCGCATGCTGGAAAGAACGCCATCCAGAGATTGAGCTCTGGTGCCCTGATCTGCCTGGCTTCGGGGATGCCGAGCGCCCCTCAGGACTGCTCCCCAACCTGTCGGCCTACGGCCGCTGGCTGGCGGACGACGCCATTCACAGAGCTGAGGGACGACCCTTCGTGCTGTTGGGCCACTCTCTCGGCGGCAGCGTGGTGCTGCATGCCGAAGCACATCTGCGACAACAGAAACAGCCCGGTTTATTGGGGGTTGTTCTGCTGGCAGCAGGGGGAGGGATCTATCAGCCACGGCCCTTTCGTCGACTGCGCGGCTTCGGGAAGTTGATTCTGGAGCTGCGTCCCGATGCACTGGCTCAGCTACCGGCACCCCTTGGAGCCCTAGGGCCGTTCAAGGCCGAGAGGCGGGCTGCCCGCGGACTACTGGTGAACAGCACCAGCAGGGGCGCGGTTCGAGATCTGCCTGGATTGGTGTCGGATCTGGCTGTCGACAGCCTCTGGATCAGTGGCGACAACGATCAGGTGATGGAACCTGGCTATGTACGCCATCTGGCGGCTTACAGCCCCGGGCATGACTATCGCCAGATCGCTGGCTGTGGCCACCTGCCAATGCGAGAGAAGCCAGAGATGCTGAGCGACATCCTGTCCAGCTGGATTGAGGCTCAGAGCCTGGCAAGACCCCGTTCCTGAAGCTCGGCGAGTTCGGCATAGAGACCGCCCTGAGCGCGCAACTGCAGATGGGTTCCCTGCTCGATCAAACGGCCACGACGCAGAACGAGGATCCGATCGGCGGCCTCAACGGTGGCCAGACGGTGAGCAATCACAACGGCGGTTCGGCGTTCCAGCAAGCGATCGAGATCCCTTTGCAGAGTGGCTTCCGTGGAAGGATCCATGAAGGCGGTGGCCTCGTCCATCACCAGGACATTGGGATTGCGAATCGCCACCCGAGCAACAGCAAGCAGTTGACGTTCTCCAGAGCTGAGGTTGCCCCCGCGCTCGCGCAGCTCCGTGTCCAGCCCCTGAGGAAGCCTGCCCAGCAGTGAGCTGAGACCGAGATCTCTGCAAACCTCCTTGAGCTGTTTGTCTTCGATCTCCCGGTCGAGTCGGAGATTGTCGCCAACGCTGCCACTGAACAGAAAGGTGTCCTGCAGAACCACCCCCAGCTGGCGACGGAGATCCGGCAGAGAAAGGCTGCGGATGTCGCGTCCATCGAGAAGGATGCGGCCCTGCTGAGGCTCATAAAGCCTGCAGAGCAAACGGATCACGGTGGTCTTACCGGAACCGGTAGGGCCCACCAACGCCACATGCTCACCGGGCGCAAGCCTGAAGCTCAGATCCTGAAGAATCGGCTCATCAGGTCGATAAGCGAAGTGAACACCTTCAAACACCACTTCTCCGGAGGCCGACGGCATCACCTGCAGCGGAGCAGGCAAGGTTTCAAAGGGCGATGCCTTGGAGTTGCCAGGGCCCGCAAGGGTGTGATCTCGAATTTCCAGTGGCTCTTCGAGCAGTTCTCCGATGCGCTCAACAGCGGTCAAGCCACCCTGAATCTGGGTAAAGCGCTCGGCCATCTGCCGCAGTGGATCAAACAGACGCTGCGAATAGAGGATGAACGTTGTGAGGATGCCAAGCCCCATCGCCCCGGAGGTGACCATCCAACCCCCCAAAGCCAGCACAATCGCCACCGCACCGAGGGAAACCCACTCGAGGAATGCGGAGATGCTGCTGTCAAACAAAATCGTGCCATTCACCGCCTCGCGATAGGCCAGGCCGGTGCGTTGGAAACGGTCACCGTTGAAGGCCTCACGGCGAAACATCTGGACCACGTCCAGACCCTGCAGATTTTCCTGAAAATCTGCATTCAACTGCGATAGCTCTTCACGCACCCGATAGTTGGCTTTGCGGTAGCGCCCCTGCAACCAGAGCACAACCAGGGTTACGGGGACCTGGGAGACGAGCAAAAGCAGCCCGAGTCGCCATTCGATCAGCAACATCGACACCGCGATCACGGTGAGCGTGACCAGATCGCCAAGAACGCCAACAGCCCCGCTGCCAAACACCTCAGCCAGTGCATCGACATCGCTGGTGAGGCGCGTGAGCAACTTGCCCACAGGCATGCGGTCATGGAACCGCAGGGAAAGATCCATCGCATGGGCGAAGAGATCACGGCGAATTCTGGCCGTAAGTCGCTGGCCCACCGATTGGATGTTGAAGCTCTGCACGCCCTGTAGAGCCAGACGCACCAGCACAGAAATCAGCAGAGCACCAATGATCAGACGCAGGGCCAAGGTGCTGTCGAGGGGCTGCAGGATCGGCGCGACCGCTTCATTGGTGGCACCTGAGACGGTGCGCAGAATCGAGATGGCCTGACCAACCAGCAGCGGCTGGATCGCGCCAGCGAGCGCCACCGGAATCAGCAGAATCAGGGTGAGCAGCAGACGACGACGGTCGCGCCCGAGGTAGCGCCCCAGCCGACTGATGCGCTGCAGATCGGAACCGGCCATCAGGTCGTGCTCACCATCTCCCTCATGGGAGCATCCATTGCCTCGATGACTTGTTGCAGCTCTCCCTGATCCAAACGCAACGACAGCGGATGGCCCACGAGTCGGGCCGTGGTCTGGAAGAGGTCTTCAATCGCCACCAGACCGTTATCCCTGAGAGTTCGTCCTGTGGCGACCAGGTCGACAATCGCTTCGGCAATTCCTGTGATCGGACCAAGCTCCACGGATCCGGTGAGGTGCACCAGCTCAACCGGGAGATCGATTGAATCGAAATACTGTCGGGCACAACGGGTGAATTTGCTGGCCACACGGCAATGCGGCGGCAAGTCTGTGGGCCTCTGATACCCACTGCTGGACTTGACGGCAACGGACATGCGACAGCCGCCGAAACCGAGGTCGACCAGATGCGCCACAGGCATCTGGTGCTCGCGCAGCACGTCGTAACCGACCACACCGAGCTGGGCTTGCCCGTAAGCCACGTAAACCGGCACATCACCGTTGCGGACCAGCAGAGCTCGGGCCCGGCCACAGACCGAAGGCACCATCAGTTGGCGGTTGTCGGGATCCAACACTGCCGAAAAATCAAGACCGGCAAGCTGGAAACGTTCCACGGACTCCCGCAGCAGCGCGCCCTTGGCCAGTGCAACGGTGATCATGGAAGCTTGCATCGCCCAAAACTTTAACGATGGGCCACCCCTGTCAGAGCGACGGAATCAAGCCACTGCCGGTCCTGCAGGACAACGTCGTCTGGATCTGGACAAGGGGACGCGAGGCGGTCGTCGTCGATCCCGCCGTTGCCGAACCCGTGAGGCAATGGCTGGTGGATCGCACGCTGGAGCTCACCGCCGTCCTGCAGACCCATCACCATGCCGACCACATCGGCGGTACACCCGATCTGTTGCGGCAATGGCCTTCAGCTGCGGTGATCGCAGCAGCAGCCGATCAGGAGCGGATTCCTTTCCAGACGGTGTCGGTCGAGCCCGGCACACAGCTCGAGCTGCTGGGACAGCCCGTCTCGGTAATCGATGTGCGAGCCCATACCCGGGCGCATCTGGCTTATGTCCTGCCCGAGGGGTGCTCCCCGGAGCTTCCGACGCCAGTGCTGTTCTGTGGCGACACCCTGTTCGGGGCAGGCTGCGGTCGTCTGTTCGAAGGATCAGCCGAGGACATGCACCTAGCCCTCAAACGCCTGCAGGATCTTCCGGACGACACCATCGTGCATTGCGCTCACGAGTACACCGAAGGCAACCTGCGCTGGGCCCACGCCCTCAGACCGGATGATCAGGCCATCGCCGCACGCCTAAGCACGGTCCAAGACCTGCGCAGCCGTGGAAGTTTGTCCCTGCCCAGCACCATGGGTGAGGAGCGGCGCACCAACCTGTTTCTGCGAGCGTGTTCAGTGCGAGAACTGCGTGAACTCAGGTTGCACAAGGACAGCTGGAGCGGCTGAGAAAGGCTCAGCAGACTTTGGTGAGCAGAGCACGTCGCTGAGGATGCAGCAAGACCGATGAACCCGGCTGAAGACGCAGACGACAGCTCTGGCCGCGTTCATAGTCCTCGGTAAGCGGTCTCAGCAGCCGCAGCTGCCGGTCACCGCTCTTCACCCTGTACATCCAGCTGTGGCCAAGGAACTCGCGCCCCACCACCTGATCCTCACCATTGGCATCCTCCAGCAGCGCGATGGCTTCGGGAGCAACCAGAACCGTTGCCTCCTCCGGCAGGGCATCGGCCTGAAGATCGCCAGGTCTCTCCAGGTCACCCAGAGGGCAGCGCAGACAACCGCCGGCGGCATCGTTCCAAACCGGCAGAACATTGCGCTGAAGCACAAAGCTGCCCACGAAGGGAGTTGCCGGTGACTCCACCAGCTGCTTCGGGCTGGCGCACTGATGCAGAAGTCCGTCGCGCAGCACAGCCACCCGACTGCAAATTGCAAGGGCCTCCTCCGGGTCATGGGTGACCAACACACCGCTGGCGTTGCAGGCACTGAGAACGGATGGCAGCTCACTGCGCAGGCGCAGCCGAACCTCCACGTCCAGGTTGGAGAAGGGTTCATCGAGCAGCACCACCGATGGCGCCGGTGCCAGAGCTCTCGCTAAAGCCAGACGTTGACGCTGACCGCCGGAAAGCTCATGGGGATAACGCTCTTTCAACCGTTCCAGACCCAGCAGCTCCAGAAGCCAGGACGCCCGACCTGTGTCCTGCCCGCGGCGAAGACCGAAGCAGGTGTTGGCCCAGGCATTCAGGTGAGGGAACAGGGCATAGTCCTGAAACACCATGCCCACTCCACGGCGTTCGGCGGCCAGCGAGCGCTGAGGGCTGGCCACCTCGCGGCCATGAAGGCGAATGCTGCCGCGGATTGGTCTTTCAAAACCGGCGATCAATCTCAGAAGAGTGGTCTTGCCGCAGCCGGAGGGGCCCAACAACCCCACAAGTTCACCGCCCTGCAGGCTGAGATTGATGCCCTGAAGAGTCCACTCCGCTCCGGAAGCGTCATAGCTGTGCCAGAGACCATCGATCTCGACCGGAAGGGACTCCATCGACACGAAGCGCGAAAATGCAGTCCCATTGTGATCCCTCTTGATGTCAACCACCACCCATCAAGCTGTCACCACAGCTGACGCGCCGGCTCCGGTAGGGCCATACAACCAGGCCGTGCAGGCTGGCGGATGGCTCTATTGCTCGGGCCAGATCCCTCTAGACCCAGCAACCGGAAAGATGGTGGGTGGCGGCGATGTGGAAGCGGAGACCAGGCAAGTGCTGCGCAATCTGAAGGCCGTTTTGAGCGCTGCGGGAACTGAGGCCGCCAAGGTCGTGCGTACAACTGTGTACCTGGTCGATCTCGACGATTTTCAGGCGGTCAATGCGATCTATGCCGAACTGTTCGGAAGCGGTGTCAGCCCTGCCAGGGCGTGCGTTCAGGTCGCAGCACTGCCCAAGGGCTCAAAGGTGGAGATCGACTGCATCGCCTGGCTTGGATAAAGCGATCCGACGGTTTCATAAGTTAAGAGAAGAACCGAGCGACCTTCATGGCCCAGGCCAAGCTGACCATCGGCGAACTGGAAGCGGGCTATCCCTTGTACTGCAAGGCGTTACGACGGCTGCTCAAGGAAGGTCGAGAAGTCAAGGACATCGAAAAAACCGTGTGCTGGGGCCATCTGGAAACCCTCAACCGCTGCCTGCCAGGGCGTTACAAGGCCCCCTCTTACCTGATGGCACTGATCAAGAGAGATCTAGAGCAGCCCACCCCGAGGTGAGGAAAGCTCATTCGGCTCCATTGGTCAGTGGCTGGGAAGGATCGGCTCCCTCCACTTCCCCCTGAAACACACGACTGGCGAACACATCCGCTGCTTCGATCGTGATCAAGGCTTCACGACTGAGAGGTTGACCGCGGTGTGAGAACAAGCGGTTGGCATGCCGCAGTCGCAGACGATCGAGGGCATTGCGGATTGAACGTGCATTGGCGAAGAAAGGCAATTGACGCCGCCGACTGATGTAGCTCTCAAAAGCTTCAACCGCTGCGTCGCTGAATTGATACTGCTGTTGTTCCAGCAACAGTTGAGCAATCGCCATCAATTCACTCTGGCTGTAATCAGGGAAGTCGATGTGGTGAGCAACCCTTGAAGAAAGTCCTGGATTGGATTGATAAAACGCTGTCATCCGGTCTTTGTAACCGGCAAAGATCACCACAAGATCATTGCGCTGGCTCTCCATCTCCTGCAAGAGGATCTCAATCGCTTCAGCTCCATAATCCCGCTCATTTCCTGGTTTGTAGAGGTAATAAGCCTCGTCAATGAACAAAACGCCTCCCTGGGCGCGTTTGATCATTTCCTTGGTTTTCGGGGCCGTATGCCCCACATATTGACCAACAAGGTCATCCCTGGTGACGGTGATCACATGGCCTTTGCGCAAGTAACCCAGGCGATGAAGAATCTGCGACATCTTCTGCGCAACAGTTGTTTTTCCGGTTCCTGGTTGACCGGTGAACGACATGTGCAGGCTGGGAGCTTTGCTGAGCAGATCCAGGGACTGGCGAGCCTGATCGACCAACAGCAAAGCGGCGATCTCACGAATTCTGGTTTTGACTGGCCGCAGACCGATCAGCTCGGTGTCTAAGTGCTCGAGAACCTCTCCGACTCCCGAAGCAATAAAGCTGGCCTCAAGATCAATCGATGAGTCCATCAATCGCCGCGGCGAAGGCGTGATCTGAATCGGTGAGGGTCGCATCCTCCGCATCCTCATCGGGGCGCAAAGTGATGTTCACATAGGTTTTCCCAAAGCTGATATCGGGATAGCGC
>QCTE01000021.1 GCA_003211275.1 Synechococcus sp. AG-673-A03 | reverse complement strand
CAGTGGTGCTGGGGGACTGATTCGCTTTATAGCAGTCAAGACTTAAGGGCCAATGCAATCAAAAAGGGTTTGACTTACAAGCATGCTGATTTGGCCTTAAAGCGTTTGGGCTATCAGCCTGGATCTGATCTCTACGAGTCTGAATGGGAGGCTTATTACTTTGAAGATGCTCCTCCGAAGTCGATAGTTTCTCTACTGGAAGAAAACTGCAAAGATGCTTCTCAGAAAGATCTCGATCAATATTGAACAACGGCATTGTTCAAGCGCTAAGTCTTAGTGGTCGATTCCTCCAACCCTCTTCTCGGCTGAATCTGCGCTGGTCTGTACGAAGCTGCTCGCAAGCTGGTTTCAGAATTGTCTTTAGGTCTGATCGGAGCCGTTGTTGGCTTGAATTCCAATCCTTTTTGAAATGTTGAGATGCACTCTCGACCGCTTTTCAGTCACGGACAAGCCAATTCATCGCCAGAATGTTGTCTCTGAAGCGGACTGATGTGGACACCCTCTGGCTGCTCCGTCCCTGCGATGACGGCGGTACCGATTACGTCTGTTTTCGTGATCATCGCGATCATGTTGAGGTGCTGGAGGGATATCACCAGCCTCCCCAAATGCCTTTGATCAAGCACCGCCAGGTCTTGCTTAATGCCGATGTGCCCCGTTTTCGGCATCGTTTCGAGCGCCAGCAGGGATTCCGCCACGGTCCACCTCTGTTCTGAGTCGCTTCCAAAATCGAGATTTGTGCTCAATTGGGCGAGTCTCTCGATAATCTCTATTCAGATTTCAATAGATCAATGGCTGCAGGGTTGGATCCAGGCTCGGATTCGGATCCAAAAGATCCTTACTCCTTGCTCGGCGTCAATCCTGGCGCCGGGTTTGATGACGTTCAAAAAGCAAGAGACCGGGTCGTTGCTTCCTGTGGCGATGATGCAGTCGCCCGCGCTCGAGTTGAAGCTGCTTACGACTCCGTTCTGATGGAGCGTCTACGAGATCGACAGTCTGGCCGCCTCAGTTCAGCAGCAGCCTCTGCCTCACAGGTGGAACGCCAACAGGTGTCTTCCGGAGGGCCCAGTACAGGCAATGGCCCTGCAGCTTTGCTGACACGTTTACGCGGCATCTCATTGCCAGCGCCGTCACTGAGTGGTGCTGGTTTTATGCCCGATCTGCAATTGGTGCAGGGTCAGGGTCTCGTTGTGCGCTCCATCGCAGGCGCTTTGGCCTTGCTGCTGTTGCTGCTGGCTCCTCAAACGATCGACCTGCTTTTGGCCCTGTCAACTATTGGGGTGTTCATTAGTCAGGTCAAGCGAGGTCGTCGGCCCTTGGGCTCCCTTGGCTGGACCCTTCTGCTCCTGATTGTTGGCCTCGCTCTGGGTGCATTGCTCAGTTCTGTCACTGTTCAGGCTGGTCTGCCACTGGGTGTCGAGCAATGGCAGGCACTGCCCACCCTGCTGTTGTTGCTTGCTGGAGCTTTGCTACTCGCCTGATTCGATCATTCTCTCAATCAGGCTTTGCAGCTCTGATTCATCGAATCGATAAACCTCGCTGCAGAAATGACAGGTGAGCTCTGCTCCCTTGTCGTCTTCCAGCATGGACTGCAATTCTTCTCTGCCTAGCAACATGAGTGCGCCCAAGCTTCTTCTACGGCTGCAGGGACAATGGAACTGCACCGGCTGTGTCGGTTCGCTGCTTGGGATGGGCTGAGGATCGAGATCTGGGAACACCTCTCGAAGCAACTGTTCCGGATGGTCACCGCAGCGGTGCAGCTTCTGGCTGAAATGCTCAATCTCGCGGCACCTCTCCTCGAGCAAAGCAACCAGAGCTGGCTCTTCCGCGGCTTTGGGCAGCACCTGAACCAGCAACCCTCCGCTGCTCTGCAATCCTTCGCTGTTGATTGTTTCGCCTACGAACACCGCCGAGGGTGTCTGTTCAGAGTGGAGCAGATAGGAGGCGACATCCTCTCCGATCCCCCCGCTGACCAGTTCAACTGTGCTGCTGAAGGGTTCGCCTTTGCCGTCGTCCCTCACCACATGCAGATAACCCGTTCCTGCTGCAGAGGTGAAGTCGAAACTGGCTTGTCCTGTTGAATCGCTGATCGGGTCCAGTTCAAGCGAAGGGTTGCCGACAAAACCACGCACTCTTCCGTCACGGCCGGCATCCACTGTCAGACCCTTGAGAGGGCCATCTGATCCCAGTCGCAGGTTGACGCGCCCATGCCGAACCTTCATGGAACTGGCCAGCAGCAGACCCGCACCCATGGCTCTGCCGAGCATCACCGTGGTGAGGTACGAGAGTCCGTGACGTGATTGGGCGGCACGAGTGGTTTCGCCGGTGGTCACCGCTACAAGCCTGATTCCCCCACCTGCTGCGGTGGCACGGACCAGCCGATCAGCCATGGCTTTACAACAACCCAGGCGTCATGGTGACAGAGCATGCAGTCGGCCATTGCGCAGGCGCAGGTGCTCACAGCTCCAGCCCTGGAACAGTTCCGGCTCATGGGTCACCACGATCAGCAAACGCTCCTGGCTCAGCCGGTCAAGCAGTTCGAGCACTTCGGCACGCACTGACCAGTCGAGTCCTGCGGTGGGCTCATCGAGTAGCAGCACATCCGGCTTGCGCAGCAGCTGCACCGCCAGGGCCAGACGCCGCTGCTGTCCGCCGCTGAGTCGCTCTGGAGCCTGACGCCCATCCACTCTGCTGAGACCGACTTTTCGCAGCGCCGAAATCATCTCTTCGCTGCTCAGCCGCCTGTGGCCCAGCTTCAGTTCCTGGTTGACGCTCAAGCCCAGAAAGTGTCGTTCCGGAAACTGAAACACCACTCCGCAAAGCCAGCGTCGTTGGCGCTGATTGAGCGCCTGCCCTTTCCAGCTGATGCTGCCGGTGTCAGCACCGGCCATCCCGCTGATCACCTCCAGAAGGCTGGTCTTTCCACTGCCGCTGTCGCCGGAAATCAGCAGTGGGCGTCCGGGATCGGCCTTCAGCTGGATGCTGTTCAAGACCAAGTGTTCTGCGGTTGCAGGTCTGTAGTTGATATCCGTGAGTTCCAGCATTCCGATCGAATGCCCCGGTCCGGGCTGCCTTGGCTCCCCAGCATGGTCGATGGCACCGTCGGCGGCGATGATGACGGGGTCAGTGGTGGGTCATGCGCGTTCGCTTCCGAGAGGTTGATCCCTTCAATTGCTGGGTCTGGTTGCGATTCAGCGAGATTCCCAGTCAGGGAGAACGAAATTATGTGGATGGCATCTTTGACAGTTGGTATGTGCTGGGACGTCTTGGCGGGTTCAATGCCGAGAGCCTGCAGGTTCACGAAGAAGGCGATGAGCTCAGCTGGATGAGCTACGAAACCGAGGAGACAACGGGGGTGATGCCGGCTCTGATGCACAACATGGGCCAGATGGAGTATGAGCAGGACTGGGCCCGTTGCTGGATTGATTTGGGCACCTGTGATGGGATTGCCCTCGATGTTCTGATCAATGCCCTGCGACAGATTGATTCTGATGTGGTGCAGCTCGAGGAACTGTTGATCGGTGGTGTGAATGACGACTGGCCGGTGGAAGACCATCCCGACAGTGTCTTCCCCGGCATGGGTTGAGCATTGACGTGGCGGAACGACGTCGCCTGCTGATCGACTCCCGCAGGTTGCAGTCTGCGGATGACCGTTGTCGCTTCGTGCTTGAGGATCATGAATCGCGCTACCTGCGCAAGGTTCTGCGGCTGAAGCAGGGTGCTCAGGTGGATGTCATCGATGGCCAGGGCCACCTCTGGGTGGCTCGTCTTCTGGACGGTCATCAACTCGAGTTGTGCTCAGAGATCGAGGCCCCTAGTCAGACTGTGATCGCCCCAAGGCCGAAACTTGGTCTGGCCATTGCGTTGATCCGTCGAGGAATGGATGACGTGATGCGGATGGCCTGTGAGTTGGGTGTGGATCGACTGCAGCCGCTGGATTGTCAACGTTGCGTTCCCCAGGCTGAGCATCGTCCGGAGCGTTGGGGCTCGATCCTGCAGGAAGCCGTTGAACAGTGCGAGCGGCTCTGGGCTCCTGAACTGCATGACGTGTGTCCCTGCGCAGAGTGGTGGGACACACCGGGGCCGAACGACCTGCACTTAATCGCGGTGGCTCGCGAGCTGGAGAGTCCTCGACTGTCTGAATTGCTTGCGACTCAGGCTTCAGTGGATGGAGCCATCTGGCTGTCAATTGGATCCGAGGGGGGGTGGAGCGTGCAGGAACTGGATGCAGCACAAGCAGCAGGCTGGATCTCTGTGTCTCTGGGTGACACCATTTTGCGTAGCTCAACCGCTGCTGTGGCTGGGATCAGCAGCCTCAGCAACTGGCGAACACTCAGGTGCTGAGGCTCCGGCGCTTACAGGCATCCATGAGAGGTCTCCCGGTCACTCCCATGCGCTGCATTAGCGCGATCTGAACAGAGGAGGGGGGGTGAAGCGCCTCTCTCAGACCAGGCTCTGATCGTGGTGAACGCCAGATTTGTCCAGAATCACCTCTCTTCAACAGCTCACCAAAGCGTCTCGTGAAGAACTGCAGAGCTGACTGAGGGAGTTGCATGTTGGTCAGGGCAGAAGGATCGTCATGCCTGTGATCGTCCACTGAAGAATCAATGGAATGGCGCATCAATGGATCAGATCAGGATTGTGCCTGACAGGGCTGCTCCAGATCGTTTAGCTGTTGAACAGCTCGCTGGCCATGCTGCGGAATCCAGCCAGGTTGTTGCCTGGGCGACGCTTGCCGGGACGAATCGAGTTGCCAGGTTGAAGCGCAACTGGGGCAAAGGTGCTCAACTGAATCTCCGGTTTGGCGGCTTCTGCGGCGGCTAGCTCGGCGGCGATGGCGTCTGCAGTGGTCAGGGATGGCTGCACTTTGGGTGCGGCGCCTGTGCTCTCTGCTGTGGTGTCGGTTGTGCTTTCAGCAGCAACAGCAACAGCCACAGCCACAGCAGCAACAGCCGCAGGAGCAGAAGCTTGAGCAGCAGGAGAAGCAGGGGCGATTTCTTCGACTGGGACCGGAGCAGCTGCGGGCTGGGATGCCTCAGCAGCGCTCTCGGCCTTCACCTGTTTGGGTTCAGGCTTGGCCTCTGCCGCTTGCGGTTCTTTCTCTCCCAGCTCAAGGAAGAAACCCTTTCTGTTCAGCAACATGCCTGAGCGGGGAAATCATCAAGCTGATTATCTGTGCCGAAGCTCCCTTCAGCGTTGATGCTTATGGCAGTGCAACACACCCTGATGTTTTCCACGCCTCTCGAGCTCCCGTCTCAAACCGCTGGGCTGTGGCTCACCGCGCTCTTGGTCAATGCGCTCTTGATCAGTTTCGCGCAGCGTTTTCCGTTGCTCACGCGTGCCGGTTGGTGTCATGCAGGGATCCTTGGCACGGTGCTCTGGGGCTCGCTGGCCTGGCGCGGCTGGTTGGCCGTTGTGGCCTATCTCGTGCTCGGTTCGCTGGTCACCAAGCTGGGCTTTGCTAGGAAGCAGCAGCTTGGTCTTGCTGAGGGGCGAGGCGGTCGCCGCGGCCCAGAAAATGTCTGGGGCTCGGCCTTCACCGGTCTTGTGCTGGCTTTGCTGATCGCCGCTCGCATTGGCTCGCCAAAGTTGTTGCTGATTGGCTTCTGCGCGAGTTTTGCGGCCAAACTGGCCGATACCTTCGGCAGTGAAATCGGCAAGCGCTGGGGTCGCACCACCTTGCTGATCACCACACTCCGGCCGGTGCCTGCAGGCACCGAAGGCGCTGTGAGTGTGGAAGGAACCCTGGCTAGTGCCGTTGGCAGTCTGCTGATGACGGTCGTGATGGCTCTGCTTGGATTGCTTCAATCCGGTGCTGCATTTGCTGTTGTGCTCGTGGTGGGTTTGATCGCCACACTGCTGGAAAGTTTGCTGGGAGCTTTGGGCCAGGACCGCTGGCCCTGGCTGAGCAATGAGCTGGTCAATGGTCTGCAGACCGCCTGGGCGGCAGGCCTGGCCATCGTTGCTGCTTGGCTTCTGGGGTTGTCAGGCTGAAATCTCGACCGGCTTCGGCACGCAGGTTGTTGAGCATTCCTCGCAGTGCAGTCCGCAGCATTTGTCTGTCGATGCATTCGCGGCGTGCAATCTCCGTCAGAGAAAGTCCGTCGATCCAGAACGCGCAGAGCCAACGGCAATGGTTCGGCTCCAAGCCGCTCAGCATTTGGATCAGCCATTCGTGCTGTGGATCAGCAGGCTGGCATCGGTGATCTTGCAAGCAATCGATCCGGGCCTCTGGTTCAACAGCCCCATCGCTGATGGTGCGCTGATGATGTAATGACTGGATCCGACGATCCCGGTGTGCCAGACAGGCCTCTCGCCAGCGATCAGTGCTGACTCCAAGTTGTTGCGCGAGATCCTCATTGCTGAGCGGCAGCAGTCCTGCATGCAATCGCCGCTCCTGTGCTTTCATCCCACGGGCATGCAGATCACTGAGTCGCCAGGGGATTCGCATTGTTTGCAGCCGGTCTCTTCTGTAATGCCTGATCTGGCCAGTGATCCTCGGCATCGCGTAGCTGCTGATGCGGTGGCCGCGACTGGCCTCAAAACTCTCTACAGCTCGGATCAGCCCATAGCGGCCTTCCTGCACCAGATCGTCGCGTTCACCTGAACCGTTGTGAAGCAGACGGTTGGCACCGAGATGCGCCAGTCCGAGGTGCATCAGCACAGCGTCATTGCGCTGCAGGATGTGCTCAGGGATTGATCGGCGGCGTTCATGCTGTCGTTGAAGCTCAAGTCGTCGTTGAATTGCCGCCGGTTGCGTGTTGGTGGTCATTGATGCCATCAAGCAGGAACCCTTTCAAGGTCCGCTGAGTCATGGCTGGCTCACCTCACTCCTGAGGATGAATCCATTCATCCTCAGGAGTGAGGAACGGGCACGTGATCAGTGTTTGCCGGTGCGTCCGATCAGGTAGGAGCTGAACGCCAACATCAGCACACCTGCGCAGTACTGAATCAGCTCGGTGATGGAGGTCACCTCAAAGCTCACCATCACTTTGAACGCGGTCACGATCAGGGCAACGATGATCACCTTGGTGAGCTTTTGTTTCAGACCATCGAGGTCTTGGATGTTCAGCAGGTTGCGTCTTGAAGACGATTCATCGTTCTGTCGCGGGTCGAGGTCGGAGATCACCAGCTCGTAGATGCCGTAGCCAAAAATCAGCAGGGCGATGCCAATGAGGTAGTAGTCGATGCCTCCCACCACCTTCCCGATCAAGAGCGTGCTGTTGTCGTGGGTGAAGTCACCTCGAAAGACTTTTCTGAGAACGCTGATCTCTGCGTAGGTGCCGATGACAAAACAGCTGATGCTCCCCAGCAGACTCATCACCACGGGAATCAGCGTGACCAGTCGGAACTTCCAGATCAATCCTTCAAATCTGCGTTCCAGGCGGCTCGATCGGTTCATGCTCGGCTTGTTCATGGTGGCGCTTGGTCTGGATTCGTTTGGCTGTGAAGGGATGACTTAAGCGAGGTTCTCCGATGTCGGAGGTTTGGGTGGAGGTGGAGGGCCCAGAAGCGCTGGTATGGAGAGTCCCACAAGGGCTGAGCTCACGGCCAGAAAAACAGCCAGTGGAATGGGCTTCACCAGTGGCTGCCGTTCCATCACGGTGCCGCAACGGAAGCACACCGGCAGGGCCCCTTTCGGCGGGTGCAGGACGACCGCAGGACCACAACAGCAATCAGGGCATCGGAATCGAGGCATGGCCGAAGAGCGCGTCGTAATGCACGCAGTGGCGAACAGTGAATTGCGACAATCATGCGTTGCCGTCAGTGGTCCTGCCATGCCCCTCAGCTCCCTGGTGCGCCTGCTGCAGTGCTCAGCGCTGACCAGTGAGCTCGGTGAACGCATCGATCGCCAGGACCGGCTCCTGCTCCGCGGAGGTGGTCGGGGCGCCAGGGCTCTTGTGGCCAGTGCCCTGGCGCGCCAACAGGATCGGCCTCTGCTTGTGGTCGTGCCGACCCTTGAGGAGGCGGGTCGCTGGACGGCTCTTCTGGAGCTAATGGGCTGGCGCAGTGCCCAGCTTTATCCCACCAGTGAAGGTTCGCCCTACGAACCGTTTGACCCCACCAGTGAAATCACCTGGGGGCAGTTGCAGGTGCTTAGTGAATTGCAGCTCGATCAACAGAGTCGCGATCTGGCAATTGTGGCTACGGAGCGCTGTCTTCAGCCGCATCTGCCACCGCCGCAGGCTTTATCTGATCGATGCCGAACCCTTCGTAAAGGCGACAGCGTCGACCTTGAGGATCTCGCCACCAGCCTGGCACAGCTTGGTTATGAACGGGTTTCTACCATCGACCAGGAAGGCACCTGGAGCCGCCGTGGCGACATCGTTGACGTTTTCCCAGTCAGCAGTGAACTACCGGTGCGTCTCGAGTTCTTTGGAGATGAGCTCGACAAGCTGCGTGAATTTGATCCCGCCAGTCAGCGTTCCCTTGATCCGATCGAAAGCCTGAGGCTGACGCCGACAGGCTTCAGTCCTTTGATCGCTGAACAGCTGCGCGATGCCATGCCCAATGGTCTCGATCAGCTTCTCAGTGAGGAATCCCTGTCTGAATTGCTGGAGGGGGGGACTCCCGAGGGCATGCGCCGCCTCCTTGGACTGGCCTGGCAGCAGCCTGCCTCACTACTCGACTATCTCCCGACCGACAGCTGTGTGGCCATTGATGAGCGACGTCATGGCCGCTCCCATGGAGACCAGTGGCTTGACCATGCCAGGGAGCATCACGACGAACTGGCGTTGCCGTTGCCGATCCTGCATCGCGACATCGAGGAGGCGATGGGGCTGGCAGAAGCTTTTCCAGGCTTTGATCTGGCCGAGTTGCAGGAAAGTGATGCCCATCCCAACGCTTTTGATCTCAACAGTCGTCCTGTGCCGGCCTATCCCAATCAGTTCGGAAAACTTGGTGAACTGATCAAGAGCTACGGCAAGGAGAAACAGGCCGTTTGGCTTCTATCTGCCCAGCCCAGTCGAGCTGTTGCGTTGCTGGAAGAGCATGACTGCATCAGTCGTTTCGTTCCCAATGCCGCGGATGCGCCGGCGATTGAGCGTCTGATTGAACAGGGAACACCTGTTGCTTTGAAGACACGCGGCACCGCTGACCTCGAGGGGCTGCAGCTTCCCGCCTGGCGGATCGCTCTCATCACTGATCGTGAGTTTTTTGGGCAGCAGACCCTCACCAGCACTGGCTATGTGCGCCGACGCCGAAAGGCAGCCAGTCGCACGGTGGATCCCAACAAAATGCAGCCCGGGGATTTCGTGGTGCATCGCAATCACGGCATCGGACGTTTCCAGAAGCTGGAAAAGTTGGCGATCAGCGGCGAGGTGCGTGACTACTTGGTGGTGCAGTACGCCGACGGCATCCTGCGGGTGGCTGCAGACCAGCTGGGCAGCCTCGGTCGTTATCGCGCCAACGGTGATGCTCCACCCCAGCTCAGCAAGATGGGCGGATCGGCCTGGGTCAAGGCCAAGGAACGTGCCGGAAAGGCCCTGCGCAAGGTGGCGCTCGACCTGGTGAAGCTGTACGCCGAACGACATCAGGCCCCTGGGTTCGCGTTTCCGGTAGACGGCCCTTGGCAGACCGAGCTGGAGGAGTCATTCCCCTATGAACCCACTCCGGATCAGCTCAAGGCCACAGTCGATGTGAAGCGGGATATGGAGAAGTCCCAACCGATGGATCGCCTGGTCTGCGGCGATGTGGGCTTCGGCAAAACCGAGGTAGCGATCCGGGCCATTTTCAAGGCGATTACGGCCGGTAAACAGGTGGCGATGTTGGCTCCCACAACAGTGCTTGCCCAGCAGCACTGGCGAACGCTTTCAGAGCGTTTTGCGCCCTATCCCATCAAGGTGGCCTTGCTCAATCGCTTCCGAACTACCAGCGAGCGGAAGTCGATCCTTGAAGGTCTCAAGCAAGGAACCATCGACGCCGTTGTGGGAACGCATCAGCTGCTGAGCAAGAGCACGGTGTTCGACAAGCTCGGCCTGCTGGTGGTGGATGAGGAACAGCGCTTCGGTGTCAACCAGAAGGAAAAGATCAAAGCGCTGCGCAAGGACGTCGACGTGCTCACTCTTTCTGCGACGCCGATTCCGCGCACGCTCTATATGAGTCTTTCAGGAGTGCGGGAGATGAGCCTGATTACCACTCCCCCTCCGTTGCGCCGACCCATCAAGACCCATCTGGCCGCTCTTGATGAAGAGGCCGTTCGCAGTGCCATTCGTCAGGAGCTTGATCGCGGTGGCCAAGTGTTTTACGTGGTCCCGAGAATCGAGGGTATTGAAGACGTGGCTGGTCAGCTGCGTCAGATGCTTCCCGGCCTGCGACTTCTGGTGGCGCACGGTCAGATGGCCGAGGGCGAGCTGGAGAGCGCCATGGTGGCTTTCAACGGAGGTGAAGCGGATGTGATGCTCTGCACCACGATTGTGGAAAGCGGACTCGACATCCCCAGAGTCAACACAATCCTGATCGAGGATGCCCATCGATTCGGATTGGCGCAGCTTTATCAGTTGCGTGGACGTGTCGGTCGCAGTGGCATCCAGGCCCATGCCTGGTTGTTTTATCCCGGTGATGCCTCTCTCAGTGAAGCGGCACGGCAGCGACTGAGGGCGATTCAGGAATTTGCTCAGCTGGGCAGTGGTTATCAGCTAGCGATGCGGGATATGGAGATCCGCGGGGTTGGAAACCTCTTGGGCGTCCAGCAGAGCGGGCAGATGGAAGCCATCGGATTTGATCTCTACATGGAGATGCTTCAGGAATCCCTGGCCGAGATCCAGGGACAGGACATCCCTGCGGTTGACGATACCCAGGTGGATCTGCAGGTCACTGCGTTCATTCCTGCTGACTGGATCACCGATGCCGACGAGAAAATGGCGGCCTATCGATCTGCAGCAGAGTGTGTCACCAGCGAGTCGTTGGTTGAGCTTGCAGCCATTTGGGCCGATCGCTACGGCGCTCTGCCCGGTCCGGTTCAGTCGCTGCTCCAACTGATGGACCTGAAGCTTTTGGCCAAACGCTGCGGTTTTTCACGCATCCGTCCTGAGAAGCCGAACATTGCGCTGGAAACACCGATGGAGGAGCCGGCTTTTCGCCTGTTACGCCAGGGGCTGCCGCAGCATCTACATGGTCGGCTTGTTTATCAGGCCGGGTCTGGTGCGACGGCCAAGGTGATGGCCAGAGGCCTGGGAGTGTTGCCGATGGAGAAGCAGCTTGAGGAAATCAAGAGCTGGCTTGAGCAGATGGCCGCTCAGATTCCTGATGCCCAAGGACTCACAGCCGATGAGCGCGAAAAGCAGCAAACCGCCCGTAATGAGAGCGTTCTCAGCGTTTAACCCTTGGCGCTGATCCTGGCGATCAGGCAAAGATGAGAAAGTTTCTACACAATGCGCAATTCTTCGTTACAGTTGCCGGAGAGAGAATTACCACGTGGGCGAATTCATCGATCCGATCAGCAGCCTGGGTTCCACGGGATTGTTATCAAGCCTGGTTGGTGCTGCAGCTCTGGGCGTCTATGCCCTCTGGCAGGACGATTCGCAGAATAATGACGACGATGATTCCTCCCCTGGTGGTGGATTGATGCAGCCGGTGGCCTGACACTTTCAAGCCTGCTTAAACCGTTCAGTCACATCCCCTCATAACCATCACCCACTTGGGTGATGATTTTTTTGTCTGCGCATAAGAGCTTGGAACAGTCCCACGCTGTTCAGGACATTTGAGCCGATCTTTGCGTCGATGTTGGTGGTGTTGGCCCGCCGTTTGTCTGCCAGTCCTTGCAGCCATTCCGGCGCAGGCGGTGTCCTGGGAAGCCATTGATGTTCTGCGCAACAAGCTCACGCGGGCTGGTGTGCGTGTGGTTCAGAAAGACTGCTCTCAACGAGGGCTACAGGGCTTGTATCACCCAAGCAGCGACACCCTCGTGGTGTGTCGCTCGCATAGGTCCCCAGCCCAGGTCTGGGACACCCTTGCCCATGAGGCGACCCATCGCATGCAGCGCTGCGTTGGCGGCCCTATTTCAGATCGCAAGCACCATCGCGCCATGTACTCAGCCCTTGCGCGCAGTCATCCGGCGGAAGTGCGTTCGATTCGTGTGTATCCCCGTCAGCAGCAGTTGGCTGAACTGGAAGCCAGATATACCGCCAAGCTCCCTCCACGCGATGTTCTGCAGTTGTTCGATCGCTACTGCGGAGCGGAGATTCGCGCCTGAACCCCGCCAAAACGTTTTTTCACCTCGATCCATCGGGACTAATCATGAATTCACTACTGATGCAACTAGCGCTGGCTGCCCTCGGTCAGTTCGGTGGCAATGGCCCCATGCCAATGGGGGCTGTTCCTATGGCCGGTGTTCCGATGGGAGGGCTTCCTATCGGAGCTTTCCCTGCAGGAATGGGGCGTCCCGTCATGCCCGTGTCCAGGCCGATGCCTCGTTACCCCTCGGTATCCGTGCCAGGTCGCACCTCCTCTCTCCAGCTCGCATCACTGGCCACAGCCACATGCCTGATGAGAGAACGTCAGCTAAGTCGCGCGCAGGCTGTTGATCTGCTTGACCGCCAGGGCCAGATCTGGGGATGGGAACCGCGATGGGGACGACTCATCCAGCTGGCCTCTGTCGATGGAGCGATCAACGCAGCTGGAGGCTGCAGAACCATGGTGCGCAGGATTCAGAACAGCCCTGTGTCCATCCCTCCGATGGCAACGGTCCCCGTGAATCGGAATCCGGTTCGCAGTGGCAGCCGCAGTGAACGCGAGGGATTCGGATTGTTTCCCTACCGCTGAAGAGCGGAGCGCAGGTTTGCGGATCCCGGTTGATAGGCCTGACCGCGTTGCGGTGATCGCAGCACTTTGATCAAGGTGGTTTCGGCAGCCCGATACTGACTGTCTTTACCGGTTCCGAGCTGCTCTACGGTCAGCGATTGGATCTCCTGATCGCTCAGCTTCACATCCACATCCGGCCGGATGCCGTTCTTGTGGATATCGGTGCCTTTGGGGGTGAGGTATTTGGCAATGGTGACCGTTAAACCGGATCCATCGGAGAGGCCGCGGACGGACTGGACCAATCCCTTGCCAAAGGTCTTCTGACCAACCAGAACGGCTCGTTTGTTGTCTTGGAGTGCCCCGGAGAGAATTTCGCTGGCACTGGCTGAACCTTCATTCACCAGCACCACAACCGGACTGCTGGTCAGCGCATTGCCGGTCGCGCGTCGCACATCCTGAATGCCATCTCGGGTCTTGGTGCTGACGATGGTGCCTTCATCCAGCCATTGCCGTGCGATGTCGATGCTGGCTTCCAGTAATCCCCCCGGATTGCTGCGCAGATCGAGCACATAGCCCTGAGCACCCTCTTTTTCGAGCTCACGGATGGCAGCCCGCATCTCCCGGGCGGCATTGGCATTGAATTGTTTGAGGCGGATGTAGCCGACTTTCTTGCCATCGGCTGCTGTATTGAGCCGACTTTCAACCGCATTGATTGCGATGCGCGCTCTCTTAAGAGGCACCGTGACCACTTCCCCGTTACGGCGCAGCCCAAGGGTGACCTGGCTGCCTTCCTGGCCTCGGATCAGCTTCACAGCGTCCTCCGTGGTCATGCCCTTGGTGGATTTGCCGTCGATCGAGACGATGACATCCTTGGGTTGCACACCGGCCCTGGAAGCAGGGGTACCTTCAATCGGGGACACCACAAGAATCTCTTTGGTGTCTTTGTCCAGCGTGATTTGGATGCCAACCCCCGTGAGCTCTCCGGAGGTGTCGATCTGCATCTCCTTGAACTCTTTGGGGTCCAAAAAGCGTGTGTAGGGATCATCGAGGCTGGCGAGCATGCCTCGGATCGCTTCATAAGACTCATCGGTGCCTGCATAGCTCTTGGCCAGCAGATCCCGTCTCAGACTGGTCCAGGTTTCAGGGGAATACTTCCCTGAAGAATCGAGAAAATCTCTATAAACGATCTGCCAGACCTGGTCGATGACCTCCTTGGGGCTGTTGGTGATCGATGAGGAATTGGTGCTGGGTAGGCCAAGGCCTGGTGCCGCAACAGCGATGGCTGCGGTCAAGCCACCTGCCCCGAGAATCAGCAACAGACCCCTGTGATGTGAATAAGCCGATCGAGGACTTTTGCTGGTCATTGATGTCCTTTAGGCCCGTCCTTTCAGATTAACGAGTTCACTCAGGATCGACCCAGCGTCCATCGTCTTTGATCAGCTGAATCAACGCTTTAACACCATCGGCTTCCGGGACTTTGCGGATCTCTTCGCGACCTCGATAGAGCGCGATGGTGCCCGGACCTTTGCCGACATAACCGTAGTCAGCGTCTGCCATTTCGCCCGGACCATTCACGATGCATCCCATCACTGCGATGTCCAGCCCGGAGAGGTGAGAGGTTGCATTTCTCACCTGATTCAGTACCTCCTCGAGATTAAACAAAGTGCGACCGCAGCTCGGGCAGGCCACGTATTCGACCATTGTCTTGCGTAAGCCAATGGCCTGGAGAATCGAATAGCAGACCGGAATTTCCTTTTCAGGAGATTCAGTCAGCGAGACTCGGATCGTGTCTCCAAGCCCCTCGGACAGCAGGGTTGCGATTCCCGCTGTGCTCTTGATGCGCCCGTAATCCCCATCACCGGCCTCGGTCACTCCAAGGTGCAGGGGGAAATTGAACCCTGCATTGTCGAGTGTGTCGGCCATCATTCGATAAGCAGCGAGCATTACAGGGGCCCTCGAAGCCTTCATCGAAATCACGATGTTGTGGAAATCGAGGTCATCGCAGATCCGCACAAATTCCATGGCCGACGCCACCATTCCCTCGGGGGTATCGCCGTAGGTGAACAGCATGCGTTCGGCCAAAGAGCCGTGATTCACGCCAATGCGCAGGGCTTTGTTCTCTTTTTTAAGTGCTTCGACCAGTGGTGAAAATTTGTCCTTGATGCGCTCGCCGATGGCATCGAATTCCTCCTGACTGAAGTCCTGTCGGTTCGGGTCAGGTTTGTCGAAGACGAACAGACCGGGATTGATCCGCACCTTGTCCACGTGCTTGACCACTTCCAGAGCAATCCGAATGCCGTTGTGGTGAACATCCGCCACAAGAGGAACATTGCATCCCTGGGCGCGCAAGGCCGCACGGATCTGGCCCATGGCTTTGGCGTGGGCCAGGGTGGGCGTGGTCACCCGCACGATCTCGCAGCCGACATCAACGAGTCGGCGGATCCCGGCCACGGATCCTTCGATGTCGAGAGTGTCCTCGTTGATCATCGATTGAACAGCCACCGGGTGCTCACTGCCGATGGGGACTTCGCCGACCATGACTGTGCGCGTGCTTCGCCGGCGAATCACCGTGTCGTAACGGGGATTGATGGCAACTTCACTGCTGGTTTCAGGAGCACTGGTCAAGGTGCCGGTCATGGATCGGACGGGTTCTGAGCCAAACCTTGGCATAGACGTCAGCGCAATGACTTGCGTTTGTCCCAGTCGGGCCACTTTTGGCGATCCATGTGAACATTGATCCCGGTGCGTCTGAAAGGCTCAGCTCTCTGAGAGCAGATGCAGTCGACGTCTGGCTTCTCGCAGATCCTGCAGGGTCAGGTCCTGGGGTGTTCCAGCCTCGCGCGAGCGGAAGCGCAACAGGTAGGAGGGATGAAAGACCGGCAGATAGTCGCGGCCGTCATGGGTCTGCCACTGGCCCCTCAGTTTGCTGATGCCGCTTCGGACACCGAGCATCGCCTGCAGGGCTGTGGCGCCTGAGAGCAACACGAGTGCGGGATCAATCAGATCGATCTGTTGCCTCAGCCATGGTCGGGAGATCTCGATCTCCTTCGCTGTGGGCTTGCGGTTGTTGGGCGGCCTGCACTTGATCACATTGCAGATGTAGAGCTGATGTTGTTCATCCAGGCCCGCTTCGCTGATGAGCTCACTGAGCAGCTGTCCTGAGCGGCCAACGAACGGCAAGCCACGGGCATCCTCTTCAGCTCCGGGTGCTTCACCGATCAGCATCAGGCGGGCATTCGGATTGCCACGTCCAACCACCAGCTGAGGGTTCTGCTCGCCACGGTTCATCCGGTTCAGTTGTGGTTCTGTCATCGAATCGTCTGTTCTTTTGATTCAGTCCGAAGCACAAGCAGCAAAAACCTTTGGCCCTCTGGATCCTCCAGCCAGCATTCCGCTCCGAAGGATTCCCGCCTCGGTTCTTCTGTGCTCCTGCCTCCGAGTTGAATCACGTGCTGATGCCAAGCCTGGAGCTCCAGCAGGGGGTCAGCCATTGCCCTTCGTTGTAGGCATGGCGCCAGAGCCGAGCCTGAGGCAGGCCATGGACGGTTGCGTGAGGGTGTGTAGATCTGCAGGCTTCCCTGTCCTTGCAGAGGAACAATCCAGTGATGGGAAGCCACGCCAGGTTTGGGGTTGGTGCCCAGAAGATCTGCATAGAACCTCGCCAGCTGCTCGGGCCTGCGTGCAGCCAGCACCCAGCTCAGAGCAATGTCGTCACCAGTCATTCCGACATGATCCCTGGTCTGGAGGCTGGCTGTGTGATCCGTTTCTGTGTTGTCGTTGACAACACATCTTCTCTGTTGTTTTTGACACCACATCAGGCAGGATGATCAAGCTTTTACCTGCGCATCCACTGGAGGGGTGCCGCTCTGATGTCACGCCCGCCATCCCTTTCAAGCCGGGCTGAAGCCCTCCAGCCTTCTCTCACCTTGGCGATCAGTGCAAGGGCCAAGGCCTTGCAGCAGGAGGGTCGCGATATCTGCAGCCTCAGTGCCGGTGAACCCGATTTCGGCACACCATCATTCATTGTCGAGGCTGCCATCCAGGCGCTGCGCGATGGGGTCACGCGTTATGGACCTGCTGCTGGAGACCCTGCCCTGAGGCAGGCGATCGCTAGCAAAATCACCAATGAAAACGGTCTCCCCACCACAGCAGATGAGGTGCTGGTGACCAACGGGGGGAAACAGGCCATCTTCAATCTGTTCCAGGTGTTGCTCAACCCTGGTGATGAGGTGTTGATTCCTGCGCCCTACTGGCTCAGTTATCCCGAGATGGCTCGCCTGGCCGGTGCCCGGCCGATTGCAGTTCCTTCATCGGCGAGCAACGGTTTCTGCTTGGATCTGCAGGCGCTCGAGGCAGCGATCACTCCGGCCACCCGTTTGCTGGTGATCAATTCGCCAGGAAACCCCACCGGCCGTGTTCTCAGTCTTCATGAGTTGCAGCAACTGGCCGAGCTCGTGCAGCGTCATCCGCGTCTGCTGGTCATGACCGATGAGATCTATGAATATCTGCTGGATGACGGCGTTGAGCACCACAGCTTCGCTGCTCTGGCCCCTGATCTGAGAGATCGATGTTTCATGGTGAATGGCTTCGCCAAGGGCTGGGCGATGACAGGATGGCGCCTTGGCTATCTCAATGGCCCCGCCTCAGTGATCAAGGCAGCCTCCGCTCTTCAGAGCCAGAGCACCAGCAATGTATGCAGCTTTGCGCAGCGAGGAGCCATCGCCGCCATCGAGGGCTCCAGGGACTGTGTGAGACAAATGGCGGAGAGCTACAACGAGCGCCGGACCCTTCTCGTGAAGGGGCTTCAGGCCCTCCCAGGCATCACGCTTGTTCCTCCTAATGGAGCCTTTTACGCCTTTCCCCAGCTTCCCGACGGCTGCGGTGATTCGGTGAGTTTCTGCAAGAAGGCTCTGGAGGAGGAGGGGCTGGCCATCGTCCCTGGTGGCGCCTTTGGAGACGACCGCTGCGTGCGTCTGTCCTGTGCTGTGTCGCGTGAGACGATCGCTGATGGACTGTCTCGTCTCGCCCGCTTGCTTGCAGCTGGTTGAGATCGAGAAACACTCTCATCGCTTACACGGTTTTCAGCGACATGCCTTCACGAGAACGTCAGGCCGTTGCCCTGCTGGCCGTACTTCTCTGCCAAGGGGCAATGGTCTTGCCCGTAGTTGCCCAGCCCACACTCAAGGTGGGGGCCATTCCGGATCAGAATCCTGAGCGACTGAATCGTCTCTATGGCCAGTTGGCAGACGAATTGAGTGATCGCCTCAACGTGAAGGTGCGCTATGTACCGGTCAGCAACTACCCAGCGGCAGTGAGCGCTTTTCGCACTGGCGGACTGGATCTCGTCTGGTTTGGTGGCCTCACCGGTGTGCAGGCGCGCCTACAGACGCCAGGGGCTCAGGTGCTTGCTCAGCGCGACATTGACGCCCGCTTCCGCAGTGTTTTCATTGCCAACACAAGCTCCGGACTGCAACCGATCAGTTCGATCAACGGTCTCACCAGTCTGCGAGGCAAGCGGTTTTCTTTCGGTTCAGAGAGCTCGACCTCCGGCCGTTTGATGCCACAACATTTTCTCGCCAAAGCCGGAGTGACTCCGAGTCAGTTCAGTGGTGGTCGTGCAGGATTCAGTGGCAGCCATGATGCCACGATCGCCGTGGTGCAGAGCGGTGCCTATCAAGCGGGTGCGCTCAATGAGCAGGTCTGGACATCAGCGCTGAACGAAGGGCGCGTGAACACCGAGAAGGTGAGTGTGATCTGGCGAACGCCTGAATACGTTGATTACCACTGGGTTGTTCGCCCGAAGCTGGATCAGCGGTTCGGGAAGGGTTTCACCACGCGCCTCCAGAAAGCGATCCTCGGTCTTCAGCCCACCTCGCCGCGTCAGGTGACCATTCTTGAGCTGTTTGCGGCCAAGCGCTTCATTCCGGCAGAGGCGAGTCAGTACAAGCCGATCGAAAAGGTGGGTCGGGAGCTGGGCAAGATCAGGTGACTGCGCTGTTGGAGCTCGATGAGGTGCGTGTTTCCGGTCCCCACGGGGATCGGCTGAACGCTGTCAGTCTCAGGCTCCAGAACGGTGAGCGCATCGCCCTGCTCGGACGCAGCGGTGCTGGCAAGAGTTCTCTGATCGGTGTTCTCAACGGCAGCCTGCCCCCAGCAGCAGGGCACGTGCGGTTTCAGGGTGTGGCGCTTGCGTCGCTCAGCCGGCGACAGCGCGCACGGATCGGCACCCTCTGGCAGGACCTGCGTCTGATCGAAGAGCTCAGCATTGGGCAGAACGTCAATGCCGGAGCTCTTGGCCGCCGTCGCCTGCCATGGGCTTTGGCCAACCTGTTGTTTCGGGTCGATGCGGAGGCCAGCCGATCCTGTCTGCGACAGGCAGGTCTTGAGGAATCGATGCTGGCTGATACCGGGCTTGATCGTCCTGTGGGGCAGTTGTCGGGAGGTCAGCGGCAGCGAGTGGCCCTGGCCCGACTGTTTCGACAACAACCCGACCTGATGCTTGCGGATGAACCTCTTGCCAGTCTTGATCCCGCCATTGCGGCCGAAGTCTTGGAGAGACTTCTCATCTTTGAAGCCGATGGCATTCTGCGCAGTGGTGCGCAGGCAGTGGTGGTGTCCTTGCATCGACCAGAGCTGATCGATCGTTTTGACCGGGTGCTTGGGCTTCGCGCAGGACGGCTTGTGATCGATACGCCTGCATCGACTGTCTCAGCCGATGATCTGCGCGATCTGTATGCGCCGTGATCGTTCCAATGCGGCCCACTGCACCAGCTCTTGTGCTGTTGCCGGCTCTTGCTCTGCTGCCGGTGCTGATTGTCGTGCTGAACGGAGCCCATGGCGGTGGGGCGGAGATTTTGGGCTCCTTTGTGGTCGGCGCCGTCAGTCCTGCCATGGACCCGGCTCTGTTGAAGGCCTTGCTGATCGGTCTGCAGGTGACGATCGCCACGGCACTCACTGGATGGAGCTGCAGTCTTGTGCTCGGCGTGTTGCTGGGCTGTCTGAGTTCGGAGCGTCTCTGGCTCACCTGGTCTCTTCCTGTCTGGCCAGCCATAGTGCTTCGGCGCCTAATGGCCCTGCCCCGCTCGGTCCATGAGCTGATTTGGGGATTGCTGCTGCTGCAGGTGCTTGGGCTGCATCCCTGGGTTGCGGTACTGGCGATCTCGATTCCCTATTCATGCCTGATCGCCCGTGTCTGGCGCGATCAGCTGCAAAGCCTTGATCCTTCACAGCTGCAGGCCATGCTCCAGACCGGTTCTTCTCCCATGGCTGCCTGCATGACGGCGTTATCGCCTGCCATGGGCTCGGTGCTGGTGAGTTATGGGGGCTACCGACTGGAGTGTGCGTTGCGCAGTGCCACCTTGCTTGGGGTCTTCGGACTTGGCGGTCTGGGGATGGATCTGGAACTGAGTCTGAAATCTCTGCAGTTCCATGAACTGTGGTCGGGACTGTGGTTGTTGACGCTGGTCACGATTGCTCTGGAGCAGGGACTGCGCTGTTGGAGGAGCTGGGGTGATCAGGCTCAATTCGGACAGCGCCAGGTCATGGGGTTTGCCGTCGCGGTTGTGCTTTCAGCAGGTCTTGGCGGTGTCTGGTTGGCTCACCTGTTTCCCGATGCTGGCTCCCTGACCTGGCTTCCTGTGCAATGGCCTGATTTCAGCAGTCTTCGCTTGGCGGCTGAGGAGCTTCCTTGGATCTCGATGCTGTGGGACACCTTGATCCTGACCGTGCTGGCGGCTGGCATCGCCATTGGCTTGCCGCCATTACTGCTGCTACTGACCCCAGCGCGACTCTGGCAGCGTTGCATCAGTGGCTTCTGGGTCATGGTGCGGGTGATTCCTCCACCTCTCGCTGTGCTCCTGCTCCTGCTGAGCAACCAGCCAACTCTGGCCATTGGTGCATTGGCGCTTGGGCTCCATAACAGCGGTGTCATGGGGCGTTTGCTGCAGGAGGGTCTGGAGCAGCAGGACGACTCCGCTCAAGTTGCTCTGGCCAGCAGCGGAGCGTCCCCGCAGGTGGGCTGGCTGTATGGACTACTCAGCCCCAGGAGCCCTTCCCATCTCGCCTATGGGGCTTATCGCAGTGATGTGATTCTGCGTGAAACGGTGGTGGTCGGTCTGATCGGTGGAAGCGGTCTGGGCTGGCAACTGCTGGAGTCGCTCAGTTCCTTTCATTGGGCGGCGGTGTTGTTGTTGATCACTACTTATGCGTCGCTGACCCTGATCGGTGAATGGCTCAGTGATCGGTCACGGGAGCACTGGCTGCAAAGCTGACCTTGTTCAGCCGAACAGCAGTGGATTGATGCGGGCTCCCCGTCAACTGATCGTGATCGGAGACAGCGGCGTGGTGGGCTGGGGTGATCGTGAGCGAGGCGGATGGTGTGAACGTCTTCGCTGCCATTGGATGCAGCTCCCGGATGCGCCGCTGATCTATGGGCTCGGTGTTCGCGGTGACGGTCTCGAGGCAGTGTCAGCACGATGGGAACGCGAGTGGTCTTGCCGAGGAGAATTGCGCCGGAAGAAGCCCGAGGCACTGTTGCTGTCGGTGGGGCTCAATGACACGGCTCGGGTCGGTCGCTCTGACGGCCGACAACCTTTGGATTCGCAGGCCTTTCGCTTCGGCTTTGAACAACTGCTGCGGGCCATTCAGCCCCATGGCTCCGTTTTTGTACTCGGGTTGACGCCTGTCGATGAACACGCCATGCCGTTCGCCGACTGTCTTTGGTACAGCAACAGCGACATCGCTCTGCATGAAGCCCAGATCGAGGAAGCCTGTCTGGAGGTGGATGTTCCTTATCTCTGCCTTCACCGGGCTATGCAGGCTGAGGCTGAATGGCTGCAGTGGTTGGAGCCAGATGGCATTCATCTCAATGCCGATGGACATTCCTGGCTCGAGCAACGTCTGCGCTCCTGGAGTGCGCTCCAGCAATGGGCTGGGCTCCAGCCATTGCAACAGGTCATGCCCTGCTGATCAGAATCATGAGTGTCAGCAGATTGATCATGCGCTCTCTCGCTTGTGCAGCAGCATCCTTGATGTTGTGTTTTTCTGCCTCGTTCGCGAGGGCTCAGCAAGGTCTTGTGAACTGTGAGGCCTTCTCCAGTGGTTTCACCACCCCGGAGGGCTGTATCGATGGCTCTCAACCCAGTTCAGGTCCGATTCCCGCGAATCAGGATGGGATCGACGACGACTGGGGTGACATGCCCTTTGGTTGGTATGGGCCGGGAGACTGGATGGATTTTTAGTGGCAGTCGGTTGGATCTTCCCTGTTGATGCGTGGGCTCTTGAGCAGCTGTGCGAGCGCTCCTACCGGCCACCCGAGGTTGCGCAAGTGGCGAGCGAGAGATCTCGACGCCTCGTAATAGCCCTCTCCGTAGCTGTGGGAGTAGCCGATTTCCTTCAGAGTCAGGAGAAGCAACCGGTGCTCTCGACGGGTGCCCTCTCTTGCCTCCAGCAATTGGAAGCCTCGCTCTCTGAGCTGTTTGAGGGACTGTTCGTTCAGATCGTCTTGGAACCCCAGATACATCACATGGTCGATCTCTCTGTACGCGGTGAAAACACGTGCTCCGCGGTGGATTTCCAGAAATTGGTAGCGCTCTGTGACGGCGATCACGGCATCCATGCACGGGGCGAGCAGGGCATCCTCAATCTGAGCGATGTTCATGGCGTTACGCTGCCGGCGGCCAGACGTTCTTCACAAGCCACTTCGTAGTTCCGGACCGCACCGGCAGGGATCGAACCGTTGCTTTTGAGTTGGCGTACTGACAGCTCAACACACTGCAAGACCACGCTGGTCAGCTCGCGACCCTCGCACTGAGCCCAGCTGCGCAGCAGCACGTGAAGGCTCGGTGGAACGGAAACCGTGAGCTTCACCTGGTTTTCCCGTGGGGGCGCCATCCGCTCGGTCTTCACGTACACAGCATCATAGCTTCGGGTAACTGCAAAGCAACTCTCAAGTTGCTTTGCAGTTACTGTTGAGTTGCTTCGAGCTGATTTTGTGCAGTTTTTGGGGTGTGATCGTCGTGTTCAGTCGCTTCTCAGTCGCTTCTCAGTGGCTGCGCGGGCGCTGATGGTCTCAGCGGACCCAGGTGATCATGCGGTTGTTGGCTGGCATCAAGGTGATGTCCTGAAGCGTTAAGCCCGCCGTACAGGCTTGTTTCAGAACGCTCGTCTGGTCCCGTACTCCCCAGTCAGGATTTCTTTGGCGCAGGGAGGTGTCGAAGCTTCGATTGCTTTCACTGATGTGATGGCCATCAACGCTGAAGGGCCCATAGACGCAGAGTGTTCCACCGTTTGGCAGCACTGCCGCTGATTGCGTGAACAGGGCGGTTGTGCAGTTCCAGTCAGAAATGTGGAGCAGGTTGATCGCAACCACGGCCTGTGCTGGCTCTGTCAGTTGTTTCAGCCAGCCTGTGTCTCTCACATCCAGTTGCAGGGCAGCCGGCATCTTCCGAGTCAGCTGCTCATGACGAATCCAAGAGTCGATGCTGCGGCAATGCTCAGGATCGGGATCACTGCATTGCCAGGTGAGCTCTGGAAAGCGTTTCTGGAAGGTGACGCCGTGCTCGCCGGATCCACTGGCAATTTCAAGAATCAATCCTTTGGATGGCAGCTGTTTCGCCAGCACATCTCCAATCGGGATGCGGTTGCGCTCGGTTGCGGGGAAGATCAGGCGTTCATCGCCGAAGCCGGAATTCATGCGATCAGTGTTGTGGGTTTCAGTCTGTTGATCGGCGATATGCGTTCATCGTTTCAGGCTGCTTTGTGTGGGTTGAGCATGAACTGAGCGATCGCTCCCGATAACTTGAGGGCATCAATCGGGAGACTGTGTTGCCGCTCGGTTCGGTTGCCGACTATCTCGACTGGGTGATCAGTTTTGACGTCGACAAAGTCCGTCAGGAAGTGATGCTGCTTCGCAGGCGCTTTCCGGATGCGACGGCCTATGAGCTTGCGGAGCAAGCCTTCAGTGACGTGCGCTTGCGTGTGATCACGGCCGGCGCTGCCATGGGTTTGGCGGCGAATCCGCTGCTCAGTGTGGCTGGTGCGCTGGCTGATCTCTCCGTCACCACCCGTGCACAGCTCTTCGCTGCTGCCTGTGCAGCCGAACTATTGATTCCCGGTTTTCTCGACAGCGAAGCAGCTCGATATGAATTGCTCATTCCTGTGTTCGGCTCGACTGTGATCAGTCAGTTGGCTGTGGAGTTCGGTCTCAAGGCTGCGAAGACCGCCACGCGAGACGTTGTGCTCAGATTGATCAACCAGCGCAGCCTGCGCTTGATTAACGTTGTGATGACAAGGATTTTCGGTCGCAGGGTGACGCAGAGAGCCTTGATCACCAAGACGATTCCCCTTGTGGGTTGCCTGGTTGGTGGCGCCTGGAATGCCATGGAAGTTGAGGTGATCCGGAACCGCACGCTGCGTTACCTCACAAACCAATTCATGGACCCGGTGACGGTTGTCGAAGTCGACGCGGTGACTGGCTGAGGCAGGCAATCCGCGCTCGAGGGTTGGAGCCACGAGCAACACATCAGATTGTTGTCATTCACACAGCCATTGCTTGAGCTCTGTCGCTGAATGGTCTGAGCTTCTTTTTGCGGATGAGTTATGAACCTGGCAGCTTGGAGTGCCGTCTGTTGATTGATGCCAAGCATCACCTAGAGCTTGCACTGGCGTCACTCAGTGGTCTGCCCCAGAGCGATCACATTCAGAGGCAGCTCAAAGCCGTTCATCAGCAGCTTGAGGGCATGCATGATCTCAAGAGGTCTCTTCAGGTTGACAATGCCTGATCACTCACTCTTGTCCGCTGAAGCCCGATTGATTTGATGCGCTTCTGGGTGACAATGACACCACCCACCTCAGCCAGCATGTTCGAAAAGAAGGATCGTCCTGCCTGGCTCAACTGGTTGTTCCTGGGCATTTTCCTGCTTTCGAGTTGGCAACTCGCTGGCTTCTGGTTCGAGAGGCTGCACGGTTAAATCCCGCGTTCACTCGGATGCGATCGCCTTGGCAGTGCTGCGAGGCACCTCAGCCGCCGGCTGGGCGGATGTTCTATTCAGTTCACGCTCGAGTGCTTCAACCCGCCGCTCACGCAGACAATATTTGCAACCGCCAGTGGTTTGGAGGTGACGTTCTGGTGTGATGGTGATTTCCTGAACAGGGTGCTTGCAACAGCGGATTTTTACAGGGCTCTTGAAGCTCCGCCATTGGATGCCGGAGTAGTCGAACTGATCACCGAAGCGCTGTTTGGCTCGCTTCAGGAACGTTTCCAGCGTGATCCTTGCTCCCATCTCTGCAATCTATGGGCTCTAGTCGGCAACTTCGCTCACCCTGTTATCCGTCTTCACGCTCCATCAAGGCTGCGGGAGCGCCAGAGTGCTTAGCCGTGATGGTGTGCGACGGATGGCCGCACGCGAGGCCGTTGAAGTCATGAACTGGACCCATCAGCCAGCTTGGCTGGCGCCTGACGACCGCGAGATCTGGATGGATCGCTGCGTTCAGCAGATCAACTGGGATCAGCCGCAGGTCCACGTTTACGGACGATGGCATCGCGTGCCAAGGCTGACGGCTTTTCTGGCCGATCAACAGGTTGCCTATCGGTACAGCGGTGCAGTTCATCGAGGAGAGGGCTGGCCGGACTGGTTCCGGCCTCTGCTGGATCTTGTCTCGTCGAGAAGCTCAGCACCGTTCAATGGCTGTCTTTTCAATCTCTATCGCGATGGTCAGGACCGGATGGGGTGGCACGCTGATGACGAACCAGAGATTGATGTGTCGTTTCCGATCGCTTCGCTGTCGCTGGGATCAAGCAGGGATTTGCAATTCCGCCATCGAGTCAGTGGAGCCCGTTGCGATGTCTCACTGGCTGATGGCGATCTTCTGCTGATGGATCCTGATTGTCAGAGGCTATGGATGCACGGCTTGCCGGTGAGAAAGCGGGTGAAGCAGGCAAGGCTCAATCTCACGTTCAGGGTGTTCCGTTCAGTGGACTGATCAGCAGCCCCCAGATCGGAACACTGATCAGCGCGAGCAATGTGCTGATCAAGATCAGTTGTGCTGGTCTGGTTGAGTTCACTTTTTCAGATTCTGCGATCAGCAGAACGGAAATTGCGGTTGGGGCAGCTGCCTGCAGAACCAACGCCTGGCGTGCATAGCCAGGCAGGGGAAAGGCCAGGCTGATCAGCAGCATGAGGGCCGGAAACACAACAAGTTTGCAGATCAGCGGACCAGTCAGATCGACGTCTGGGCCCTTCAGCTTTCGTGCTGCGATATCCCCCAGCCGCATGCCCACCACAACCAGCGCCAGCACAATCACAGCGCGCGACGGCAGCCAAAGAGCATCACGGATTGGTTCATGCCATGGGGTTGCCTTCACGATCAGTGCCCCGAGCAATCCTCTTGTGGCTGGACTGGCGCTGAGATGTTTAATCAGATCCCGCCCTCGCCCGCGGGTGGTTCCCGCTTGGCCTCTTCGGCTGAGCCACAGAGGTCCCAGGCTCCAGGTCAACAGGGTTGCGCCCAGGTCGTAGCCAATGCTCACCGGCAGCGCCTCCGGTGGAAGCAGGGCCAAGGTCGCTGGAATCCCGAAGTAAGCCGTGTTGCCGATGCAGCTGCCCATCTGCAGATCCGTTTGACCCAGAGCAGCGATGCCAGAACTCAGCCAATGCAGGATCACCAGCATGAGTGCGATGGCTGCAACCGCGAGCAGCGCCATCCCAAACAGCGAACCGTTGATGCCGCCATGCAGCAGCAGCCCCATCAGGCTCACAGGAATGCCAAATCGCACCAGTGGAAGGGCCAGGGGTGCGATCCACTGAGGTCGCCATCGTCCGATCAGTGCTCCCCCGAGCAGGCAGGGAGCCATCTCCCAGAGGAGGTTCAGCACGGGGGATGCATCACCACATCATCAATAGAAACTCAGGCCCTTGTGCCAGACTTCCATCCGTCTGTACCAAGAGGTCATTGTGACCGTCGCTGCACCCTCCTGCTTGATACAACGGCATTTTCTTCAGCTCAGCGCGACCTTGGCTGAGCGATGCCAGCAGCTGCAGCTGGAGCTGTCTGATCAGGTGGCCAGCCTGCCTTTTGGTAATGAGCATTGGTTGGTGACCGAACGGGAGCTCTCGGCGGCAGAGGATGCGCTGCTGCGTCTCCATCACCGTGTGGATCAGCTTGTCTTGATCCCGTAGTAGCGAAGTGGGATGCCAAACGTCACCACGTCATGTGGATCGCTTGGCAGCAAGGCCACGATGGCAAGTTCTCGGTCGTCGAAGGCTTCCTTGGATTTCACGACGAAGGATGCCGCATCCGACGCGCTCCATAGAGGTGTTCCACCGCTGCGTTCTTCGCGATAGATCTCGAAGAGTCCTGCAAACTCCTCTCCATGCTCGGCATTGCTGAGCATGAGCTCCAATGCGGACTGATCACTCCTGGTCTGGATCAGTTCGAAAAGCTGTTGCATCAGTGGATGGTCGATGGTCGTGGAGACCCGGACAACATTGCCGATCGTTCCCACCGCAGTGACGTGGAATTGTCGTCTGTCGCAACGGGCATCGATCACCGCGACGGGCAGGGTCAGATCCCACTGATGATGAGCCCCCACATCGATGGCAAGGCTGCGGAGATCTTCGGCGTGGTCTTCGCACAGCTGCTGAACCCGTTCGCGATGGTCCATAGCGCGTTACGGCTGCGAGTGAGTCGACAGTTGGATCGC
>QCTE01000020.1 GCA_003211275.1 Synechococcus sp. AG-673-A03 | reverse complement strand
TCGGCTGTGTTGGTTCCGATCAGGAATGCCACGGAACAGTGATCGAGATCCTCGTAGCAACAGGGAGGACCGTCCGAGCCAAGGCTGCGGGTGTAGCCGGCCACCGCTGAACTCATGCAGAGGCGGGAATTGGCATCGAAATTGTTGGTGCCCAGAGCTCCTTTCAACAGCTTCTGAGCCATGTAGTAGTCCTCGGTGTGGAATTGGCCCGAGCCATACATGGCAATGGCATCGGCACCTTTGCCGCTGAGGGTGCTGCGAATCCGCCCTGTCAGGAGGTCAAAGGCACTGTCCCAGCTGATCGGCTGGAAATCATCATTGAAGGTTGGCCGGTAGAGGGGTTGAGTGAGCCTTCCCTTGGCCAGGGTTTCTCCCACCGTGGCCCCTTTGATGCAGACCTGTCCCAGGTTGGATGGATGCTGTTTGTTGCCTCGTGCAGTCCACATCGGGTTGCCCTCGGCATCCCGTTTCACAGATTTTCCTGCTTCTCCCGGTGGCATCAGTTCCAGACCGCAGCCCACGCCGCAGTAAGGGCACTGACTCTGAATGCTCTTGCAGGGACTGGTCATCAAAGAATCCGATGGAATGCAAGATCCCCGGTGCTTTCAGCACCAGGGATCAGTGATCTCAGTCGAGAGTGCTGATGGCTCAGCGAGCCATGGCAGCAGCTGATGACGAGGGACTTTCACCTTCATGCAACTCATCGAAGGATCCCTTGGGTTCCTTGAGGAAGAAGAAGCAGAAGAAAGCCACGATCAGACCTGCAATTCCCAGAATCTGGAAAAACGCACTGTTGGAGGCGGCGATCACCTCAGGGGAAGGATCCTTGCCTCCACCCATCCAGAGCGGCAGCAGGCTGAAAATGGTGAGGTAAGTCACGGCACCGACGTTGCCGTAGGCCCCAACCAGACCTGCCACCTGACCGGTGACGCGACGCTTCACCAGCGGCACGAGGGCGAATGTTGCACCTTCCCCTGATTGAACGAAGAAGGAAGCAAGCATGGTGATCACCACGGCAATGAAGATGCCAGTGGAACCGCTGAATGTGCCCGGTTTGATCAGGCTCATCACCAGATAGCCGATGCCGAGGCCGGCTGTGAGAAAGCCCATGGTGTTTTTTCTGCTGCCGAGTTTGTCGGAGATCAGACCACCCGCTGGACGAGCGACCAGGTTCACGAAGGCGAAACAGGAGGCCAAGATTCCTGCTGTTGCTTTCGGCAGGTCGAATGTGGTTTCAAAGAACGTTGGCAGCATGGAAACCACAGCCAGCTCCGAACCGAAGTTCACGATGTAGGTGAGTTCGAGGATGGCCACCTGACGGAACTCATAACGATCTTCTTTGGGATACACCTTGGTTCCCATGATCAGATCACGGTTGGTGCGGATGATTCCCCAGGTTTGGAAGATGAACCAGACAAGTACAGCCAGCAGGGCCAGTGGGTAAGTTCCAGCGTTCAGGAATCCAACTTTCTGAAGCCTCCAGCAGAGAACACAGAGAATTGCTGCGAAGGGAACATTCATGCCCAGCAATCCCCAGAAATCTCTCATCGAAGTGACTTCAAGACCTGCAGTCTTTTCAGGGCGTTGATATTCCTTTCCTGGAGGGGTGTCGGTGACGTTGAAGAAGTAGATCACGCCATACACGGCCGAGATGATGCCCGTCAATGCAATCGCTCCTCGCCAGTTCAGGGTGGCGCCAGTTGGCAGATCGAATCCACCGGAGAAGGAGAGAAAGCCAGCTAGTGCAACAAGACTCAGTGCCGAGAAAGCGGAGCCGAAGTTGCCCCAGCCGCCATAGATTCCCTCTGCTAGACCGATCTCTTTAGGAGGGAACCATTCGGCCACCATGCGGATGCCAATCACGAAGCCGGCGCCCACGATGGAGAGCAGCAGACGGGACACCACCAGT
Organism: Synechococcus sp. AG-673-A03; assembly: GCA_003211275.1. Lineage (GTDB taxonomy): Bacteria > Cyanobacteriota > Cyanobacteriia > PCC-6307 > Cyanobiaceae > Synechococcus_C. The sequence goes on along the minus strand of QCTE01000020.1, from coordinate 26,664 downwards.
TGATTGAAATCCTGGGCTGATGCAAACATCAGGCAAGGAATCACCGAGAACACCAGCAGGGTGGAATAGGTGCGTCGAGGGCCGAATTTATCCAGCAACATGCCAATCAGCACACGGGCTGGAATGGTGAGCGCAACATTGCAGATTGCAACCGTGCGGATCTGGCCAACGGTCAGTCCAAGATCCGCCTTCACTGTTGTGGCCAGTGGCGCCAGATTGAACCAAACGACAAAGGTTAAAAAGAATGCAAACCAGGTGAGATGAAGTGTTCGGTATCTCCCCTGGAATGACCAGAGTTCGGCAAGCATGGGGTTTGTTGATGTGGAGATTCAAACCCCGGCGTCGAAAGGAGGGCACTCAGGATTTCAAAAGGCGGCGCTCATGCAGACCGCCGAATAATTGCACCATTTGGCGGCTAAATGGATCGTTGCATCGAATACAAAATTTCAGCCCTGCGAGGCCAGTGTCAATTAAGTGTGTCTCTGGCCTGGGGCTTTTTTGTAGTCGTAGTAACTGCAATGTCATTGGTCTGAGGTGTTACCAAGGCTCAAGGTCTTTGGCTCTATGACTCGTCGTCTTCTGGGCGTTGTTCTTGCTGGTGGTGCCAGTCGTCGCATGGGTGCAGACAAGGCCCTGCTGACTCATCCGGATGGATCGAGCTGGCTTGAGGCTCAGGTCCAACTGTTGCGCTCAGTGGGTCTTGAGGTTTGCGTCCTGTCGGGTCATGGCCGTCATCACGCGCTGCTTAGTTCCCGCAAAGGCGTGACTGTTCAAGCTGAGCCCTGGCAGCCGGCAGGTCCCCTTTGGGCCTTGAGCTGTGTTTTGCATGAACGTGATGATGAAGCTCTGCTCACGGTGCCTGTGGATATGCCGGGCTTGCGCTTGGATGCATTGCAGCAATTAATCCGTTGCTGGATACCCCAGCAAGCCAGGGCACTTGTTGCCGATGACGGCTCCAGGCTTCAGCATCTGTTTGGCATTTATCCGTGCGGTGCGCTGCATCGCAAAGCGCTTGATGATGAGCTCACGGAGGGGAAGGGCCGTTGGAGCTGCTGGCTTGAACGCATTCCTCATGACACGGTGAAACTTCCCCCTGATCAGTTGCTCAATGTCAATCGGCCCATTGATCTGGAAGCTTTAACTGGATGATTGCCGCCTCTCCCCCGATTGACCAGCGGGCTCGAGCGCTTGGGGTGCTGCGGATGTCGCTCACGGCCCGATGCAATCTGGCCTGTCCTTATTGCTGCCCTGATGCTGTCGATCCCCCGGGCCTGCTCAGTCTTGAGCAGCAATTGCGACTGATCAGGGTTGCTTCCCGGTTGGGGGCCCACACCCTGCGGCTCACCGGAGGCGAACCGTTACTGAGCGATCGGTTGCTCCCGCTGCTGGAGCAGGTGGCTTTGGGGCGTGCCACTTCTGGTAATCCTCTGCAGGGTCTGCGGCAGGTGGCACTCACCAGCAACGGAGTCTTGCTGACGCAGGAACGGGCCAGTGCTCTTCGTGCAGCTGGCCTCGAACGGATCACCATCAGTCTTGATGCGGTTGAGGGTGAGGTGGTGGCGCGCATGGCTGGTTTGCGTGGTGGGGAATCGGCTGGAAACCGTCTGATTCAGCAGGTGCTGGCGGGACTCGAGGCTGCTCGTTCGGCCGGATTTGACCCCGCTGTTGGGGCTTTGAAGCTCAATGCGGTGATCCAGCGCGGCGTGAACGACGATCAGTTGATTCCTTTGGCGATGTTGGCGCGTCAGCAAAGGCTGGAGCTGCGTTTGATCGAATACATGGATGTGGGCAATCGCAATGGCTGGGCCATGGAGCAGGTTTTGCCTGCAGCCGTGATGGTCGATCGCATCAGTCGCGAATGGCCGTTGTCGTCACTCGGTCGATCACCTGGTGGCACTGCATTGCGCTGGCGTTATCGAGATGGCGTCGCTGCCATTGGTGTGATCGCCTCAATTACTGAGCCGTTCTGCGGAGATTGCAACCGACTGCGCATCACCGCTGATGGACAAGCCTTCACTTGTCTATTTGCAGCTCGAGGAACGGATCTGAAACCGGCTCTGGCCAGTGACGATGACCTGGAGCGAGCGATCCGTACGCTCTGGCAGCGGAGGTTCGACCAGTACAGCCATGAGGGCCGGGCGGCTTCAGGATCTGCACCTCACGCGGAAATGGCTTACTTAGGTGGCTGAACCGTTACCGACGGCACCGTTTCAGCCGTGAAGTCTCTGTAAAAACAGTTCAGTTTTCGGGTCATGATTCGGCCCATTGGTGATGTTCGAATTGTTGTCATTCGAGCGGTTTCGCGACACGCCTTCCGTGCGTTTCTTTGACGTCACGGTCGAGACGTCGAATGCTCGTGATCTGGTGATTCACTCCGGTCCTGCCGTGAGTCCACCGGATGACCCCGAAACAGGGGCCTGGCAGTTTTATATGCATCCCAATCAGGAAGACAATCTTCTGGCCGCCAGTGGTGGACGAACGTTTTACCTGGTGAATCTTGCCTGGGAGCAGCCGTTTCACATCGTCCGGCTTGAAGGCGGTGGCGATATCCTGCGCATCCCTCCTAGGACGTTTCACCGATCCATCTCTGATCCGGATGGCTCTGTGGTGTTGAACCAGGCTGTTCGAAAGCCTGGAGTGTCTCTCGTGCAGGAATTCCGCGTGTACAACAGCGCGAGGATCCCTTCGCTGATGAACGCTACGACGACTTCGGCAGCGAAACCTCAGTTGCATGGGCTCAGACCCCTGCCTCAAGCGGCTTGAATTAAAGACTGTGACGTTGTTTCGCTGCTCTCTTCTTCGGCGTTGATCGTCCAACTGAGTTCGCTGTCGGTGTTAAGCGGTCCACTGAACGTTCCACTCACCGCTGCCGTGAGCTCTGGTTTCGATGATGTGGCCAACACCACATAGCGGTCGTTGACCTCGCGACCGGCGCTGGGGTCGAATCCCCTCCATCCTGCTCCGGGAAGGTAGACCTCCGCCCAGGCATGCAGGTCGTACTGCTCCGGTGCCGGTTGCTGAAGCTGATAACCGCTCACGAAGCGAGCCGGAAGTCCTGCAACGCGACAGCAGGCCACCATCAACATCGCTAGATCGCGGCAGGAGCCGATTCGTTCCCGCAGTGTGCGGCCTGCCGTCCATGCAGGACCAACGTGCCGTTGTGTATACATGACGCGCTCCTGAATCAGCTCCAACAAGTGGTTGAGAAAGGCCAGCATCTGCTGGTTGCTACCCATCAGTGCCTCTTGAGTGAGGTCAATGGCAGACGGTTCGTGCTGGCCATTGGGCAGCCAACCCTCTAGCGCTCCCAGCAGGTCAACATTCAGTTGGCCCCGTGGATATGGCAACGGTGGCTCGAGGTCGTTGAAGCAGAGCTCCAGAGATGGCGCTGGGCGTGTCTCCACCCGACTTCGGGCTTCGAAACACAACTTGTTGGTGCTGCCGACAAAGTTGAGTTGTTGGACCTCATCGCCACTGGCAGTGAGCACCTCACGTTGCAGATGCGGTTCAGGCAAAACGATGAGTTCATGGTCCAGCAGTGTCTGGAAACCCTGCCCTCGGGGCTTGAGGCAAAGCCGGTGATCGCCGAGGCTGACCGGCGCCTCGTAGCGATAGCTCAAGCGGTGAATGATGAAAGCGCGCATGCGGGTTCAGATGATGTGCGAGGAAAGTCAGCGCTCATGAAATAGCGCTCCTCGATGAGGCAGTGGAGTCGATTGAGGTCCTGCTGCAGTTGATCGATCGCTTGGTGAAGGCCGCCTTCGATGAGGTTGTCGATCCGGACAAAGCTCCAGCGGGCAAGCAGTTGACCACGCAAACAATCCAGGTCATCGGGTTGCTTCATGACCGGTTGGGCTTGGATTTGTTGCAACGTGTCGCTGATTCCTTGCAGGCAGAACCGAACCGATCGGGGAAAGATCGGATCGAGCAGCAAGAATTGGGCAACGGATGTTGGGGTGATTCCCTTCTGCATGCTTTGCCGATACATCTGATAAGCCCCGGCGGTGCGAAGCAGGGTGATCCATTGCAGCTCGTCGAGCACACCTCCGATTTCTTCGGGAATGGGCAACAGCAGGAAGTACTTCACATCGAGAATTCGAGAGGTTTTGTCCGCTCGCTCCATGAGTCGTCCCAGCTGGCTGAATAACCAGCTCAGATCGCGGCTGAGCGTGGCATCAGTGATGCCGTAAAAGATTTGGCAGCCGCGCCGGATGATCCTCAATTGTTCCTGTGGTGGTTCCTCCCAAATGGCTTCGCCCTTCTGCAGGTTCCAGTGAAGATCATTGATCTGCTCCCACATCTCCGTGGTGATGACGTCGCGGATCTGCCGTGCGTTCTCGCGAGCCATGGCGATGCAGCTAACAATGCTGTTCCGGTTGTCTTGATCAAGGAGCAGGAAGTGGATGACATCCTTGGATGATCCAGATGGATAAGCCTTGTCGAAGCTGCGGCGATCACCGGTGGCATCCACTAAAGGCAGCCACGGTTCGGCACTGCCAGGAGGGCAGTCGAGAGCCATCGCTTCGCTGACTTCGAGAAAGCGCGAGATGTTTTCGGCTCGTTCCAGATAGCGATTGATCCAGTAGAGGGAGTCTGCGACTCGGCTCAGCACAGGACGGCCTCCTTTTTCTGCTCGGTTGTGACCCGCTGCTCATCCAGAATCCAGGTGTCCTTGCAGCCACCTCCCTGGGAGGAATTCACCACCAGGGATCCTCGCTTTAGAGCAACACGGGTGAGCCCACCTGGGCTGACCCAATTGCTTTGGCCACGCAGCACGTAAGGACGAAGATCCACATGACATGGGTAAAGCTCCCCTTCGCTGAGCGATGGCACCGTGGAGAGCTGAAGCGTTGGCTGGGCGATGAAGTTGCGTGGATTTTCTCTGATCTTCGAATCGAAGTCGGCCAATTCTGAGCGGCTTGCCTGGGGCCCGATCAGCATCCCGTAGCCACCTGCTTCAGCAACGGATTTCACCACTAGATGTTCAAGGTTGTCGAGGACGAATTGGCGATCCTTTGACCTTGCGCACAGATAGGTGTGAACGTTCTCGATGGCCGGTTCCTCACCGAGGTAGTAGCGAATCATTGCCGGCACATGGGCATAGATGAGCTTGTCATCGGCAACCCCTGTTCCCGGTGCATTGGCGATGGAGACTCTGCCCTGACGCAGCACATCCATCAGGCCTGAGACTCCCAGCATGGAGTCTTTCCGAAAAACGGTTGGATCGAGAAAGTCGTCGTCGATGCGGCGATAGATCACATCAACCCGGGTGCGACCGTTCGTGCTGCGCATCCAAACACTATTGTCTTCGCACATCAGATCCCGACCCTCTACCAAGGGGATGCCCATCTGCTGGGCCAGGTAGCTGTGTTCGAAGTAAGCACTGTTCATTACCCCTGGAGTCAGGATCACAACCTGGGGTGAATCACTCCAGGGAGCCAGGTCCTGAAGGGTTCGAAATAGGTGGGAGGGGTAATCGTCAATGGGCTTGACGGTGCGCCCCTCAAACAGGCTTGGGAAAAGGCGTTTCATGACCCGTCTGTTTTCCAGGAAGTAGGCCACGCCTGATGGACAGCGCAGGTTGTCTTCCAGCACACGCCAGTGGCCGTTGCCATCGCGAATCAGGTCCAGGCCTGAGATGTGGCACCAACGATTGAACGGCAGTTCAATCCCTTGCATTTGTGGGAGCCAGCCTGATGAACTCTCGACGTCCTCGCGGTCGACGATGCCATCACGAATGATCATCTGTGAGCCATAGACGTCGGCGAGGAAACAGTCGATTGCCTCCAGTCGCTGCAGCAGTCCCTGCTCCAGAGTCTTCCACTCGCTCAGGGCAATCAGTCGAGGCAGGGGGTCGAATGGAAGAATCCGTTCGCTTCCCTCCTGGCCAGAGTCATTGAGGCGAAATGTGGCTCCAAGCCTGCGCAGCAAGTGACTTGCAGAGGCATGGTTGCGTTTCAGTTCCGGCAGTCCGATCTGTCCCAGTGAACTGAGCAGCGGGGCCAGATTTTTGCGGGGACGTGCTGTACCACTGCAGAAATATTCGTCGTAGCCGACCGAGGGTCTGTAGTCGGTGAACATCCCTTAAAGGCGGGTTTACTTCATCCAAGAGCTCGCACCAGCCACGTCTTGTGACTGTTGCTACGGATCCTTGTTGAGGGTGATTTGATTTTAAAAAATTACAAAAATTGTGTAGTGCTCGGTACGAAATTTCCTGGTTTGGATTCGCCAGCAGAGCAGCGAGAGCTGCTGAAAAGCTTTTAGTTGTTGGAGTAAAAAGAGGGCTGATTGGCAGGCAGACGAAGCCGGAAAATTTTCTTCTGTTTGTGTTTGCAGCTGGAGGATTCTCTGGAGCTTGAAAGGGATCAGTTGCAAGCCTTGTCCAGTCGCCGGTTGAGCCAACACAGCTCTGTATGTGTTTGAAACAGAGCTGTGAGCACGCAGCTTTCACTCTTTGATCGAACAAAAAGAGTCGATCACTCAGTAGCTGTAAGCCACGCCCCTGTATTTCAGCTGGACCACCATGGGGCGAACTTCTGCCTGACGAGTCTGATAAGCCTGCCGGCGATAAGTGAGCTGAACAGGTGGTTTCTTTGCATACTCTTTGTGCTGGTCGTAGGTGTGGCCTCGATAAAGAAGCGTGCTCATGATTCAGTTCTCCGAAGCAAGCTCAGGTCCCCGTTCCATGGCCTGAGTCGTACTGCGCTTCACCCAAGGATGAAGTGAACGTTGTGTAGCAGTCACTACACAGTGATTGTGATTGGTTGGATTCTTGTTCTGGTGTTCAGACTGTTACCACTTTCGAAAAGTTTTGGATTCAGTGGCTGCTGTTTTGTAGCTGCCTGAACACATTGGTGAACAATTGGGTTCCACTCTTTTGCAGAAGTCCGCCGAGTCGGTTCCAGTCACGGCGTAGCTGATGCGCCCCGTTTTTTCCGATTGCGCTAACGATGTAAGCGGCGTCGGCTTGAATCCATCGCTCCAGGTTTGGTCCTGAAATTTCGAGGTGGCACTGAAGGCCAACGGCATGTCGATCGATTTTGAACATCTGCTCTGGGCAGTGCAATGACGATCCAAGCAACGTGGCGTCATTGGGGAGTCGGATGCGGTCGCCATGCCAGTGCAGGACCAGTGCACTGGGATCAAGGCCATGCAGCAGCGGTTCTTCGCTGGGGTTGACCAGCCAGTGGATGGCTCCAATGCCCAGTTCCTTCAGTGGTGCAGGTGGTTCTCCCACGCTGAGCGGCTCCACCGATCCTCCAGCCGCCACGGCCAGAAGTTGGGCTCCCAGGCAGATCCCCAACACTGGTTTTTTCTGCTGATGCCAGCTCGACAGCCACTCCAGTTCATGCCGAAGCCAATGCATCTTCGGGTCGTTGCGCTGGTTCACCCCCATCGGTCCTCCAAGCACCACAGCAATGGTGTCTGGAGTGGTGGCCGGGTCTGGTAGGAGCTCCCCGAGCTCTGGACGGATCGTCTGGATGCTCATGCCTCGTTGCATCGCGAGTTCACGGATCAGATCAGGACCCTCGTGATCAACGTGTTGAATCACCAGCAGGGAGTGATTCACAACAAGAGGTAGCGCTGGGCGAGTGGCAGCACGTCGGCGGGCTCGCAGCTGAGCAGCTGGCCATCAGCGAACACCTCATAGGTCTGCGGGTCGACGCTCATCTTCGGCAGGGCGGAGTTGAGCTTCAGGGAGCTTTTGTTGACTCCGCGGGTGTCCGCTACTGCCACACAGGTTCGTTCAAGCCCCAACTGTTGTTGGAGATCGGCATCCATCGCAGCAGCGCTCATGAAAGTGAGGCAACTGGGGGCGAGAGCTTTGCCGTAGGCGCCAAACATCGGGCGTCCGTGCACTGGGCCCGGGGTGGGAATTGAAGCGTTGGCATCACCCATCTGAGCCCAGACAATCGAGCCGCCCTTGATCACCAGCTCAGGTCGGATGCCGAAGAAGCCTGGCTTCCAAAGCACCAGATCAGCAAGCTTGCCGGTTTCGACGGATCCCACTTCGCTGCTGATGCCATGGGCGAGTGCAGGATTGATGGTCACCTTGGCGATGTATCGCTTCAGTCGATGGTTGTCATTGCGGCTGGAGTCTTCAGGCAGCGGGCCGCGCTGCACCTTCATCTTGTGCGCTGTCTGGAAGGTTCGGGTGATCACCTCGCCGACACGACCCATCGCCTGGGAGTCACTGGCAATAATTGAGAAGGCACCAAGGTCGTGAAGGATGTCCTCTGCCGCAATCGTTTCGCGGCGGATGCGTGACTCGGCAAAGGCCACGTCTTCGGGAATCTTCGGATCCAGATGGTGGCAGACCATCAGCATGTCGAGGTGTTCCTCAAGCGTGTTGGTGGTGTAAGGCCGTGTGGGGTTGGTGCTGCTGGGCAGCACGTTGGTTTCGCCGCAGATTTTGATGATGTCCGGGGCGTGTCCACCTCCTGCGCCCTCGGTATGGAAGGTGTGAATCGTTCGCCCTTTGATGGCGGCAATCGTGTCTTCAACGAAACCGGCTTCGTTCAGCGTGTCGGTGTGGATGCAGACCTGCACATCCATCCGATCGGCCACTGAAAGGCAGGCATCAATCGATGCTGGTGTGGTGCCCCAGTCTTCATGCAGCTTGAGGCCGCAGGCTCCCGCGCGCACCTGCTCTTCAAGGGCTTCGGGAGTGCTGGCATTGCCCTTGCCGAAGAATCCCAAGTTCACGGGAAGCCCCTCGGCGGCCTGAAGCATCCTGCCGATGTGGAAGGCTCCAGGGGTGCATGTGGTGGCGTTGGTGCCGGTTGCCGGACCCGTGCCTCCACCCATCAGGGTGGTCACGCCGCTGGCCAATGCCGTTTCAATCTGCTGGGGGCAGATGAAATGGATATGGGTGTCGATCCCACCTGCTGTGAGGATGTGGCCCTCGCCCGCAATCGCTTCGGTGCCGGGGCCCACAACGATGGTGACCCCCTGCTGTGTGTCGGGGTTACCCGCTTTGCCAATGCCAACGATGCGTCCGTCTCTCAGGCCCACATCGGCTTTGATGATTCCCCACCAGTCGAGAATCAGTGCATTGGTGATCACCGTGTCAACGGCTCCTTCGGCTCGTGCTGTTTGCGACTGGCCCATGCCGTCACGTATCACCTTGCCGCCGCCGAACTTCACCTCGTCGCCATAGACGGTGCAGTCTTTCTCCACCTCAAGGATCAGATCAGTGTCAGCAAGGCGTATGCGGTCGCCGGTTGTGGGGCCGTAGGTTTCGGCGTAAGCCTGTCTGGAAATGCGGTAGGGCATGGCTCAGGCGTCGAGGGGTCCGTTGATGCAACCGTTGAAACCGATCACTCGACGAGCACCGGCAAACGGAATCAGGGTCACGTCGCGACTGTCTCCCGGTTCAAAACGGATCGCCGTTCCTGCAGGGATGTCGAGCCGTTGACCGCGGGCGACGGCTCGGTCGAACTGAAGGGCTGCATTGGCTTCCGCAAAGTGGAAATGAGATCCCACCTGCACAGGCCGATCACCGCTGTTGGCAACGCTGATGGTGGTGGTGGGCCGGTCTGCATTGAGTTCGATTTCGCCGGGTTCGCAGAGAAGTTCGCCAGGAATCAAAGGGTTCATGGGTCAGTGTTCAGCGGATCGGGTCGTGAAGTGTGACGAGCTTGGTGCCATCGGGGAAGACAGCCTCGATCTGCACTTCTTGCACCAGTTCGGAGACCCCTTCCATTACCTGATCACGGCGTAACCAGGTGGTGCCTTCTTGCATCAGGTCCGCCACACTTTTACCGTCACGGGCACCCTCGAGGATTAGAAAACTGAGCCAGGCCACGGCTTCAGGATGATTGAGATGAAGGCCGCGTTGGAGGCGTCGTTCGGCCAGCAGTGCTGCGGTCACGATCAGGAGTTTGTCTTTTTCCTGGGGACTGAGTTGCATGGAAAGCCCTGGTCGACTTCAGTGTGTCGCCGTTGGTCTGAGCGCATGGTTCGCTGTGAACAGTGGTCGTTGCAAAGGCTGTTCCTGTAAAGGCTGTTCCTGCAAGGGCCAAACCCGTGGAATCTTGGGCTCGTTCAGGTTTCTCAACAAACGGGTCCGTCTCCAGATGCGGCTGAACCAGAAACGGGCATCTCTGCTGGATGGACCTGCATAGCGGGCGATGAATCCCTGCTGGAGGCCTCCGCATCGCATCGTTCCTTCAAGCCCCTCGCGATCGTCACGCGCAGCATCAACCAAGTTCTTGAGGATGTGCGCACAAAGGGGCATTGGAGCGGCCCAGATCAGAGTTCCGAAGACCGGTTGTTGGTGCAGGCCATGCAGATCATTGAGGCTTGAGTTCCCCAGTTCGAGCCTGTCCACCAGTTCCCAGGACTGCGGCTCCGATTGGTTTGCGCTCACCCGTTGGATGCTCAACGACGACCGCCAGCGGCCTTGTTGCAGTGTTTCGCCAGCAGCGGTTCGGCCCAGGCGAACAATCTCTGCTCCCAGGAACGAGGCGTCCTTCGGTAGACGCACGCTGAGTTGCTGTTCATAGAGAGCGTTGGCGTAGACCACGAGTTCCTGGGGCAACCATTCCAAATCGCTGTGACTGCCCAGTTGGCAATTCACGTGTTGACGTGCCCAGGATCCCTGCGGAGTCAGGCGGCTGCGACCGATCGAGCCATAGACCTTTTGAGCTGCGACGCTGGTGATCAGGCTGTGGCTGTTGGTCTCAAGAGCAACATCGATGTCGAGTTGGTCGCCGCCCACCAGTCCGCCAGCAGTGTGCAGAAGTGGGATTTCACGGCGGCCGTCAGCGCCGTCTTCTGCGCGCAGCAGTTTGAAGGGAGCACTGCAGCCGCCCTGGTGAATGGTGCGTTCACCGTGCTGGAAAAACCGCAGCCGGCAGTGTCCTTGCCAGGGATCGAGGCGTTGCATCACACCAAGCTCGATGGCTCCCAGCGATCACTCTGTAGCAATGCACACGAAAAGAAGGCTTGGTTCCTGGGCAGGCTCATGACCAGACAGGGAAGGGTGGTGGTTGAACGCGTGATCGTGCTGGAGCACCGCCAGTTGGTTGGAGCATGGACCAACGCTGAGGCGGTCGGTCGTTTGCATCTGCCGCTCACTGCAGGCGAACGCACGGTTTTGCGTGGGCGTCGTCGCAGCCGCTGCGGCAGGGAATTGTTGCTGCAGTTGCCTCGTGATGGTGCTTTGCAGCCGGGTGATCTGCTTCTGGATGGATTGCGCAGTTTGCAGGTGGAAGTGATTGCCTCGCCAGAACGACTGTTACGGGTTCGCGCGGCTGCGCCGCTTGAGCTCCTGCAGGCTGCTTATCACCTTGGAAACCGTCATGTTCCGCTTGAGCTCCATGAACAGGAGCTTCTGCTGCTTGAGGATTCGGTGCTGGCCGTGATGTTGACGAGTCGTGGGCTTCAGGTGAGTGCCTGTGAACGACCGTTTGTTCCCGATGGTGGTGCTTATGGCGGTGTTCATTCGCATCCTCATGGACTCGCTTCTGCATGACATCGCTCGCCTTGCTTCAGATGGTCAGTCCTGCGCTGCCCGTGGGTGCATTCAGTTATTCCGAGGGACTTGAGGCGTTGATTCAATCCGGTGCTCTCAGGGATGAGTATGGGATTGAGCAGTGGCTGGCTGCAGAGCTTCAGCGGGGTGCCTTGCGCTTCGAAGCTGCAGCGCTCCCGGAGTTGGCAGCTGATCTGAGGCAATGGCAGGTCAGCGCTGATGCCAGTGCGCGAACCCGGGTGATTGATCTGGATGGTTGGCTGTTGGCGACGCGCGAAGCTGCTGATCTGCGTGCTCAACAGCGTCAGATGGGTGGCTCGCTGCTTGAGCTGCTCGCAGACATGGGTCACCCTCTTCCAAAAGCGCTTCCTCTGGCTTGGCCTGCTGCATGGGCTTGGGCATCTGTTGCTTTGCAGGTCGCTGAGCGGGAGATGGTTGAGGGCTATCTCTACGGCTGGGTTGCCAATCAACTCAGCGCTGCTGTCCGTTTAGTGCCATTGGGGCCAACAAGAGCCCAGGTTCTGCAGCAACGTCTGCTCCCTCAGATCGTGGATGTGGCTGAACAGTTGTCTGGTGTTCACCCCCATGAGCTTTGGAACAGTGGTGTTGGCGTCTCGATGGCGCAGCTGGCCCATGCTGAGTTGTATTCCCGCTTGTTTCGAAGTTGATGGCTAGCAAGCTTCGTTTAGGTGTGGCCGGACCGGTGGGCTCGGGAAAAACCGCATTGGTGGAGGCTCTTTGCAGGGAGCTGCGTGATCAGTTGCAGCTGGCTGTTGTCACCAATGACATCTACACCCAGGAGGATGCTCAGTTTCTGACCCAGGCAGGGGCTTTGGAGCCGGAGCGGATCCGTGGGGTTGAAACTGGAGGATGTCCGCATACCGCGATTCGGGAGGATTGCTCGATCAATCGGTCTGCGGTGTCTGAGCTGGAAGCCCAGTTTCCCGATTTGGATCTGGTGTTAGTGGAAAGCGGCGGCGACAATTTGGCTGCAAGCTTCAGTCCTGAGCTGGTGGATTTGTGCATCTACGTGATCGATGTGGCTGCTGGTGACAAGATCCCGCGCAAGGGCGGCCCAGGCATCACTCGATCTGACTTTCTGGTAATTAACAAGATTGACCTTGCTCCATTTGTGGGAGCTGATCTTGGGGTGATGGAGCGAGACACCCTAAGGATGCGTGCTGAACGTCCTTGGTGTTTTACCAACCTCCATAGCGGAGAAGGCTTAGATATGGTCATTAGCTTTTTGTTGCAACAGATACCAAATGTCGATGAGACTTCAAAGCAGTTCTAAATACTGTTTGATCTGATACTGAAGTTGTTCGGGTTTTGATATGTGAGTTTTATTTGCAAAAGAGACTCCTCCATTTGAGTAAGTTGCCGGACCCGCGAAGCATTTGGAAGCATCATCAGATTGTGTTCCAATTAATACAAAACTGATCCCTGATTCGAATTACTCAGGGTCGTGCCATTGAGCCGAGCCTCCTTACTTGAGGATTTCATGAGTAATTCTTTGTCCACGCGTTTGTTTTCTGGTCTTGCAGCTGCCTCGTTGGGTTTTGCTGTCACCGCCTGTGGTGGTGGAGACCAGGCTTCCAGCGTCAACTATGACGACACAGTCACGGTCGGCATTCTTCACTCCCTGAGCGGCACCATGGCCATCTCCGAATCCACTCTGGTGGATACGGAAAAGATGGCTATTGATGAGATCAATGCTGCTGGTGGTGTCGAGGTCGATGGCAAAAAGTACAAAATCGAATACATCGTTGAGGATGGAGCCTCTGATTGGCCCACCTTCGCTGAGAAGTCCAAGAAGTTAATTGATCAGGACAAAGTGCCTGTGGTGTTTGGAGGCTGGACTTCTGCAAGTCGTAAGGCAATGCTTCCGGTCTATGAATCCAAAGATGCCTTCCTCTACTACCCAATTCAGTACGAAGGTCAGGAGTGCTCCAATAACATCTTCTATACGGGAGCTACGCCGAACCAGCAGTCTGAGCCGGCGACGTTCTTCATGTTCAAGAATTCACCAGCGGCTGGTAAGCCCTTCTTCCTTGTTGGATCAGACTATGTCTTCCCCAGGACTTCTAACACGATCACCAAAGAACAATTAAAGTCGCTTGGTGGCACTGTTGTTGGAGAAGATTATCTGCCCTTGGGCAATACTGAAGTTGCTCCAATTATTGCCAAGATTAAGAAAGCACTTCCAGATGGTGGAGTGATCGTTAATACTCTCAATGGTGATCAGAATGTTGCTTTCTTTAAGCAGATTCAGGATGCCGGCATCACTCCTGAAAATGGTTATTACGTGATGAGTTACTCAATTGCTGAGGAAGAAATCAGCACGATTGGTCCTGAGTTTCTTGAGGGCCACTACGGCGCCTGGAACTACATGATGTCGATTGATACCCCGGCATCCAAGAAGTTTGCTGATGACTTCAAGGCTAAGTATGGAGCTGATCGTGTTGTTGCTGACCCTCAGGAGTCGGCCTACAACATGGTTTATCTGTGGAAAAAGGCGGTCGAGAAGGCTGGTACCTTCGATGACGACAAGGTTCGTGAGGCGCTGGTTGGCGTCACTTTTGACGCTCCTCAGGGTCCTATTGAAGTCCGCCCTAACCACCACATCTCTCAGATCGTACGGATTGGTGAGATTACTTCTGACGGTCAGTTCAAGATCATTGAAGAATCTGATAATCCTATCGATCCCCAGACATGGAATCAGTTTGAGCCCACCTCTAAGGGTTTCGCTTGTGACTGGACAGATCCCAGCAAAGGGGAGAAGTACAAGCTCTGATTTCTTGCTTTAGCCAGGTTTATTTGTCCTGTGCTCTTTGGAGGAGTCCTCATTAGGGCTCCTCCTTTCGTAATTTCACTGACCGCTTTTTCCGGACTTCCGTGCAACTGCTTTTTGAAAGCCTGTTCAACGGGGTGGCTATCGGCTCGGTGCTGTTAATCGCCGCCCTTGGACTTGCGATTGTGTTTGGCTTGATGGGGGTGATCAATCTCGCTCATGGAGAGTTGATCATGCTCGGGGCCTATACGACCTACGTGGTGCAGCTGATCTTCAAGCTGCCAGCCATGCAGCCTCTCTACAGCTTCTATGTTCTCGTCGCGATTCCGATCGCCTTCATTACAAGTGGTGTGGTGGGGATTTTGCTTGAGCGCACCGTGATTCGCCGTCTTTACGGCAATCCACTCGAAACTCTCCTTGCAACCTGGGGTGTGAGCCTCATCCTGCAGCAGTTTGTGCGCAGTGTCCCTTTGGCTCAGGCAGCGGGTCTGGTGTTGGCCCTTGCTCTGGGTTTCTCTCTGCCTTTGCTTCTTCCACAGAAACTTTTGCAGGGGTCTCGCAATCGGCTTATTCGTTTCGGCAGCTGGTGTTTGTCAGCACTCGTCGGTGTGTTGTTTGCCAGCATTCTGGGCTCGCAAATTAGCCGCATCGCTCGGGCTACCTCACGCAATGTTGATGTGACTGCACCCAAGTGGATGCGTGGCGGCATCGAGTGGATGGATCTCACATTTCCCGTGCCCCGGCTTGTGATCATCGTGATCACCATTGTGGCTGTGCTTGGGGTCACCTGGTTTCTGAACCGTAGTGTCTGGGGGATGCGTATTCGGGCAGTAACGCAGAACCGCTCAATGAGCGATTGCCTCGGTATTCCTACCGATACCGTCGACGTGCTCACCTTCGGGATTGGTTCTGGTCTGGCTGGTGTCGCTGGAGTCGCGGTGTCACTGCTTGGTTCGGTGGGTCCGAACGTGGGTACGTCTTACATCGTGGGCTGTTTCATGGTTGTTGTCCTCGGTGGTGTAGGCAATCTGCTCGGCACTGTGATTGCTTCGTTCGCTATTGGCCTGCTGACTGATCTGATCGGTGCAGGGCGGCTGATCACGATCTGGCCAGATATGCCGGCACCTCTTGAACGTGTGGTTCAGTTCTTTGCCACCACAAGCATGGCTCAGGTGATGGTTTTCGCTTTGATCGTGGTCTTTTTGCAGTTCCGCCCCTCGGGTTTGTTCCCGCAGAAGGGACGCATGGTGGAGGCCTAAGTCGATGTTCGAGTCCTTTACAACGCGAACCAAACAAAGATTTTGCTGGCCTCAACTTCTGCTTTGGGTCGTGGTCATCGCCGTGATCGTGGCAGCGCCCGTGGTGTTGCCAGTGTTTCGTCTCAACTTGCTGGGTCGTTTCTTGTCATTGGCCATCGTTGCTCTCGGCATCGATTTGATCTGGGGTTTTACCGGTCTACTCAGCCTCGGACAGGGAATCTTCTTTGCTGTGGGAGGCTATGCAGCTGCGATGTATCTGCAGCTCAATAGTTCAGAAGGTCAGCCCAACGGCATCCCCGAGTTTTTCAGCCTGTATGGCGTTGACAGGTTGCCGTTTTTTTGGGAACCCTTCCATAATCCCGTCTTCACGCTGATCGCCATCTGGTTCGTGCCGGCGCTGCTCGCAGCAGTGCTCGGAAACATGGTGTTTCGCAACCGCATTAAAGGGGTCTACTTCTCGATCTTGACCCAGGCGGCGTTGCTTGTGTTTTTCAATTTCTTCAATGGCCAGCAGAAACTGATTAATGGCACTAATGGCCTCAAGACTGATGTCACCCAATTGTTCGGTCAGATGATTGGGTCACCCGAGATGCAGCGCGGCTTCTTCTGGCTGACCTGCTTAATGGTTTTCCTGACCTGGTTTTTTGTTCGTTGGGTGGTGCGAGGTCGTTTCGGGGATGTCCTCATCGCGATTCGCGATGATGAGCCTCGACTGCGTTTCACCGGCTTCAATCCCACGCTGTTTAAAACAATCGTTTTCGCGATAGCAGGGGGCTTGGCAGGTATCGGAGGAGCATTGTTCACCGTGCAATCCGGTATCGTGTCTCCCCAATACATGGCTGTCCCTTTCTCGATCGAGATGGTGATCTGGGTGGCCGTGGGCGGAAGAGGCACGCTCGTTGGCGCCATTTTTGGCGCTGTGGCGATTATGTATACCAAGAGCCTGGTGAGTGAAGCTTGGCCTCAGGGTTGGCTTTTCATTCAAGGTGGGCTGTTCATTCTCGTGGTGACAGCGCTGCCCGAAGGTGTCATCGGTTGGTTGAAATCCGATGGTCCACGCAATCTGTTGTCGCGGATTGGCTTCGTCCGTCCGATCGGCACCTATCCCCAACTGGAAATGGATGGGCAGGATGAGGTGCAGACATGACAATGCCTCTGTTGGAGTTGCGTCAGATCACCGTCAGCTTTGACGGGTTTCTGGCCCTGCGCGATCTCAACTTGAACCTCAAGCCTGGTGAGTTGCGAGCTGTGATTGGCCCCAACGGTGCCGGCAAGACCACCTTTTTGGATGTGATCACTGGAAAGACCACACCCTCCGAGGGAGACGTGATGTTCAAGGGACGCTCTCTCTTGGGTACCCGAGAGCACCGTATTGCCCGCCTTGGGATTGGCCGAAAATTCCAGAGTCCGAGAGTGTTTGAGAAGCTCAGCGTTCAGGAGAATCTTGCGTTGGCGGTGAGTTGTCCGAAGCAGCCTTGGTCGCTGCTGGTCGGTGGTCTGAATGCTAGCCAGAGGGATCAGGTGCATCACTTGATGAGCATCGTCAACCTGCAAAACCGAGCCGACTGGGCCGCCGGTTCGTTGTCGCATGGTCAGAAGCAGTGGCTCGAGATTGCCATGCTTGTTGGCCAGGATCCCGATCTGTTGCTGGTGGATGAACCGGTTGCCGGTCTGACTGATGAGGAGACTGATCTCACGGCTGATCTACTCAAGTCATTAGCTGGGGATCACACCGTGCTGGTGATCGAGCACGACATGGAATTCATCCGTCGTTTGGAGAGTCCAGTGACGGTGCTGCACCAGGGGCATGTGCTTTGTGAAGGAACGATGGATCAGGTGCAGGCCGATCCACGTGTGATTGAGGTTTACCTCGGAACCACACAGGAGGACAACGGATGACAACGCTTTTGGAAATGCGTGGTCTGAACACCTATTACGGTGAGAGTCATATTCTTCGGGATGTCGATCTCACGGTGAAGGCTGGTGAGATGGTCTGTCTGATTGGGCGCAACGGGGTCGGCAAAACGACCTTGCTCAAATCTCTGATTGGCTTACTTCGACCACGTCGCGGTGAGATCGTTTTCAACGGTATTGCTCTCGATCGTCAGGCTCCGCATCAGCGGGCGCGTGCTGGTTTGGGTTATGTGCCTCAGGGACGCGAAATCATTCCGCAGCTCACAGTTGAGGAGAATCTCTTGCTTGGAATGGAGGCGTTGCCGGGAGGTCTTGGCCGTCAACGAGGGATTGATCCTTTCGTTTACGACTTGTTCCCGATCCTGAGGGATTTCCTGCCTCGCAAGGGCGGAGATCTCAGTGGTGGTCAGCAACAGCAATTGGCGATTGCGCGCGCGCTGCTTGGAAGACCCAAATTACTCCTACTGGATGAACCCACCGAAGGGATTCAGCCCAATATCGTTCTTGATATCGAATCTGCAGTGCGACAGATCATTTCCCAGGCTGGAATCAGTGTTTTGCTGGTGGAACAGCATTTGCACTTTGTTCGCCAAGCAGATCGTTATTACGCGATGCAGCGGGGTGGCATTGTTGCCAGCGGCCCAACACAAGAGCTGAGTCAAGCAGTCGTTGATCGGTTTCTCAGTGTTTGACCATAAAGGTCAATTAAATTCGTCTGAATTAACTTGCTATTGCTGATTCGGGAACTTGATCATTGTCCATGGCGTAGTCGGCTGCATACGCCCGTACATCCAACATCTGACCTTGTGGAGACATCAGCCAGAGTTCCAGTCGAGCCTCTTGCGGGGCTTCAAACCAGAACATCTCTTTGGGCATGACAACCTTTTCCAGATAAAAGTGCAACTCCCCAATGCACTTCACAATCACCATCTTGTTGGTGTTGTTGCGGTACACGCACTCGATCATCCTGTTGAAAAATTCACACGACCAATGTCGTCAAAATCTGAATTGCCAAATGTCTGATCCGTCACCAAATCAATTCCTGAATTGTTTCAATTTTGCCGGCTTGATACCAAAAGCTCTAATTGTGTAGTTGTTACAACATTGGTTGTAGTTCGCTGTGTTACATCCTTCATTTTTGGTCAGTGAATGGCGCAGAAATTCCTTTCATCGAAGTCAGCCTCACGCTGCTGCGGTTGTTGCTGCTTTGGCTTGAAGTTCAAGTCTTGCTGGTGAATGGTTGGGACGTCTGAGTCTTATTGCAGTTGGTGTGTAACTCGATGACTGGCGGCCGACTTTGCCAGCTTGTGCGAGGTCCATTGCAAAGGACGGATTACAGCTGTTGAGTCGCGACCAGCTCGGTAGTTGATGAGCAATCGGTGAGGCCAGCAGTCCGCTCAGGCTTGGGCGCAGCAGGTCGGCAAAACGGTGGATCGCCAGTTCTTCGCCGTGACGGTCGTAGGGAAGCCGATTGATGGCGGAGTCGAGTCCGAATTGACGCACTCTGTCTTCTCCGACACGCCGGTAAAGCACCTCCAGAGTGGGCAGCTGATCCATCGACATCACGCAGCCCTCATGTTCCATCAGGCTGCGCAGCACGGTGCAGAAGATCTCGCTGGCCATGCGTTGCAGACCTTCGTCAGGCTTGTCTCCGAGGCTTTTGTGCTTGTGATCAAACAACCCCAGATCCACCTGCGTGATCCGGCTGGGCGCCACGTGGCGATACACCTCGGAGAGCAGTCCCATCTCGAGCCCCCAGTCGGATGGAATCCTGAGGTTCATGGCCAGGTCGCGCGTAAAAGCGAACTCACCGGCCAGCGGATAACGGAAGGTCTGGAGGTAGCGGAGGTAGGGCAGTGCGCCGAAAATCTGTTCCAGGCTTGCCAGTAAGGGGCCAACGAACAATCGTGTGGCGCGGCCCTGTAGGGCCTGGGTTTCTAGGGAGAGTCGGCTGTAGAAGGCCTTCACATAGGCCATTCCATGGGATGGGTTGAGCAGTGGTCGCAGCATTCGTTCCGGATAGCCGGAACCAAAGGTGCGGATGTCTGCGTCAAATAATCCAATGACCTCAGCTTGCTGGCAGGCCACCCCCAGTCCTTGCCAGACAGCCCAGCCTTTGCCGGGTGGCCCAGTCAGATCCAGCCCCAGGCTCCCCATTGAGGAGAGCACTTCATGCACTGCCGGGCCGTTTGTCCAGTGCACTTGCACTGGGAAAGGCATATTTGCAAAGAAGGCTTCTGCGGCGCTGACGTCCTCGATGCTGTCGGCGGAGAGGGCGATCACCAAACTGGAAAGTCCCGTGAGCGGGGACAGGGTGTCGCGGATCAGGCTCAGTGCCGGGCGGTTGAATTCCTCCATCAGACACGGAATCAGCAGAGCTGTGGGTCTCTGCCGAAGCTCCTTGTTGAATTCGATGGCGTCGAGATTGCCAAGGCTGTAATCATGAACCGTGGTGATCAGGCTTTGCTGAAAATCCATGCGGTGTTCGATGCGACAACAAAGGAGAAGAACCTGTCCCATACCTGAACGACGTTCTGGTGGAACCTGATGCAGCCTCCGCGCGATGAAACGCTGCGAACCCTGCTAGAAGATCTTTACCCAGACAATTCTTCCGGCGATCTCCAAGAGTTGTCGTCGCAATTGCTGCAAATTCTCGGACCGGCTTCAGTGCATGCCGATCCGGCAGTGGTAAATCACTGCTGGAATGGAGACGATGTGGTGTTGATCACCTATGCGGATTCTGTCGTTGATGATGCAAAACCTGGATTGCAGGGTCTTCGCAGCTTTGTGAACCGCCATCTGCAGGTGTTTGCACCTGTGATTCATGTGCTTCCCTTTCTTGAGTCCACCAGTGATGGGGGGTTTGCCGTTTCAAGTCATGAGCAGTTGGAGTCGCGGCATGGCGACTGGAGTGATCTCGCTGCGTTGGCCGAGGGTCGCCGATTGATGGCCGATCTGGTGCTCAACCATGTTTCTGCGTCTCATCCATGGGTGCGTCAGTTTTTGAGAGACGAGGAGCCTGGTCGCTTGTGTGTGCTGGAAGCTGCCCCTGATCCCTGCTGGGACGACGTGGTCCGTCCGCGCAGTTCAGCGCTGTTCACCCATCTGCAGAGCACTGTCGGTCAGCGTCAGGTGTGGACCACATTCGGACCGGATCAGGTTGATCTGGATTGGCGTTGTCCTGAAGTTCTGCTTGGCTTCACGCGTTTGTTGAAGCAGAAGCTCGCCCATGGTGTGCGCTGGATTCGACTCGATGCCGTTGGCTTCCTCTGGAAGGAGCCGAACACCTCGTGCATTCATCGCCCTCAAGTCCATCGACTGGTTGAGGTGTTGCGACATCTGCTCACCTACGCCTGCGCTGGTGGTGGCGTGGTGGTGACGGAGACCAATGTTCCGGAGGAGGAGAACCTCTCCTACCTGCGCAGTGGTCGCGAAGCCCATCTCGCCTACAACTTCCCGCTTCCTCCTCTGTTGATGGAGGCCGCCATGAGCGGGTCTGCCGATCTGCTGAACCGCTGGCTTTCACGCTGGCCCAAACTGCCAAATTCCACAGCATTGCTCAACTTCACGGCATGCCATGACGGCGTGGGGTTGAGGCCTTTGGAGGGTCTGATGCCCCAGCGGCGTCTGTTGAATTTGCTGATTGCCTGTGAGCATCGAGGTGGCTTAGTGAGTCACCGTCGACTCGCTGATGGGAAGGACGTTCCCTACGAGATCAACATCAGCTGGTGGAGTGCCATGGCCGATGCCGGTGTCGATCCAGCTCATCTTCAGCGCCAGCGTTTTCTGCTCACCGAAATGCTGAAGTTGGTGCTTCCAGGTATTCCCGCCTTTTATCTACCAGCCTTGCTTGCCAGTCCGAATGATTTGGCTCGTTTTCGTCTAAGTGGTCATCGCCGGGACCTCAATCGTCCTCAATTCAAAGCAGCAGCGCTGGAGCGGCGCCTTGATGATCCCGATAGCGATGCAACTGCTGTGTTGATGGCTCTGCGCCATGCACTCACGCTGCGTGCCGAGCTGCCTGCACTGCATCCGGACAGCGTCTTGGACGTGCTCAGTGTGGATCGCGTGGATCGTGTCGTTCTGCGTTGCTCCCATCAGGGTCACAGTTTGGTGGCTGTGCACAACTTCACAGCCTCACGTTTGACGTTTAATCCCACCGCTTTGGGCGACCGAGATGATCTGGTCTGGGTCGATCGCCTCACTGATCAGCAGTTCGCGCCGCGAAGGCGGCATGCACTCGAGCCGTATGCCGTTCTCTGGCTGGTGCAGGCATGACGATGACTTCACTCTCCAACTGGTGGGTCGTGACTGATCTCGACGGCACGCTGATGGATCATCACTACGACTGGTCAGCCGCGATCGATGCGATCCGTTGCTTGCAGCGTCATGGCATTCCCGTGATCCCCTGCACGAGCAAGACGGCTGAGGAGGTGCTCCGCTTTCGTGAGTTGGTGGGTCTCCATGATCCATTCATCGTCGAGAACGGTGGAGCCATCTATGGAGAATCCGCGACTGGTGAGCTATGGCGCCAAGACCTGGGTCCATCCTGGAGACAGCTCAGACCGCAACTTGCTGATCTGGAGCGTGCGCTCGGGGAGCCGCTCCAGGCCCTCGATGATCTCAGTGATATGGATGCCGATCGGCTCTTAGGCCTTAGTGGTGAGGCTCTGCAGATGGCACAGCGCCGTCAGTGCAGCGTTCCCTTCGTTCCACCGAAGCTCCCTGAATCTCGGCATCGTCTTCAGGTGCTGGCTGAGATGCGTCAGCTTGGAGTGGTGCAGGGCAATCGTCTCAGTCATCTGCTGGGTGCCGGTGTGAGCAAGGGCCAGGCGTTGCAGACCCTCAAACAACGCCAGGGAGTTTCCGAAGTGAAGGTGCTGGCCCTGGGGGATTCGCCGAATGACCAACCGCTGCTTGATGCCAGCGACTGTGCGGTGGTGGTTCCTGGAGCAGCCGGACCGCACCCCGAGCTGAAGGCCGGCGTGGCCGAGGGTCGTTACCAACTGGCGCCAGCACCCCATGGCGAGGGTTGGTCAGCAGCAGTGTTGCAGTGGATTCCAGGGTTGCAAGACAACAACACGCTGCTTGCCTGAAAGCCTGTTCTGCCTCAGCCAAGAAGCAGCAGCTGCCACAGTTGCTTCGCTTCTTCAGAGGGATGCAGCTTCATTCCGTTGACCGCATTCAGGGATCGGCAGCCCAGGCTGTTGATCAGCAGCGTCTGGTCGTCGGCTCCCAGTTCTGGACCAATGCACGTTTCTGTGACGAGTCCTTGTTGGAGTGCTTTGGCTCGCATCACACCTGGCAGGCAACCGCTGCTCAGCGGTGGGGTAATCCAGGCGCCTTGTCGTTTCACCAGCAGGTTGGCGCTGTCGCTGCAGCAAAGATCACCGCTTGTATTGCGCAGTAGAGCCAGCTCTGACCCCAGTGCTTGCGCTTCTCGCCTGGCCTGAATTGACTGGCCGTAGGCGAGGGTCTTGCATTGGCTCAGAACACTGTTGGCGTTGCGTTGTTCCTGAACACTGATCCAGGCTTGTGCGGGTTGAAAATTGGGCTGATGGGGTTGAAGGGTGAGCCAGAAGCGGTGCTGAGTTGGATCCGGATCAGCTGTTGGTAAGCCGATTCCACGGCCCGCAGTGCTTCCTCGGCTCCAGTTGAGACGCATCGCCCCTGCTGTGCCTGTTGTGTTGAGGCCTGCACGGCTGATGGCTTCACCAATCAGTTGCTCAAGCCAGGAGCGAGCGGGAGGAGCTGCCATCCCGAGGAGTGCTGCGCCGCGCTGCCACCGCTGCAGATGTTCACTCAGCAGCTCCGCTTCTCCATCCCGGATCAGCACCGTCTCAAATAATCCATCTGCAAGCTGCAGACTTCGATCTGTGAGCGGCATGCCCAGTGCATCGGCGCTGCCCCACTCGCCGTGATGCCAGCCAAGGATTGTTGAGGTCATCTGAGTGCCTCCAGTAAGGGCAGCAGTTTCCAGTCGAGTTCGTCTGCTTCTGCTTCTGGATCGGAGTCAGCCACAATTCCACAACCGGCATGGAGCCGTAGCTGCGTGTCTTTACGCAGCAGGGTGCGGATCAGGATGTTGCTGTCGAAGCAGCCGTTCCAGTCGAGGTGGAGAATCGATCCGCAATAGGGGCCACGGCCTTGAGCCTCCAGTTCGTGTAGCCGTTGACAGGCCCTCAGTTTGGGTGCTCCTGTGATTGATCCTCCTGGCCAGCTGGCCTCCAGCAGATCCACCCAGCTGGCGTCCTCACGCAGCTGACCGATGACAACGGAGGTGAGATGGTGCACGCGGGCATAGCTCTCCAGTCGTACAAGATCCGGTACCTGCACCGATCCAGGCCGGCAGACACGACCGAGGTCGTTGCGTAGCAGGTCCACGATCATCACGTTTTCGGCGCGATCCTTGGCGCTGCAGACCAGGTCCGCTGCTAGGTCGTCGTCGATGCATGGGTCGGCATGGCGCGGCCGGGTTCCTTTGATCGGTCTTGTCTGGACTGCTCCGCTGGCCTCCACCTGCAGAAAGCGTTCGGGGGAGGTGGAGAGAACCGCTTCACCTGTAGCAGCACCGCTGCCAACCAGCAGACCGCTGAAGGGAGCGGGGCATTGATCGCGCAACCGGCCGTACAGCTCCAGATTGCTGATGTTGTTTCTGAGTGTGCTGCTTGCGCAGCTGGTGAGGTTGGCCTGAAACAGATCGCCGCTGGCAATCAGCTCACGGATTGTGCTGACGCCGGCTTTGTATGCGGAGCGGTCACTGTGCCGATGCCAGCTGCATCCAAGCGTCTTTCCTTGCCATGAAGTGACCTTGGTTGGTGTCAGGCGTTCCAGGGTCCTGGCCATGGCCGCGTGGCGTATGGGGTCGACGCCTTCCAGGTGGATTTCTCTGGCTTTGAGATCAAATCGCAGCACAGGATCGTGGCGTGCGATCCAGAGGGTTGCCATCACATCGCGACGCCAGGGGTTGGCAGGTTCCGTCCAGGCGGCTGCGTCGTAGCTGAGCCATCCAGTCCAGTGGCCGTCCTTGAGTTGTCGCAGCGTTGTGAAGGGATTGGTCGCTCCTGGATCACCCGGCAGCCCTCGGCAGCAGTACTGCTCCAGAGGATCAACCGCCAGGGTGATGTGCCGTCCAAGTTCGCTGCCATCTCCATCGAGCCAGATCAGGCCGTTCTCACCGTGAAGCTGAGCCAGGTTTTCAGCGACCAAGGCCGGCTCGAGCCAGGGCAGACGGCTGCGCAACAGGGTCATCGGCTTTCGCTGCTGCACAGATCGGGGCGGCCGGCATCGCGCAGGGCGGCATCACGAATGCGACAGCTGTCGCAGACGCTGCACGGTTTGCTCCCACCGCTGTAGCAGCTCCAGGTGGACTCGATCGGCACACCTAGGCGCAGGGCTTCCTCCACGATCCGTTGCTTGCTCCATGTCACCAGTGGTGCCCAGAGCCGGGGGCCATGTCCTTCCCTACCCACTTTGCTGCTGAGATTTGCAAGGGTCTGGAAAGCCTCCAGATAGTCGGGCCGGCAATCGGGATACCCCGAGTAGTCCACGGCATTCACTCCAAGAACGACGCGGTCTGCGTTGCGGGCCTCAGCCAAGCTGAGGCCGATGCTGATAAACACCGTGTTCCTTCCAGGCACATAGGTGTTGGGGATAACTCCCTCCTGCACGCCATCGGTCGGTAATGCCTGTTGCTGATCCGTCAGCGACGATCCCCCCCAGCTCGCCAGATTCACGCTGATGGTGTGGTGCTCGGCCAGGTTCAGAGCTTTGGCGATGGTTTTAGCTGCCTGCAGTTCCCGTCGATGGCGCTGGCCGTAATCGAACGAGAGCCCGATCACTCGCCCGCCCGCTTCGATCGCTAGAGCTGCCGCTGTGGCGGAATCCAGTCCGCCTGATAAGAGGGCAATCGCGGTGAAATCGGTCATGCTGAGCATTCTGTTGCCCTTGGGGTGATGACGAAGCCTCCGCATCAGTTGTTGAAGCCGGTCGCCTGCTTTGGAGCTGCTCTGTCGCTCTCCTCTTTGGCTGCATTGCCTGGTATTGCGATTCCTCGCCTGGATCTGATCGGCTATCCGGAGCCAGCCCCCGGCCTCAAGCGTTGGGTGATTCAGTCCTCTGGTTTGCTACCCAAGAGCGCAGATCCACTCATCTCTGCACATCCACTCGATTGGCGGATTCAGTTGATCGTGGGCCAGACGGTCACGCTCGATTGCAACACCAAGCGCCTTTCAGGCACTGGGATGACCATGCGCATGCTGCCCAAGGCATCCGGCAAGGCCCTGTTCGAAGTGAAGGGTCCCGTGGCTGTGATCAGCACCAAGATGGCGTGCCCTGATGATCAGCCCACCCGAACGTCTTTTCTCTCGTTGGGCAAGCAGCCCTACCTGGTTCCGTACAACGCCTCCTGGCCGATTGTTGTGGACCTGCCGGAGAACGTTCAACTGCGTTGGCGGGTCTGGAAAGCTGAGACCCGTCAGCAGAACGGTATAAAGCTCTAATTGGTTTTGACGTTTCAGGATTTGGAGAGCTGATTGCTCAGCTCATTCCATTGATATCCATCACGGACAGGTACACATGGAGATCGTTGAAGTCGCGATCGCCAAGATGGAGTTGATCTTCAAATCCGAAGTCCAGATCTCCCTGGCTCCGGAAGTGATTGAGTCCGTCAGGATTGGCAGCGGAGAAACTGGTGAAAATCTCACCCATCGATGTTTTGATGATTGGGGTGAGCAATGCCCTTTGATTGATGGCTGTCAGGTTGAAGGAAAAGTTTGCCAGGCGAGCCACATCATCTGAGACACGATCGCCAAGATCACCATTGGATGGATCCCTGTCTGAGGCTTCGAAACGATCAGAAAGTTTGGTTGCGACCTGAAGATATTGTGCATCTCCAGGCTTCAGGTATGCGCCACTGATCGGATCCTGAATGGTGCCCTGTTCATCGAGGATCTGATAGAAGCCTAGATCGTTCTTGTAAGACGATGTTTCATCGTAGTAACAAAAGAATTCAGCACTTACTTGGTTCTCTTTCAAATGATCGTCAAATTCAAAAATGATTGAACCTGAGCCAGCTCTGGTTTCATCGCTGATGTCAATTCGATCATCAATGTTACCGGTAAGCGTGCTCCGAAAGATGCTTTGGATGTCGCCGCAGCGCATTTCTACGGGTGTTGGATTGATCTGTTGTGAAATCTGCCATGAATCACTGCTTTTGTCTT
>QCTE01000019.1 GCA_003211275.1 Synechococcus sp. AG-673-A03 | reverse complement strand
GCAGGATTGGCGGACGCTATCAGGGCTCAATCGCCCCCGCGAGCAGAGAGCGCCGCCTGTCGCTAGAAGAGAGCGAACTTGAGCGTCTGACGCATTCACTCCATGCAGAGCCCCTCGTCGATGCGATCGGTCACCCCAGGAGGCCCCGAAGGTGGTCTGGTAGCAATCGTTGCCCTTGTTCTGGCCGGTTTGCTGCTCCTGGGTCAGGCACTGTTCGTGGTCCCAGCCGGTGAGGTCGCGGTGATCACCACCCTTGGCAAGGTGAGCGGGGTTCCCCGCCAGCCGGGACTCAACGTGAAAGCACCCCTGGTCCAGCAGGTGTGGCCATTCAGCATCAGAACCCAGGTGAAACCGGAGAACTTCGCCACGCTCACCAAGGATCTTCAAGTGATCCAGGCCACAGCCACCATCAAATACGCTCTGCGCCCGGATGAAGCGGGCCGTGTATACAGCACGATTGCCAGCAGTGATCGCGATGTATATCCCCGCATCATCCAGCCTTCGTTGCTGAAGGCTCTCAAATCGGTGTTTTCCCAGTACGAGCTGGTCACCATTGCTTCCGAGTGGAATGACATTTCCGCGCTGGTGGCCTCAACGGTTGCTGAAGAACTTGACCAGTTCGATTACGTGAAGGTTGTGGGTCTGGATCTCACCGGTCTGGAGATTGGTCAGGAATACAGAGCTGCCATTGAGCAGAAACAGATTGCTGAGCAGCAGCTCCTGCGCGCCCAGACCGAGGTCAAGATTGCTGAGCAGGAAGCGCTCCGTTACGACACGCTCAACAAGAGCCTCGATGATCAGGTTCTGTACAAGCTCTTCCTGGATAAGTGGGATGGCCAGACCCAGGTTGTTCCTGGCCTGCCAGGTGGTTCTGGCGGAACTCCCCCGGTGATTGTCGGCCGTAAGTGATGTTGTTTCAGCCTCCGGTCCTGATCAGGTCATTCGCGCCGGGGAGGGTTGTCTTCCCGGCCGGTTGGCCTGCGAGGTTGGTCTGAGCATGAGTCAACGAGCAGCTACAGGTCTGTTGCTGGTGCTTTTGTTGGGTCTGATCACCCACTGCGCGGCTCGTACGCGGGTAAGGGTCCACTACAGGGTGTTGCCGCAACAAGGACCCATGCCGCACGTCCCTGCCCCTTCCCAGCAGCGCAAGCAGCGTCCAGGTGTGCTGATGTGATGCCGCTTGTCGGGGCAGCTGCCAAGGCCGGCCTGTTGGGGAAGAAAAACCGATGGATTCGGATAGTCCCTTCAGGTTTGGTTAGCGGTGGAGAAACCCACTGGAGGTTCCCCATGTCCATGAAACAACTGGAGACTTTTCTCACCAGGGCGAACGGCAACGACAACATCCGCCGCGAGGTTGAGCAGTGCGCTGGTGATACAACCTGCGTGGCCAAGGTTGGAATGCGCCATGGGCACAAGTTTTCCGCTGCCAACTTCAGTCGCTGGCAACGCGAGCACAAGTGATCATTCGGGCCGCCAATTAATCAATTGGCGGCCTTTATGTAACGGCACATTGACGACAGCCACGCCTTTTCCGTTGAAGCTTTTAGAAACACGGGGTTGGAAATCCGAGCGCTCCATGCAGATCAGCTTCAGTAGTGAATTGGCACATTCAATGGCTGTGATGCTGCTGGAATTGAACGCTGAATTGGAAGAGTTCGCTTACCAGCAGGATCATGTGTCGGATCATGCTGAGCAGCTGTCCACCAATCTGTTGGGAAGCTCGGCTCAAGCCTGATCTGGATCCACCGGCAGTCCACGCGCTTTGAGTGCAATCTTTCTGGCCAGTAGCAGCCCCGGATAGAGGCGATTGGCTCGACCAGAATTGCTGAATAGACCATTCAGCAGGATCAGCAGAGGATCGCTGGGAGACAGCTGCTGACAAAGCCTGGAGATGGCTTCGCTGCCATGCCAAATCTGGTCTTCATCCATCAGTACAGCGCCGTTGCTGAGATTGAATCCTCGATTGCGCAGTTGAGCTCTCAGTGCGTGGTCACTGCGGCCATCCCTGATCACCAGGTCGGGAAGACCACCCATCAGTTCACTGCGGTGGGCGAAATGCCTGCAGAACGGGCAGCCGCCGTCATAGACGAGTGTGAGAGCCATGCGGACATCCTGGCGTGTTCAGATGCTGATCAGCGGCAGTGGTAAGCAACGGTCTGCGGTCAATTCTCTGTTCAACGGAAGCGCGCTGCACTCTGAACGGTAGGTTGATGCCATCGATTAAACGGATCGCATCGGGCTCGAATGGCAGACAAGGAACTCCTCAGAGAGGTGGCGCTTGAGCTTTGGGGCTCAGTCAAGAAGCTGCGCCCAGGCCTACCAAGGGAGTCTCGGCTTGAGCTCACGCTCAAAGCCCTGATGGTGATCGGCGATCTGCATGACCAGGTGCAGGCAGCTGTGGTGGTTGGTCTGATTGCTGAACAGGAACCCCCTGAGAATGAGCCGGAAGGGCAGGACGTGACCAAGTCGGCAGACTCGGCAGACTCTGCTCCCGAAGTCGAACAAACACCTGACGGTCGCCGCGTTGTGCGTCGCCGCTCCCGCTCCACGGGATGAGTTGGGAGATCGCTCCAGATGTTGTTGATGCAGCAGTGCTGGGTTCGGATTCGTTTCGGTGCTGTTGCCATCTGATCGGGTGAAGACAGTCAGCCGTTCAGACGAGCTTCAGGACTGTGCAACTCCGATGATTTCTTTTGATGAGTGGTGGTCTCTCGCGTGAATCGCTCAAAGAGCGACAACGGTATTCCGACTGGTATGAGGCAAAGCCTGAGGAGGAACAGCTGCTGATCGATGAGATTGCTGACCAGACTGATTACATTCTTGGAGAAGATCAGAACAATTCATTCATCGCTCTTTTAAGGCAAAACGGAATTAAAACTGCCGATCAATTTGTTGATTCATTTTGCGTTGAATATGAGGGTGTTGTTCACTCTGATGAGTTTGTGGTCATTTTTTTTGAGGGTAATTCATACTTTTTTAGAAGGTTGTGCAGTCGCTCTCAATGAAAACCTGGCCTGACCTCCTTGCTTCTGTCGAGGATTCCTGTGGTCAATCGTTTGCTGATCGCTCCAGGTGCGTTGTGCCCATGGTGTGGATGGCCTTGGCATAGTCGGTCCACTGGCCCTGCCCCCAGTATCTGAAGCAGCTGGTTTCCAGCAGCAGCAGATGCATCAGAGCATCTCGGAAGGCAGGTGACTGCGACAAGTGTGGCTGCTCAGAGAGTTGCTGATCGAACTGTTGATGAAAGCTTGCGCTGAAGCGCTGCATCGGTTGGAGCACGTTGTCGTATCCCTCAACCCAGCTGAGATTGTTGGTCCATGAAGCGCCCTCCATGGAAAAACCGTCGTTGGCTGAGCAGAGCTCATCGATGCTTGCCGCAACGTTTTCCAGGCGACCCGATTCACCCGCCTTCTGCCATAAACGATGCTGGTGCACGGCTTGGATGCTGGGAAGGTCGCTCGTTTTCAGTCCCATTGCATTGAGTTGTTCGAGGTATTCCGATCCGTTGAGTGCGGCTGTGTCTGGTTTGCTGTCGCGAATGCGGCGATTGGCCTGACGGAAGGCTTCCGGAAATTCATTCATCATCACTCCACCGTTCTCTCCGTCTGCGATCTGGCTGACGAGAGAGGGGATCTCAACGTTGCCAAGTCGTTGGCGACTGAGACCAAACGCTTCCTCACACGGTTGCATTTGCCCGACGAGTTTGGTGTCGGAGCCCTGGGTCTTGATCAAGGCTGTGATGCTGACTTCCTCGCCTGAGCAGGAACGAGCCACCAGCCTGTTGGGAACAAAGCGTTGCTGGCAACTGAGGGGAGAGCCATCCAGCTGTTCCACACTGTGTTCCTGAACGAGCAGCCAGCGATAACCGGCTTCGAGCAGGCTGTTCACCAGCGCAAACAGGGTGTCCGGGTGATTGGGCAGGTGCATTTCCGGCAGCGAGAACCCACGCACGCGCTGGAGAGCGGCGTCGCCGAACAGGTCGGCGAACTGGTGTTGCCATGCGCTGATCTGCAGAGCCAGATCTGGAATGGGAGTGGAGGGCGCAACGGCATGGCTCCAGAACGTGCCCAGCCATTCCACGTGTCTCTCCATCTCGGCATTACAGGCCAGGTAATCAAGAGCCTCGGTAATGTCCCGCCGTTGCATCTGTGTGACGCCCCAGAGCAGATTCCCTGAGTAATCGAGCATGATCCGCGGATTGCAGCCCTCTCTGATCAACTCCGGGATCAGGGTCGCCATGCGTCTGTAGCACTCAGCGAATGGTTCAGCGTTGTGGTTATCGCCTTCATTGGGGTGCTCCAGCATGTACTGCAGGTGGGAGATCAGAGCTCCATTTGGACCTGCAGGCACCGTGGGCTGATGCATGTGCAGCGCACAGGCAAAGGCCGATTTCAGACCCTGAACTCCTGGCTCGGTGGATGGCCAGTTCCTAGTCGACTCCTGCATCAGAGTGCGCAGCTCCTGCTCTCTTCCACAGATCGCAGGGTGGTGTGCTTGCTGGACCGCCATGAACGCCTTTCTTGTTGAGCAGGATGTGATTGATGCTGGTCGTGATCAGGCGATGTTTCGCTCGTTGACCTCGCAAGCCGTTTGAGTCGGCATGAATGAACCCCCGGAATTCAGAGTTGGTGCTGAATTCCGGGGGTTTTCGCCAGCAATTTGCTGGTTTGGTGACCGCACCATCCGGATGAATGGAACGGCCTAACTCGCTCGTTTGTTCATTGGCTTCCTGTCTGAATCTGAACGTGAATCCTGGTTGAATTCGTTGCGAAGGACAGTGAGTGAAGCGAAGGAAAGTAGAAGCGAACAATCCTGCTGTGAGCCTCTGGGACCAGGTTCCTATGAGACTTGGCTGATCGGATCGGCCTTGATGACCCGATCAACTTCACCTCATCTTGGTTGAGAAAAACGTTGGAGCAGTGACGAACAGCCGAATCGCTTCTCAGATCTGCTCAGGTGGAGTGTCTGCCGTCATCCGGTGCCTCCGATTGGATGACTCCAGTGTTGATGTTGTGTGGACTGTTCGGCAATCAGTGCAATCACGCATTGTTCTGCGTTGAGACCTGCGCCAGGCTCAATGCAGCGTGGCTACTGCGTGGCTAAGCAGTCAGTGAACGCTCTCACTGAAGTCGCGCCGATGCTGTCCCGCAGAGTGATGAAGATGTTGGTGGGTGCTCTCTGCGCTCTCCAGCCACTGGCTCTACCTGTCGCTTGGGCTGGGCATCACCACGGAGGCGGACACCATCACCACTCGGGAGGTGGCTCCCACCATCACTCTGTTCATGCTGATTTCCATTACCACCGGCGTTATGCAGGTGGTGCTTGGTACGGGCACCACGGTCAATGGTATGGGCATCAATATCACAACCGCTGGAATTGGAACAGCTTTGGCGCTCTGGCGGGTGCTGCCGTGATTGGTGGGTTAATCAGCTCGGCATTTCATTCGAACAATCGAACGATTGCTGTGCCGAACAGTGCTTATCAACTTGATTACGACAGCATCCGGGCGAATGGATCCACCGTGATGTTCAACGTTGATGGAGCACCGATGAGTGCCGACTGCACCAGTGGATATCTCAACGGGCATGCCGCTGAAAACCGCGGCCAGGCTCAGTTGGTCAATGCGGTCTGCACGGTGGCCTTCGGCAAGTGAGCGTCCTCGATGAGGACTTGTTCAGTGTTTCGCTTGCATCTGTTTCAATCTTTGGCCCAGCGCTGACTGCACCTGCTGGAGCAGTTCATGTCCCCATCCGGGTAGCTGAAACCAGCTTTGCGGGCATTCTTTTCAACTTCCGCTGGGCTTGAACCACTGAAGCTTCTGGTGGTTTTGGCCTCGACAGCGATGGTTGCTGCCAGCAAACCAGTGGCTG
The DNA here is from genome assembly GCA_003211275.1 of Synechococcus sp. AG-673-A03. Lineage (GTDB taxonomy): Bacteria > Cyanobacteriota > Cyanobacteriia > PCC-6307 > Cyanobiaceae > Synechococcus_C. Next base: position 24,056 of record QCTE01000019.1, on the reverse strand, counting down.
TGACCAGAGCGATGCTGAATGCGCGCATAACGAGAGCGATAAGAAGTTGATCCTCTGGTTTTCAGGTATTCAGGTCAAGAAATGGCAAGCAATCGTTTGAATGGGCGATCTCGATCCCAGGCTTGAGCGATGGGATTACTTCACTGTCCGCTCTGCATGGGCCTGGCTGTTTTGTCGGCGCTTCGCTTCTCTGCTCACGCTGTGATGGCCTTTCAGCTTGAGAAACAACGGCTGGAACGTTCGTCCCACGTCGATCACTCGATGGCAATGCTGATTCGCCTGTGATGCAGGCGATTCGTGGTTATTGCTCTGAGACAACCCAGGCGGTGGCAGCCCGTTGGCGGAAATAGAGGTCAGTGAGTTCCCGTGCCAGAAATTGAAGTTCATGCACATCAGTGGTGGCATCAATCATCCGCTTGAGCGACTCGGCTTCGAACTGCTGAGAAAGATTGACCTGCATGAAACAGCCGATTGTTGAAGGAAGCTTAAAAAAATGTCACGACTGTTCGCGAGAGTGCTTGTCCGGCTGATCTGCGGTTGCACTCGCGGTGGCCTGTCGCGAGCGACATGATGTAACAACTTCGTTACAAAGCTCCGATGACCCTCGGTGAATTATTCCTTGAAAGCCTTTCCACAGGGGTGATTACGGAAGATGAGGTGGATTGGCTGGCTTCTCATCAACACGTTTTTTCTCGAGCCGAGGAGGCCGCTGCAGTCCGCCTGGGGCGCTTGATGGATGATGGTGTTGTCAACCTCGGTTGCCGTGTTCCGCCTCAGTGGCTTCAGCATCGGGATGTGGTTGAACACTGGATTGAGCCTCTCGGTCGGCGGCGGCATGCGAAGCAAGTTTGAGGCGATGCCGGAGCCCAGTGAATAAGCATCCGAGACGTGAGAGCGAGAATTCTTCAAGCGTGCCGATGTGGACTTCACTGCGCTGCTCTTCGCTGGGCTGACAACGCTTTCTCTTTCTCTCGTTCAGCAGGAATCGGAGATCATTCCGTCAGGCGATCTTCAGCAGCAGCCTGCTGGTGATGCCACGTCCAGCTTGTCGCAATCCATTGAAGAGAGCGTTGTTGTTGAAGGCACCAGGTCAAAGTTTGAACATGCTCGATTCCTGATCCGAGGATTGCCTGTGAATGAGGCGATGGCCCATCTAGCTGAGTTCTTTCTTGGCAGCCCCTATTTGGCCATGTCTCTCGATCAATCCGGTCGAGAACGGTTGCGTCTCGACCTGACCCAATTCGATTGCATGCTGTTTGTCGAACAGCTTCACGCCATCGTGTCGGCTGATTCGTTTAATGGTTTCGCTGAACGGACCCGGCGCCTTCGCTACCGAAACGGCGAGATTGGTTATTGCACACGTCAGCATTATTTCCAAGACTGGGCAGGCCATGCGCAATCTGTCGCTCAATTTCATGTCGAGCCATCTCGATCGATACCCCGCCCTGCAATCGCCTGCTCTGTTTAATTGCATCGATGCGCTTCCCAGTCTTCAGTCCGGCGATATTTTTGCTGTGGCAACGCGGGTCGGAGGTCTTGATGTGAGCCACACCGGGATTCTGGTTCGTGATGGTTCTCGGCTGGATGCCATCCATGCAGCCCCCGGTCGAGGCGTGATGCGTTCGCGATCATTCACGCGTTACCTTCGCTCCATGCCTGATGCAATCGGTGCAGTGATCGTGAGGCCGCAAAGGGGCAAAACAGTTTCTTCTCTGCGGCAATGAAGCCCTGACCTTGAAGACCTGTCGTTGAAAACCTGAATGCCCTCGTTGTGTCTGTTGTTTGATTCACTGAAGTCGCTCCAGAAATCTCGTTGATCTTCTGATCGATTGATTGATTGATGAGTTGATTCATTCATGGATTGATGAATTGCTCGATTTGTAGGTAGATGCCTTGCTTTGCTTGAACACCAAGATGATTGATGTCGCTGTTGTTGAGAATTTCATCAAGCATGAGATTGTTGGCCATGCATTGAACGTGCCCAATGCTGTGATGAGATCAGTGCCGCATCAGCTGGTGATTTCACTGGTGATTGGCCTTGGCAGCTGTTCGCTTTTGGACGGCGATTCCGGGGGCTCAGGTGTGTCTGATACGGCTGCTGGAGTTCTGCCATCTCTGGATCGGCCCCCTCTGATGCGCCTGGGCGATAGCCGTGTCGCTGCAGCGTCACTGGAGGAGATTCAGGCCTGTGAACAACGTCTCGGTCTTGCTGCGGAAGATGTTCAGTTGGCGCATCCAACCAATTTCGGAGAACGCAAGGCCAGGGATTCGTGGGGGCGTGTGTTGCAGGTGAAGCCGATGGTGATCGTGCTGCACGAAACAGTGATCAGCGAGCCTCAGGCCCTTGGCCTGTTTAAGACCAATCATCCTGACGATGATCAGCAGGTGAGTTATCACATGCTTATTGGCCGGGATGGTCGCCGCGTACGGATCGTTCCTGATCGGAAGCGTGCCTACGGCAGCGGCATGTCGGCCTTTGGTGATATCACGATGCGGGATCGTCCCGGCAGCGTGGGATCGATCAACAACATCGCTTTGCATGTCAGCTTGGTGACGCCGTCGGATGGTCGCGGAGACTCGCATGGCCATTCCGGTTACACGAACGCGCAATACAAATCGCTCGCAGAGCAGGTGTTGCTTTGGCAAGCGACATTCGGGATCCCCATCACGCGCCTGACCACGCATGCGGCCGTGGATCGAAGTCGCAGTCGATATGACCCGCGCAGCTTCCGTTGGGATCGTTTTGACCCTCACTACAACCACGCTGCAGAGCTCTGTGGGCTCAATCAGTTCAACAACGAACAGGCAGGCCCGTGAGTCAACAAAGCCTGGGAGGAGTGATCTGCGCTGCATCTCCTAAATTCAACACTGCTCTTGCGTTGATGCCGTGCCGCTGATCCCCCGCTGGCGGTACATGACCGACGACAGCAAGGCGCTGGTCAAGCGTGGTGCTGTGAGTCTGCTGGTTGTGTTCGTCGCCGTGATTGTGTTGCGTGCATTGCTGCCCTGGGTGTTGCTCGGCGTGATTGCCTGGTTCGTCTGGTCTTGGCTTGCGCGGCGTTGATTGGCGGTGCCAGTCGACATCCCTTGAGGCAATGTCGACGCAGGTTCGTCGTTGTTGCGTTGATCGACGTGTTATCCGTCGATGTGAATCACACCACTGAGATAAGGGATCACACGGCCGCTGATCAACACTCTTTCATCCGCCAATGCGCAGTGCAGAAGTCCCCCTCGAGCTGAAAGCTGACGGGCAACCAGACTTGTGCGATCGAGTCGATCAGCCCAGTAAGGCGTCAGAGTGCAATGTGCTGAGCCGGTCGCGGGATCTTCTGCGATGCCGCATGACGGAGCGAAGAACCGGCTGACGAAATCAACGCCCGAGTCCGAACCTGGTGCTGTGACGATCAGACCCCGGCCAGGAAGAGCGGCGACAGCCTCCGAATCAGGCTTGATCACCTCGACCTCAAGCTCATCTGCGACCACCACCATCAGATCCATGGCCTGCAGACAGGCGACGATGTCGGTGCCAAGGATCTGATTGAGTCCGGTCGGGGTGGCGCACGGTTTCCCGGGCTGCAGTGGGAAGTCGAGAGTGAGCTGCCGTCCATTGCGGCGAACCGTCAGTGGTCCGCTGTTGGAGCTGAATTGCACAATCTCGAGGCCGGGTTCACGCTGGAACACGACATGGCCAGCCGCCAGAGTGGCGTGGCCACAGAGATCCACCTCGCAGGTGGGGGTGAACCAGCGAAGCTCATAGTGACCTTCGCTGCCCACATAAAAGGCGGTCTCGGAGAGATTGTTCTCAGAGGCGATCGCCTGCATCAGCTGATCCGGTAGCCAGGTCTGCAGAGGGCAGACAGCCGCAGGGTTGCCCTGAAACGGGCCTTCAGCAAAGGCAGCGACCTGTTCGATCGGGATCGGGCCTGTCATGAGACGCTCAGCGGTTTGCGTTTTGGCTGTTTTCTCCTGCAGAGCCACGCAATCTCTCGACCTGCGTGAACAGAAGCCAGGCCATGGCCGCGAGGACTCCCCCGCTCCAGTGGCTGCGCAACAGTTCCACGATCGCAACGCTGCTTGCGGCAATGCGTAGGCCTCGCAGCAGAATGTCCTGAAGCGAAGGTTTGGCAGGTATTTGCGGGTCCATCGCTGAGCAGCCTGTCTCCGTTCAAGCGTCTGGCGAACTAATCAATTGCACCTCAACCCACACAGGGGTGACACAATCTGTTACAAAGGGTGCACACGCGATTCTTCCCGATGGACAACGCAAAATTTGGTTTCTCCGCCTTCGCTGAGCAGTGGAATGGCCGTCTGGCAATGATGGGCTTTGTGATCGGTCTCGGCACCGAGCTTCTGACAGGTCAGGGAATCCTTTCCCAGGTTGGCCTCGGTTGAAAACCATTCAGGAGCATGATGTTTGGGCACCGGAAGATCGCGTTGGATACGTCCAACTGGTTCTCTTCGGTGCGTTCATCGCGACCCTTGGAGTAGGTGCCAACATCGTTGTTAAGTACCTTTGGTCATCGCTGGACGCTCTCAGCAACTATTTCTGATCGAATTCAATCAGCAGTAACGGCTGCTGATTTTAATAAGCCCCTGCTAAATGCAGGGGTTTTTTGATGGAAACTGCTGTTCTTTACCAAGGCAGCACTGTGCCGTTGGCGTGCCAAAAGCTGCCACTGTTCTCAAGAGTCAGTTCATCAATTCGTGCAATCAGTCCGTTGACAGAGTCCGCCGGGCTGATGCCGTTGGGGTTGAATCTGATCATCCGAGTCTTGACCAGGCCAGGATGCAGTATCGCCACGGCAATGCCTCGGCTCTGCAGGTCAACTGCGAGCGATTTGCCAGCAATGTTCAGCGCCACTTTCGACATCCTGTAGCCGTAAGAGCCCCCTGAACTGTTGTCTGCGATCGACCCCATGCGGCTGGTCATCAGTACCAGTTTTGATCCCTCAGGCATCAGCGGAATCAACGCCCTGGCAAGCAGAAGAGGTGCCAATGCATTGACCTCAAACTGCTGGCGGATGCCATCCGGGTCCAGGTCGCTCAGCCCCATTGACTGCAGCACACCTGCATTAAGAATCACTGTGTCCAGCTGTTGGCCAGCCAGTCCATTGACCAATGCAGCGATCGAGTCGGGGCTGGTGAGTTCAATTCCTGATTCAACCCGTACGCCAAGGGCATCCAGTTCTTCGCTGGACTGACGGCAGACCGCGATCACCTTGTCTCCACGAGCGTGGAGCTGTTGGCAGTAAGCAAGACCGATTCCCCTGTTGGCACCGGTCACCAGAGAAGTCGCCAAGGGCCGAATTGCAGTTGAGCACCATCCTGCCGTCAGCATCAAAGGATGGTGCCCGCTCCCATCGCCTTGGCTCGTAGTCTCTTTGCATTCGCTGAAGCGGTCGCCGTCGCGCGGTTTTCATGGGCTTTGATCCGCGCCAGTGGTCGCCGTCATCGTCAGCCCGTGACGATCGCAACCGGCAGAACCACGCTGAACGTGTCACCAGCAATGTGGAAGCTTTGCTGCGCGAAAACGACGCTCTGCGCCGAGAGGTGCAGCGATTGCATCAGCAGCTTGATCGTCTGCACCGGCAGCAGTGGCAGCGATCTCAGCGTGATGCGGACCGTGATTGGAACCGGCAACAGCCATCGACTCTGGTGAACTCTGCGCAGGTGCAGCGCTGGGGAGATTCTCTGGCGATGCAGCCGGGTTGGAGTGCGTTGCGCCAGCACGGCCTTGAACAGCTGATCGACCAGCTCAATCGCAGCAGCTTTCACTCTCAGCTCAGCTTGAGCCAGAGGCTTGACCGGGTGGTCAGTGGCCTTGGCACTGATCTGTTGGCTGCCGTGGGGGGCAAGTCCACGAAGAAAACCGCGGCGGTGCTGGCGGCGTTTGCCCTCTATGGGGTACGGGCCAGTGAATGGCTTGATGAGGATCCACGCAGAGTGGTGGCGGAACTCCGTCACCGTCATCGGCAGGGCCAAGATCATCGCCACGCCGGCAGCAGCGGTCGGCGGACGCGCAGTGATCAACGAGCGACGGATCGAGAGCCAAGCGAGCAGGGGCGCAGTGGATCGGGTGATGCGCGTTCCGAAGCGCTGTCGGTTCTTGGCTTGAAGACGGATGCCTCACAGGAGGCCATCAAGCAGGCATTCCGGACGTTGGTCAAGTTGCATCATCCCGATCTGGGTGGATCGGCAGATGCTTTTCGCAGGGTCAATGACGCCTATCAGTTGCTGATGGCCTGAAGGCAACGCTGCCAGGCCATCCATGGCCCTGGCCTCATCGCCACAGCACTTCGATCGTGGCTCCTCCGGACATGTCGAAGCGGATGCCTGTTGTGCTGTTGCTGCGCTGATAACGCAGTCCCGCTTCGCTGTACGGGAAGTTGAAGGTCTGTTCGCGGAACATGATGGTCACGTTGCCCTGGCGCTGGCTGAACCGACACGGACCGGATTGGAGCGAAACAGAAGGGTTGTGATTGCTCAGTTGGCAATGGGCGATCGTGCTGTCGGCATGAACCCTGGTGGCCGCTTCAGTGATGGCGAAGCCAAGGCTCAGCAGCAGAAGCCTGCAGGTGAGTTTCAGGGGTTGGTGCACAGGCATGAAAAAAGCCCTGACGGAGCAGGGCGTTGTGCCGGAGTTCGGCGGAACTCATCTGGCCACTTTCTGGCCCCGGTACACGAGTTCAGGACGATCGCTGCTTTTGGCGACAGCGGTGTTCTGCGCGTACTTCTGGCCGCGGTAGGTCAGTGTCATGGTGGTTCCTCGAAGCAAGCTCAGGTCCCCGTTCCATGGCCTGAGTCGAACTGCGCCTCGCCAGGGACGAGGTGAACGATGTTGAGAGTCTCAACACGATTTTTATAGCAGGCTGGTCAACAGTGAGGTCGTTCGCGCCGCTACATGGCGCGTTTAATTCTCCTCCGGAAGCGGGCAGGGCATCAATGGCAGGCAATCTCCGGAGGGGTTCAGCCATTCCTCAAATTCACTGCGAACTGCATCGGCATCGACGCGACGGTCGGTGCTGTGCAGAACTCTGCAGCGCTGGCGGCTGTAATCCACCGCGGCTCCAATCAGTGCAATCGCTTGGTCTTTGGTCATGGGGTGCCTGCTATTGGATGCATGGTTGACGTCCAGCCCGGCTTTGGTCGTGGCAATCGCGACAGTCTGTGAGTTCTGCATCGTGGTTCGGCTCATTAGGATGGGTTCATCGCTGGCTGTGACATGAATCCCAAGCAGGTGGGTGCCCTTCGACGGGCTGGGATCTATTTCCTGGTGGGATATGGCGGACTGACTGTCATCAACAACAGCGGTCTGGCTCCTGAACGGATGTGGCTGGCTTACACGCCCTTGTTTGTGGGGGTTTATTTCTTTGCGCGCTGGGCGGACGCCAGGATCGCTGCGTCAGGCCAGACCAAGGATGAGTGACTGGAAGATTGGTCTGGACTTGAGAGTGTCGTTCAGACTCCCAGGCTGAAACGCACAATCAGGTCGTCATAGTCGCGATCGCCGCCTTCGTAGCCATCCTCCATGCCCCATCCATTGGCGCCGAATCCGGTGAAATGCCCGATCTTGTCGGGGTTGGCCGCGGCAAAGGCGAAATAGCGCTCACCGCTCGTCTGATTGATGATCAACGGTGCATAGATCGCACCGCTCTCCAGGGTGATGCTGAAGGGAGCGATCGTGGAGTTGGTCAACTCCAGGGTGTTGTCGCTGATCAGATCGGCGCGACGGCCTGCTGCTTCGGCATATCCAGGCTCGCCGGGTTTGAGGATTGCTCCGCTGAGTGGATCCACAACCGTGCCCTCGTCGTCGCTGACTGAATACCACTGAAGAACGGAGTTGTCTGCAGCTGATCGACTAAAGGATCCTGAAACGGTTACATCACTCGGCGCATCAATCTCCCTGATATCGATTAGATCAATGGCAGACAGCTGAGTTCTTTGGCCTGGTAAATCTGTTGCTGTTGAGGGTGACGCCTCGAAACTGCTGAAGAAGCGACGATCCTGAGGATCGATGTAAGCCAGGATTGTCTGTCCTGTCAGCGTGTCTTCGACAGCAGTACCCAGCAGATCTCCCACAGGCCGGAGATTCCAGGGATTGCGCAGGACGGCACCGTCGGTTTCCACAAAGGTGACCTGCCTGGCACCGTCCAGATCGAAGCTGATCGGAATGCTGTGGTCCTGGCTGGGCACGGTGAAGGGTCCCGGAGCGGCACCGAGAGCATCGGCACTGTTGCCGGGCCCACCGGGGTTGTACACAGCGCTGTAGCCATTTCCGGATGGCATGCGCACGGCACTGAGTGCCTTGATGGCATTCAGATCACCTTCAAGGATGACGTCGTAGTAGTTGTCATGGTCCTCGACATAAGCCGCATTCAAAGGAGTGCCTGCCGTTGCCAGATCAGCGAGGCCGACCACGGTGATCCTGCCCTGATTCCCGATGGCATAGGACACTCCCGTTTCAGTGATGGTGATGTTCTCTCCGCTTTCCGCAGTTGCCTTCAGCTGGAAAAATCGGCTGAAGTCATTCGGCATCAGGCTCGCGATGCCGTCTGGTGAAAAACCAGCGCTGGTGTACAGCCGTAACCGGTACTGCGCCTGATCGCCGTAGGAATCGGAGCCACTGTTGTGTTGTGATGCAGAACCGACACCGACGGGTCCGCCCTCTCCCAGATCGCTGTACCGATTGAGCTTCGCGGATACCAGTCGAGGCCCGTTACCTGCCACGTAGGAGTTGCTGCTGTCGATCGACAGGCCAACGGCGTTCACCGGCCCTGATCTGCCGATCATCTGCAGCGGTGTGCCGTCGTTGACGATCGCTACCGATATCGGGTACTTCGCACCGGGACTGCCAGGTGTGATGCGATTGCCGAAGTCGCCATCGATCACGACAGTCTGGCGTTCGTTGTACTCAAGGTTCGGCAACAGACCCGCGATCTGGGGGGTCACCGTTGTGCCGTCACTGAGGGTTACTTCAAAGTCACTGCCGTCGGCATCCAGGGACGAGGGCAGCACGGGAAAGCTGAACACCAGTGGCATGGTGTCAGCGAGCAGCAGTCTGGTGGCATAAGTGCCGCTCGCGCCCACCAGGCTCGCGGCGGATGTGAGTGCCCTGAGGGATGGGTTCAGAGCCGGATCAAGGGTCTGCCAGGCCACATTGAATTCCGCAGCCGCCTGTTCTGCATTGGCACCCATCAGGCGTGGGACGCCCATGTATCCGTCGAAGCCGAAGTTGCCGGTTAAAAACTTGGCTTCGTCGCCGAACAGATCAGCTCCGTAGACGATGGCTGTGAGCAGACTCGACGCCAGTGTCGATGTATTGGCGATGTCGGCGTTGATGGTGTCGAGCAGTGGACCGGCCCACTGGCTGTAAACAAGCGCCATCGTTTCTGCAGCCGTTCTCTTGAAATTTAGGTACCCTCCGGGATCTTTCAAACGGCTCAGTTCGGAAGGTTCCCATCAAAAAAGCACCTCTAAGCAGTTGCTCAGGAGGTGCTGTGGATTGACTGAAGGTGATTAGCAGAGCTCAGCTGAGGCCCAACATTCCGAAGGTGATCTGGCTGACGATGCCGTGGCCGGTCAGTGCTTCGGTGAGTACACCCACTACGAATCCGAGCATGGCAACGCGACCGTTCAAGAGTTCTGCACGCACCATGCGCTCGCCCTTGATCTGGCTAGCAGCTGCATCTTGATACCACTGATCTTGGGTAGGAGTTGAAGAACTCATGAGCTTTTTGCTTGTTAATCAATATTACAGCCTTTTGTAACGGAATGCAAAGCAAGGGGAGGTGCGGTCTGGGCCCAGAGATGCGCTGCTCGCCGAGACCGCATGCAGGGCAATGCATCTGCCTTAGACAGTTTGAAACCGGGATCGCCTGCTGATCAGGTCTATTCAGTCTGATCGCTTGATCAACTGCGAATGGGCATGAATCAATCCCGACATCTTTCGGTTGCTTCGCGAGATGTCTGTTTCAGCCGCACATCTTGAAAACAGATTCCAAGAGATGTTGTGTTTCAGATCGAAGAGCTGACCGATGCAGGCTGGCATCAGACCGACTTACACAACACCAAAGACCACGCTCTTTGGCATGCAAGATCCAAAAGTGATGCAGATGGGCACACCTATCGGGTGATCAGTAGGGAGTCGAGTCTGGTGTGTCTGATGACCAGGAATGGCAGTGAATGCTGGGAACTGGATTGAATTCAGCCAACAATCCACGCTGGATGATGTCTGCAGCCGACCGCTCCGAATCGTCATCCCCAGATGTCTGTTTCTGAGAGGGGCTCGAGGTATCCGTTGGCGTCGTAGCGCCGCACGATCTGATGGGTTTGCCCCTGGGGAGTGATCCAGCGCAGGCCGCAGGCTGTGGCGTCTCCCATTTGCCGATCTCTGGCATCGAGCAAGAGCTCCACATTCGGCTCGGGTTGCCAGATCACCCAGTTGCCGCTGGTCCTTGTCATGCACTGCAGTGGCTGAGCCGGTGCCGCTGGTTCATTGTCTTGTCTGGTTTCAACGATGTAGACCACCTGATCCAGACCATGGAATCCATGGCGTGCAACAACCCGTCGCCGTTCTTCGCCATGGACGACGCTCAGTTCTCCGACCCAGGCCAGAGGAGTGATCGCACTCGGGCCGAGTGACCAGTCGCCACTTGAATTCACCTGCATCGTGAACGGCACGGTTTCGAAATTCATCGACCGCTGCTCACCGGAAGAGAGATAGGTGAGGGAGTTTTCGATCACGCCATCGCGTTCCTGCACTTTCAGCGATGTCGGGAAACGATCGTCCTCGTTGCCGCTGCTGCCCAGCCGGATGAAGCACCCCTTCCAGTGTCCGCGGTTGTGCTGCAGCAGCGCAGCGCGGGGGTCATGCATGGCCTCAAGGGGGTGTTGATCGGCCACCAATCGTGGCGGCCAAAACGGTCAGGCGTGATGCATCCAAAACGGAAGGCCGCCCCTTCCGGATGGAAGAGACGGCCTGACTCGCTCGTTCTCGCATGGTTTCACTCCATCAGGTCGGGATGAAAGAAGGAGTGCGAAGCAACTGGCTGCGGCGTCCCTGGGGCCATGACGTCCAGAGGTGGGGCTGATGCGGCTCCGAGGCACCTGCGGCGGTGCAATGGAGTGTCGATCGACGTGGCGCGCCTGATGTCTGCCTGTCGAAGGACCAGCCTCACGGATGGGTGGAAACTGTTGGAGCAGGGGGCCGGAAAGTCAGAAGACTTCTGGAATCTGGTTGGGTGGAGTGTCGGCTGTCATCAGCGCCTCCGATCTCGATAAGCACAGTTTTGGTGTCGGTCGCTACAAAAGCAATGAGCATGAAGGCGCATTGCCTGTTCCAGGTGGATCCCTGGAGAGTGAAGACGGCGTGCCTGGTTCTGGAGCTGAAGCGCTGAGTTTTACGCTCCGGGCCAATCAGACAGCCTCTGTGGCTCGCGATGTATGGCTTTGCAACTTCACTCGGCTGAGTTTCTGCATGACGACGGACTCACCTACTGCATTCGGCGTGAGTCGCTCGATCAGGACTTCACGATCTATGAGAAACGTGATGGTGATTGGGTTGATTGTGGTCTTGATCAAGCTGTGAAAGATCTTAATTTTGCTGAGTTCAAGCGCCTTGGATTGCTGATCAAAACGATCATGGACACTGACCGCTGGGTTGCTTAGTTGTTTGTTGATCTGTCGAGCAGTGGAGGAGTTGCGTCTGCCGCTGTCTGGACAACCGACCCAGTACAGGCGGTTTTCCCCCTGTGAAGATTCCGGTTGCTGTAAGAGTCTTGTCGCGGTTAAGAAGTTCATGAGAGCAACAGTTCCTGAGGTGAAAACCTTGGGAACTTTTTTATGAAGCGCACGTGTTTTTCCAGTGCTGGCAGAAGACGATGGAGTCTTGCTGCTGCACAGCCCCTTGCTGGAACCGGAGCTGATCACGCCACTGACCGCCCTCAGGGTTGATGAAGCCGGCCGTCTCACTTATATCGGGCAAGACGGATGCCGGCGTGTGATCGTCGGCGATCCTGATCTGCTGGACAGACTGATGCAGAGTGATCAAATCATTGAGGAACGGTGAAGCTTATCGGCTTGATTGGGTCGCGTTCATCTTCATCGGTCAACAGCTGTGATCTTCAGGGTCTTGACGGTGACGTTTAAGTAGGGAAGCATTTCACCCTTCCATGATTAAGGGCGTCTTTGGGTTTCTGAAGTCGTTGTTTTTCGGAGAATCCGATCAACAATTGGCCACGGATGATGCTCAATCGTTGAAGGAACGAACCCTTCAGGCGGTTGCCTCCGATCAGCATGATCTGGTTCACAAGGGGCCACGCGGAGGCCTTTACCGCCTGGACGCCAACGGCCGGAAGATCTATCTCAGGCAGAGCTCCCAGGCCGCAGGCAATCCACGCCGGGCCAGGCGCCGTCGGCACAATTCCTCCAAGGCGTCCTAACGGCTTGCGCAGGGTTGTTCATTGGCGTGGTTTCACGCTCACCAGCAGCCCGTCACGAGGGGTCGGGCTGGGAATCTGCTTCAACGAGAGATCTTGATCGGGCACAAGACGCAGCTGCAGCTTCTGGATCAGCCCCACGGTCATCAGCCTGATCTCCAGTTCGGCCAGGGCCTTACCGAGGCAGACCCGCTCACCGCCTCCGAAGGGCAGCAGGGTTTGATTGAACGACCTATCCAGATGACGCTGCGGCCTGAATGCGGCGATGTCGCTGCTTTCCTCTGCAGTTCTGGAACCCAGCACCACCTGAATCACCCGATCCTGGGGAATCTCCACATCGGCCAACCGGATCGGCTGCAGATTGCGGCGAAAAAAACCTCCCACCGGTGGCGTCAGCCGCATCACTTCCAGAACCGTGGCATCCAGGCGGGGTGATCGATGCGAGGCCTCAAAAGGCCAGGGTGATGACAGCAGCTCTGGCAGCAGCCATTGCTCAACGTCCGGGTTGAGCAGCAGAGCACGGAACAGACAGCTCAGTGATGATGCCGTTGTCTCATAACCAGCGAACAACAGCAGCAATAACTGCTCCACCAGGTCGTCGTCAGCCAGTGGCATGTCGACTTCATCGAGCCCGCCGCTGAGCAGATCCAGCCCTCCCTGGCTGGAGTCGCTGTGTTGCAGCACCGTTTTCAGCCGGGTGAGCAACCGCTCCCGTGCAGCCAGTGCCCGGGCAAAGGGAGTTCCCGGTATCGCCAGTGGAATGGAGAACAGGGCCTGGGTCCAGATCTCGAAATCAGCGAACAGAGCATCGCGATCGCTGGCGTCCAGCCCCAGCACGGTGGTGGCGATCACGGCGAACGCGAAGCGTCGCATCCTGGCGGCCAGAGGCTGCGGAGTCTCAGACTGCTGCAGCTCAAGGATCAGTTCCTCGATCAAACCCTGGATCGATGGGGTGTAGCGGCTGAGTGCGCCGCTGGAGAACAGCTGCCCCACCACGCGGCGGCGGGCTTTGTGAGCGGGGCCGCTGCGGTTGGCCAGCGACCGGCTGCCGAGCAGTTGACGCACGCTGTCCGGCCACCAACCCTCGAGGGCTGCTCCCTGCTTCAGCAGATCGGAAATCGCCCGTTCACCCTGGATGAACACGATGCGCTGAGCCAGCAGGCGGGTCTCAAAGACATCGCCATGGGCTGCAAAGCGTTTGCTGGCGAAGCCAGGGTCACTGAAGAAGTCGAGCGTCTCCCTGAGGCCCGTGACCGCACCGGTGCTGGGACATGTCGCGACGCTCATGGAAGCTGATCGGTTGCCACGAGAACCTATCGGCCTCGCTCAAATTTGGGGGTCAAGTGCTGTCGTTGATGGCCGCCTGAAGATGCGTGAACTGAGGATCAGGGCAATCAGGAATCCCAGGAACTGCACCATCACCACCGAGGGGCCTGAGGGAAGGTTGGTGAGTCCGGATGCCAACAACCCCAGTAATGCGCAGGTGCCTCCCAAGATCGAGGAGACGAAAACGTAGAGCGGAAAACGACGACAGAGCAGGCGCCCGGCACAGGCAGGGATCACCACAAAGGCACTGATCAGAAGCACACCGACGGCTTTGATCGACACCGCCACCACAACAGCAAGCAGCACGATGAAGGCCAGTCGATGCCATCGGGTCTGGACACCAACTGCACCCGCCAGCTCCTGATTGAGGGTGAGCAGAACCTGAGCACGCAGGCTCAGGCACAGATAGATCAATGCAGCGGCTAGCAGCATGCCGATCACGATCAGGTCCAGAGTGCTGACCCCGAGGATGTCTCCAAACAGCAGCTGGCGGATTCCGCCCCGATAGCTCTCCACCAGGCTGAGGAACAAAATTGCAGCCGCAAGAGACGTTGAATACACAATGTTCAGCAGGGCATCCGTTGGGAGGGAGCTGCGCTCCACCAGCTGATTCACCAGGATGGCGAACACCACCGCGAAGGGGATCAGAACCAGCGTGGGATTCACGCCGATCAGGATTCCCACCGTGATGCCCAGCAGGGCGGAATGCCCCAGGGCATCGCTGAAAAACGACAGTTCCCTGAGCACGGCAACACTGCCCAGCAAACCGCCAAGCGCTCCAGTGAGCAGGCCGCCGATCAGGGCGCGCTGCATGAAGGGTTCAGCGAGAACAAGCGCCAGCGCTTGAGTGTCAACCATGACACTGATGCCTGTACGGAACCATGTTGGGTCCATACAGATCAACGAGACGTTCAGGAGTCAGGGTGTGGTCTGGTGAACCACTGCAGCAGAGGCGACGATTCAGTCCGAGAACCTGGTCGCTGCTGCGACGCACCATGTCGAGATCGTGAGACACGTGCAGAACGGTCCATCCCTCCTGACGCCGCAGCTCAAGCAGCAGCTGCTGAAAGCGTTCGTTCGATGGCACATCAAGGCCTGCCTGTGCTTCATCGAGCACCAGCAGTTGACGGGGTCGCACAACGCAGAACGAGAGCATCACGCGTTTGAGCTGACCCCCAGAGAGTTCACTGAGAAGACGGTTGCGCAGATCGATGCAACCGGTGCGATCAAGGGCCTTCTCAATGGCATTTTTGCGTTTGCGATGTTGCTGCCAGGGCCAACGTGGCCCTGGCGGGTCAAACCCGAAGCCGACAAACTCCGCCACGCTCAAAGGGAAGCGCCCCTGCAAGGCCAGACTCTGCGGCACGTAGGCGATCTGGGATCTGATGGCACCGGGAAGGTCGCCATTGGGCGAGAGCTGTTGACCAAGAATCTGCACTCGACCTGCTGTTCGGGGCAGCAGGCCCAGCAAGGCGGCCACCAGAGTGCTCTTACCGGCACCGTTGGGTCCAACCACGGCGGTCTCGCTCTCACTCTGCAGTTCGAATGAGACCTTGTCCACAGCGAGTCGACCTGAACGTTCAACCGACAAGTCGCTCACCACCACTACCGGGCTGTGCATTAAACGTCAGTCCCCAATGGCTTTGACCAGATTGTTGACGTTGGAGCGCATCACCTCAAAATAAGTTCCAGGCACTTTGGCCGACTCTGCTGAGCCTGTCTCCAGAGGGTTGAATTCAACGATATTCACCCTTAGATCTTTCGCCAAGGCATTGAAGGAGCGGTTGCCTTCCTGAGGTTCGGTGAGCAGGGCTTTCAGTCCTGAGTTTTTGACCTGAGCCGCAACCCGTTGCAGATCCGCAGGGCTGGGATTCATCTCCGGCAGGTCAACCAGAAATTCCGCCTTCAGGCCATAACGGTTGGCGAAATAGGTGGCGAAGTCGTGAAAGGCCACGAACGTCTTGCCGTTGTAGGGCTTGAGCTTGGCGGTGAACTCCGTGTTCAGCTCATTGAGCTTGGCGGTGAACTGATCTGCATTGTTTTTGTAACCATCGGCGCAACTGGGATCGGCTTTGACCAGACCATCTCTGATGTTCTCGACTTGCTGCGCGGCGCGAACCGGGTCTAGCCAGATGTGTGGATCGTATTCACCATGGCTGTGTCCATGGCCGTGATCGTGGTGGTCATCGGCGTGGTGATCATCGTGATGATCATCGTGATGACCACCTCCAGCCGCTTTGATGGTCTTCACGCCAGTGCTGGAGTCAATCACCACCAGATCCTTGTTGTCAGCGGAGCTGATCAGATCATCAAGGAACTCCTCCATACCGAGCCCGTTTTTGACCAGCACGTTCGCCCCACTGAGGTCTGTCAGGTCGGAGGGTGTGGCCTGAAAGTCGTGGGGCCCCAGATTGGGTGGGATCAAGGCCGTGACGTCTGCGCAGTCACCAGCCACCGCTTCAGTGAACAGTGTGATCGGTAGAAACGTGGTGACCACTTTTACTCCCTTGCTTTGGGTTGGATCGGTGTTGTTGACGCTGGGAGCTCCGCAGGCCACCAAGCCAAGCAAGAGCGACATTGCGCTCAGACGCGAAAACACAGAAGCCATTCAGTTCTGAAAGCCAGGGGGAGTTTGAAGTTCAGAGCTCAATCGAGCTCAATCAAAAAAATGATAATCATTATCGCGAAGGCTGCCCAAGCTCATTAGCGTTTAAAAATAGCGTGCTGATGAGTCTGAATGTATCAAAAAGTACCCGTCACGATTCTGACCGGTTATCTGGGATCTGGGAAAACAACTTTATTGAATAAAATTTTAAGTGAAGAACACGGCAAGCGCATTGCTGTGATTGAGAATGAGTATGGAGAAGTTGGCATTGATCAAGGGCTTGTGATCAATGCTGATGAAGAGGTTTTTGAAATGTCGAATGGGTGCATTTGTTGCACTGTTCGTGGCGATTTGATCCGGGTTCTCGGTAACCTGATGAAACGACGTGACAAATTCGATTACGTCTTGGTTGAAACAACTGGGCTTGCTGATCCTGGGCCAGTTGCGCAGACATTTTTTATGGATGATGAGATCCGTGATGAATTCACCCTTGATGGAATTGTCACGCTCATTGATGCTGCGCATATTGATCAACAACTTGAGCGAAGCAATGAAAGCTCTGAACAAGTGGCGTTCGCCGATGTGTTGATCCTCAACAAGTCTGATCTTGTTCCAGAGCAATCACTCGTGAAGCTGGAGTCGCGCCTGCGAGACATGAACACGATGGCCCGTGTGGTGCGCAGCACCCAGGCTGAAGTGCCTGTTGAGACGGTGTTGAATCTGAGCGCCTTCGATCTTGACCAGATTCTGGAGCGTCGCCCCACCTTCCTTGAGCCGGAATATCCCTTTGAGTGGACCGGTGTGTACCAGCTTGAGCCAGGGAAATATGAAATGACTCTCGATGATGGCCCAGATCCTGAGATGTCTCTGGTTGCAATTCCCGGGCAGAAAGCTGATGAAGATGCGCTGAAGCAAAGCGCAGAGCAGTGTGTTCGACTCTTCGCCCAGGCCGCGCAATCCATCAAGCCAGGTGATTCGATTGCTGCCAATCAACATCTCAGCCTTGCGTTGGACTCGAAGGGGACGAAGTCGTTTCTGTTTGAAGTCAAGAGCGCAGAAACGATCGGTTTCTATGCCCAGCACACCGCAGAGGAATTTGACCTGAAGATCATCAAAGCTGGGCAAGCGGTGAGCCCGATCAAAGAGCGCGTCTGGGTTGCAGAGCACGAGCATTACGATGAGGTCGGTTCCATCGCCATTGAGCGTGTGGGCAATGTTGATCCTGAAAAGCTCAATCAGTGGATTGGAACACTGCTGGCTGAAAAGGGCGTTGATATTTTCCGGACCAAGGGATTCATCAGTTACAAGAACGAATCCCGCAGAGTTGTGTTTCAGGGAGTCCACATGTTGTTCACCGCGCAGCCGGGGCAGGAGTGGGGAGATGCGCCGCGCTGCAATCAGCTCGTGTTCATCGGCCGTAATCTCGATGAGGCCCAGATGCGCAAGGACTTTGACGAATGCCTGATCTGAAGACATTTGCCCCCCAGGGCATGCTTCATGAGGGTTGGACTGCCCAGGTTGATGACTACGCCCTGGCCTGTGGATGGACGGGCAACGGAGATAATCTGCTGGTCGGTGATGTTGCCGGTGGATTGTCTCTGTTTGCAGGCAAGACCGGTGAACTGATCTGGTCCAAAAACAACATTCACCAGGGCGGTTTACTGGCTTTGGCGATTCATCCGAACGGGGAGCGTTTCGCCACATCCGGCCAGGATGGATGTGTCTTGATCTGGGATAGTCAGCAAGGGGAAGTCCTGCACTCGATCAAGCCTGGGCGAGGCTGGGTTGAGCATCTGGCTTGGTCAGGCAGCGGCGACATGCTCGCTGTTGCCGCATCAAAAAATGTTCACATCTATCACCCTGATGGTGTTGAACAATGGTGCACTCAGGAACACCCCAGCACTGTGAGTTCGATCGCCTGGTCGAAGCCCTATGAGCTCGCCAGCGCTTGTTATGGGAAGGTCAGCTTCTTTGACATCACCAGGCAACAAGTTGCGCAGGAATTGAAATGGCAGGGATCACTGGTCTCCATGGTGCTGAGTCCCGGCGGAGACATCGTGGCCTGCGGCAGCCAGGACAATTCCGTGCATTTCTGGCGCCGATCAACTGGCAAGGATGCTGAGATGACCGGCTATCCAGGCAAGCCCAGTCAGCTGGCGTTTGATCAAAACGGTCAGTTTCTGGCCACCGGTGGCAGTGATCAGATCATTGTCTGGAACTTTCAAGGTGATGGTCCTGAAGGATCACTGCCGGGTCAGCTTGTGCTTCATCCCGAACCGGTGTCCACCCTGGCTTTTGCGCATGAAGGAAGGATTCTGGCCTCAGGTGCAAGGGATGGATCGGTGTTTGTCTGGCTGCTTGATCACAATGGTGATGGCAATCCGCTGGGAGGAGCCTTCACTGCTGAGAAGATCAGCGCGGTGTGTTGGAAGCCAGATGACACCGCATTGGCGGCGATTGACTCCAATGGGCGAGTCTCTGTGTGGCCATTCAAAATTCGTGGCTGATCTCTGATTCAGCCCTCTGATGGGCATGTTTGAACTTCCCCGACCGATTCAGCGCAGCAGGATCCGGCATGTGCTGGGTCGAGAATTCCGTATTGCACAAAGAAAGGTCCACTGGTTTTTGGGTGGCCAGAGCTGGGCTGCCCGTTCGGACTCCCTGCTGATCAAGCATCTGAAGTTCAGTCACCGGTCGTTGATTCTTCGTCCCTTGCCAGGAGTGGATCTTCAGCTTCAGCACAACAAGCGCAGGAATCTTGAGCTGGCTATTGCCCGATTGGACCGAGTTGTGTTGCGGCCCGGCGATACATTTTCAGTGTGGAAGCTGGTGGGTCGGCCGACCAGAAGCAAAGGCTATCTCGATGGATTGGTTTTAAAACAGGGAAGGATTGCTCAAGGTCCGGGAGGGGGACTTTGCCAACTGGGGAATCTTTTATTCTGGATTGCAGGGCACAGTCCACTCACGATCAGCGAGCGATGGCGCCATGGGTTTGATGTTTTTCCTGATGTGAATCGATCGATTCCTTTTGGTGCTGGAGCAACATTGGCTTACAACTATGTCGATCTGCAGTTGACCAATCACACGGCCTATTGCTTTCGCATTCACTTATGGCTGGATGAGACGCATTTGCATGGTGAGCTCTTCTGTGACACCAACTATTCATCGACTTACTCCCTGGAAGAGCGTCATCACCAGATCAAGCAACAGATCTGGGGCGGCTATTCCAGGCACAATCAGATTTTCCAGATCCGGCAGGATCTCGATGGTTCCAGCTCAGACAGGCTGCTGGTCGAAAACCATGCCCTCATGATGTACGAGCCGTTGTTGACAGCAGCTTGAGCCAGGAGGTGTGGATGTGGCTAGCTAGTTGAAGTGACCTGTCTCTCTGCCCATGGACTGGATGCTGCTGCTGTTGATTGCCGCTTCACATCTGGCCAGCGCCTTCCTGGCCGCGACGATTGCGCGGCAGAAGGCTCGCAACAGCCGGCTGTGGTTTGTTGCAGGCTTGCTGTTCGGGCTGCTGGGTCTGATCGCCGCGGCGGGTCTCCCCGATCGTCATCAGATCGTTTTCCTGCGCCATCTCGCTGAAGCGCAGGGATACAGAAATAGACGTGGATCTGGAGGCCAGGCAGGTCAGTCACAACGCTGAAACCCTCCGAAGCTGTCCAGCCTGCCTTGCTTTTTGAGCTGTCTGTTCAGCTGCGCTGTCATGCCAACACCTGTTGCACTGAATCATTGGATGTGGCGACCTGTGGACTCGCGTTGCTTGTTCAGCAGCCCTGGGTGATTTCCTGGAGTGATCGATTCGTTTCTTGTCTTGAACCCTCTGCTGATCACTGCCCTGTTGCTGGTGGCCACCGCTTTTGCCGCCTGCGCCGGTCTGCTGATCGCTCTTTTGGGGTTGCAGCGGGTGTTTTCGATCGCCCCCTGTCTCGAGGCAGCGCCTGAGCTTGATCCAGCGGACACCTCGCTGTGTGTGGTGATCCCCGCCTACAACGAAGCCGACAACATCGGTCCCTGTCTAGCCAGCGTGCTTGCCAGTGACACTCCATGCCGTGACTGGCAGGTGCTGGTGGTGGATGACGACTCCACGGATCTCACCACCGAAACGGCAATGCGCACAGCGACTGAGAGCAACGCTGCTGAGCGGCCGTTTGAACTGCTCCGGGCCGGACCCCGTCCAGCCGGTGAGCGCTGGGTGGGCAAGAACTGGGCCTGCACCCGGGCCATGGAGCAGGTGAGTAGCCACTGGGTGCTGTTCATTGATGCCGATGTGCGACTGCAGCCCGAGGCCTTGCGCCGTGCACTGGCTCAGGCGATCAGGGAAGAGGCGGATCTGTTCAGCCTGGCGCCGCGGCTTGGCTGCGGCTGCCTGGCGGAGTGGATGGTGCAACCGATCATGGCCAGCCTGCTGGGGCTGGGGTTTCCCATCGAAGCCACCAACGACCCCGCCTCAGAGGTGGCGTTCGCGGCAGGGCCCTTCATGCTGTTTCGCCGCAGCGCCTATGAGGCCATTGGCGGGCATCGCGCCCTCGCCTCAGAGGTGGTGGAGGATCTGGCTTTGGCAAGGGGCATCAAGGGGGGTGGCTTCCGCTTGCGCTACCTGCTCGGTCTGGATGCGGTGGATCTGCGCATGTACTCCGATCTGCCATCGCTCTGGGAGGGGTGGACCAAGAACTGGTTGATCGGTCTCGATCGCGACGTCGCCAAGGCACTGGCTGCCGCCGGTGTGGTGGTGCTGATGTTCAGTGCTCCCTGGCTGCTGCTGCCCTCGGCGCTTGTGTTGCTCTGGCTGTTGCCCCAGCTATCGCTCTGGTGGCTGCTGTTGTCGGGTTTGTCATTGCTTGGGATTGGGCAGCAGTTGGCACTGCGCTTCTGGCAGCGCCGGCGCTTTGATGTACCGCTCACCTATTGGTGGCTGATGGGTGCCGGCGGCCTGCTGCTGGGGGCGATCGGACCGGTGTCGGTGTGGCGCACGCTCACCGGCCGCGGCTGGACCTGGAAAGGTCGTCAGCTGGCCTGATCAGAGCCCGTCTTCGAGCACCTGGGCTGGTTTCAAGACGTCTTGCCCAGACTCCCTGCTCTCTGCCTGCCAGGCCTCCAGCACTTCCGGGAAGTGCTCTTCAATGCAGCCGTCGCAGATGCCATGGGAGAAGTTCAAGGTGCTGCGTCGGGCCAGGTATTGATCGAGATGCACCCAATCCCCACGCTCATCCTTGGCTTTGCGGCAATAGCTGCAAGTGGAGATGATTCCCGAAGGCTTGGTTTCGGAGCAGAACGATTCGAGCAGATTGAACGAACGTTTTCTTAGATCAAGGAATGACACCACTTGTCGAGATAGGGCTTGCATGATCTGCAGCTGGTTTCCTGAGAGCTGGCTGGGCTTGCGGTCGATCACACATAGCGTTCCGATTCGATGCTCTGCTTCGTTGTTGAGCGGAAAGCCGGCGTAGAACCTGATTTTTGGATCGCCGCAGACGAGCGGGTTGTCCACAAAACGCTCGTCGCGAAGCGCATCGGTCACGATCAGGGGCTGGTCGCTGTGGATGGCATGGGCGCAGAACGACCAGTCTCTGGGGGTTTCCTCGGCCTCGATTCCCACCTTCGATTTGAACCACTGCCTGTCGCTGTCCACCAGGCTCAGCAGTGCAATGGGGGCCTCGCACACCAGTGAGGCCATGTGCGTGATGTCGTCGTATGACTGCTCAGGGCGAGTCCCGAGAATCCTGTATTCACTGAGGGCCTTGAGGCGTTCCTGTTCGAATTCAGGGATGACAGCAGTTTTCATCGCCTGACTCATTCCCCAACAACGTATGCGCCATTGCGATATTCACTGCAACCGGCAATGGAAATTCACGGCGGAGATGTTGGTCTGTGAAGTTTCAATAGGAATGAATGAGATCGTAGGCCTCTGCAGTGATCCCCCGATAGGGAGGCAGTCGCTGAGCCTGGCTCCAGGTTCCGCTGTTTAGACGCGGCTGTAGCCAAGTCGGCTTTCGTAGATCTTCAGCGGCAGACCGAACGATTTCATCAGGGCGCGGCATTCAGCGCCGACCGTGCCGTACACCTCCACGCTGAAACCATCACCCAGCTCGGCATGTTTCTGCAGGTACTCCTGCACCGGCGGGTTGCTCACATGGGCGGAGAAGGCCGCATCATTGGCATACACCTCCGACCAGACGAAGGCCTGGGGATCGTCGGGGTCCTGATCAAAGGTGTGATGCAGCATGCCCGGCTCACTGGCCTGGACGGCGGCATCGGTGGCTTCGGCAAGCTTCAGATAGGCGTCCACGCAGCCCGGTTTCACATGAATGCGGGCCAGCAACATGAACGGTGTGGATGCATCAAATCCCGCCATCACTGCACTCTGGAGTGATTGATTTTCGCCTGAACAGGGTCCGCTGACTGAATCAAGGTCACACTGAACAAGGTGTCTGTTTTGACCTCCGAATCCATGCGTAAGTTCGTTCTCCCCGCCCTGGCGGCAGCCTCTGTTCTGGTCGCGGGTGTTGCTGGCTGCTCCAATCGGGGAAGTGAAACCACCCAGGCTGCTGCGCCTGCAGAGCCCGCTTCAACTGAAGTCAAGATCGAGGAGGTGTTCAAAGGCTCGAAGACGCTCAACGGCACCGCTCTGAGCTACCCCGAGGGCAATCCGGAGCTGCGCCTGTATCGGGTGGAGATTCCTGTGGGCGGCAAGATTCCTGTGCACACCCACCCGGCTCCGATGCTGGTGCATGTGCAGGGCTTCGAATCCGGGGATCTGCTCAACACGCGGCTTCAGCCGGATGGCACGGAGGTGAGCAGTGTGTTCAAGCCCGGTGAAAGTTTCATCGAAGGCTCCGAGGAACCTCATTTCGTGCAGAACAACAGCGACAAGCCCACGGTCGTGTGGGTGATGGTTGCCTCGGTGGAGGGGATGCCCACCACTGAGTGGGACGAATGAATCGCTGAGCGCTTCAGCTGAGTTCAGGTCCGGGTGGCTTCGATCAGGCAGAACGGCGGTGTGGCCATTATCGCCGTCCAGTAATCGGCTCCCAGCGCCTCCACCCCTTCTTGAGCCAGAACCGGCTGCGGCCAGCGCACCTGTTGCAGGCCGCAGCCCTCCATCAGCATCTGCATCACCTCGCGGCTGATGTAGTAATCGGTGAGCTCGAACACACCACCGTCCTCGAGCTCGAAGCGGTAGTGGATCCCGGCACCCTCCACCAAGGGGCCATCGATGCTCTTGCTGTAGCCGTAGGGGCGGCCCGCCTCGAAGTTGGACGGAGGGTCGTCTGGGTTGTTGTTGAGCGCAACCAGTCGCCCTCCGGGGCGCAGCAGATTGCTGACCGTGATGCACTGGGCCCGCAGTTCCTCGCGGTTGCGGGCGTGATTGAACAGGTAGCCGGCGAACACCAGATCAACGGGTTCCGCCAGGGTCAGATCGCCGGCATCACCGACCCGGTAGTCGATGCCGACGGGATGGCTGCGTTCCTGGGCTCGTGCCAGCTCCACCATGTCGGATGAAAGGTCAACCCCGAGCACCTGCGCAGCACCAAGCTGCTTGAGCAGGCGGCTGTAGTGGCCTTCACCGCAGCCCAGATCGAGCACGGTCTGGTGGCTCAGATCTCCGAGCAGGGCCAGCGCGGAGGGCTGTTCCAAGTAGGTGCGCCAGGGCTGGCGCTTGGCTGACTGATAGCCGGCGG
>QCTE01000018.1 GCA_003211275.1 Synechococcus sp. AG-673-A03 | reverse complement strand
GTGAAGAACGCTGGCTGGAACTCAGTGAACTGGTTCCCTGAGAGAACGGCGGCGGCGACGAGGATGCGTCAGTTCTCCGCCGGAGTCACCAACCAGACCCGCGTTGGAGTTCATCAAGGGAACAGGACAGCTCAATGGAATGGAGGGGCGACCACTCCATGGCGCTGGTCTCACTGCTCGACCAGCGGCTTCCGCCAGCTTCATCACGGTGGGGCGGTAATCGTCCGCTGAGCGATGCAGGGCCATCTGGTCACCCATGCGACGCAGGTGAAGATCATGCGACCAAAAAATCTGGTTGTGCTCGAAGGCCTCACAGGCGGCTTGTAATGAGCTGAAGCGCTGACTCACCAGCCCTGAAGGAGCACATTGCTTCCACTCAAGAACCTCCTGAAAGCTCAGACCGCAACGCCACTGACGCTGTTCTGAGAGATAGCAGAAGTTCTCCGGACCATTGATCCAGAACATGCGGCCCTCTTCATCCATGAAGTGGCGCCCCTGTCGTTGCCTGATTCGCACCATGACCACGAACCCTTTCTTCTTTGCTGGTAGCCGAGGTCACTCGACCAGGTCATGAGTGTTGATACGGAAACGAGGTCTGATGTCAGGCAGCTGGCAGCACAGCGCAACGGCCGTATGGTGTAGGCGTCGACATTGGTTGGGACACGCCAACGACTCCATGAAATCCATCGACGAACACATCAAGAAGGACCAGAGCGAGCTTGAAGCTGCCAAGGCAGAGGGCAATGATGCCAAGGTTCGCCACTTCAGCGAAGAGCTTGAGTCCCTGCAGGACTACAAGAAGGAGCATCCCGGCGACAGCCACGATCCCACTCCCATTGAGCTCTATTGCGAAAACAACCCGGAAGCTGATGAGTGCCGCGTCTATGACGATTGAATCGTGCGCTGCATGATCAACTCAATAAAAAAGCGGGGAGTAATCCCCGCTTTTTTATTGAGCAGCCACGATCAAGAGCGCTGCACGTTGAACCATGCCAAGTCAGTCACTGATCTTCGTTGAAATCGGCAGGGCTGCCTGTGAGGCTGCATACCACGGCTTCCTCTGGCTTCATCGCATGCACTCCGGCAATTGGACGACCGCGACGGCGCAGGGCATCGATTTGCTCGGGCGTTTGACAGCGAGCGATCAACTGGCCCTGGGAGTCGAAACAGGTGAAGAAGGTCATCGGACGTTCTCTCATTGCTCCCGTTATCGCCATCCCGCGCTGAACGCACAAGTCTTCGTGGGAGCCAGAACATGCTTTTAGACAAATCGATGAAGCCAATGGCTCAGACACCAAGTTCCTTCCAGACCTGATTCAACAGATCTTTCAGGCCTTGACCCATCACAGCTGAAATCAACAGTGGCCTGCGACCACTCTCTTGTTCCAGAGCCTCCACTAAGGCGTCGCGACCCGGCTCATCCAGAAGCTCAAGCTTGTTCACGACGAGCAAGCGCTGACGTTCCACCAGGCCATGGCCATAAGCCTCTAACTCCTTCTCCACCACCTTCAGATCACCCAGTGGATCATCCGCCCCTCCATCCACCACGTGAATCAGCAGGCGGGTGCGCTCGATGTGGCGAAGAAAATCATGTCCGAGTCCGGCACCCTGGGCCGCACCCGCAATCAGGCCAGGAATATCGGCGAAGACCGTGCCGTCCCCGGTCGGACGGCGCACCACACCGAGATTTGGCACCAAGGTGGTGAAGGGGTAATCAGCGATCTTGGGACGGGCAGCAGACAAGACGCTGATCAGCGTGCTTTTGCCGGCATTGGGCAAACCGATAATGCCGACCTCGGCCAGCAGCTTCAATTCAAGCTGGAGAGGCCACTCCTCTCCGTCGCGACCTTCAGTGCACTTTTCGGGCGCACGGTTGCGGTTGCTCAGATAGTGGGCATTTCCCAGACCGCCCCGGCCTCCGAAAGCCACCATGAGCTGCTCTCCAGGCGCAGTCAGATCACCCATGAGGATTCCCGTGGTGAGATGTCGCACCTCCGTTCCGCAGGGAACATGAATGACCAGAGGCTGGCCAGACGCACCGGTGCAGCGATTGGGGCCGCCCCGACGACCATCAGTGCCGGCGAACAATCGCTTGTACTTGAAATCCAGCAGCGTCTGAAGATTCGAGTCAGCCTCGAGGATCACGTGGGATCCATGCCCCCCATCACCGCCTGAGGGACCACCGGCTGGAACGTACTTCTCACGACGGAAGGCCACGATGCCGTCACCGCCACGGCCGCCACGGACACTGATGCGTGCCTGGTCGATGAACTGCACGAAAAGCTTCGATTGGGACCAGTCACCAACCCTAGGATCGCGGGGCACGGGAGATTGAGCTTGGCCGGCGTTCGCTTCGAGGCGCTCAGCAAGAGCTATCCAGGTCGTGGTGGCGAAGGGCCCGTCGAGGTGATTCGCAACCTCTCACTGTCGATTGAAGATGGTGAGTTTCTGGTTCTGGTCGGTCCTTCCGGCTGCGGCAAGAGCACCTTGCTCAGGCTGATGGCAGGCCTTGAGACACCCAGTGCGGGTGAAATCCTGGTGGGACAGCAGGCTGTAACCAAGCTGAGGCCTGCCAAGCGCAATGTGGCAATGGTGTTCCAGAGCTATGCGCTCTATCCACATCTCAGCGTTCGCGACAACCTCGGGTTCGGTCTGCGTCGCAGCCACCGCCGTCGTGCCATAGAGCAGCTCCATGACCAATTGCATCGCAGCACACGCAAGTTGCCGCGCCTGCTTCAAGTCCGATCCGCACGGGAAGTGAAGGTCGAACATCGGGTGCTGGAGGTGGCCCGTGCCCTCGAATTAGATCAGCTGCTGGATCGACGGCCTAAGGAGTTATCTGGTGGTCAGAAACAACGGGTGGCCCTGGGGCGAGCGATGGCGCGTCAGCCGGATGTATTTCTCATGGACGAACCGCTGAGCAATCTCGATGCCAAGCTGCGCGGCAGCACCCGTACTCGCATCGTGGACCTCCAGCGTCAGCTGGGGACCACCACCCTCTACGTGACTCACGATCAGGTGGAGGCGATGACCATGGGTCACCGGATCGCCGTCCTCAATCAGGGTCGGCTTCAGCAACTGGGCACACCGATGGAGCTCTACCGCTGGCCATCAAACCTGTTTGTGGCCCAGTTCATCGGCAGCCCACCCATGAATGTGCTGCCAGTCCAGGTGGGTCGCAGCCAGACACTCCAGCTGGGCGAACGCCGGGTGAGTGTGGAGGGTCCCCTTGCTGCTGCACTGGCAGGTCTCGAGGGCCTACAGCTCCATGGCGGCATTCGTCCCGAAGATCTCAAGGTGGCACCTGCCACCAACCGAAACCTGCAGGCAGACGTCAGTCACAGCGAAGTGCTGGGCAACGAACAGCTGATCACCTGCAGGCTCCTTGATGGGGAGCACTTGGTGCAGGTCAGGGCGGATCCGGGTCTCAGAGCAATGCCAGGCAGTCGCATTCATCTGGATGCTGATCCCCATGGATGGCGCCTGTTTGACGACCAGGGGGACGCCATTCCCATGCCGATATCCCCATCAGAACGAGACGAGACACCGGTGCTTCCCGATCTGACCTGATGCGAAGCCCTCTTCAGCGCACCCAGATGACACTGCATCCAGCGCCACCATCACCCTGCTCGGCGTCCAAAACACGCTCTACGTAGGCCAGTGAAGCCAACCAGTCGCGCAAGCCACGTTTGAGGCGACCGGTGCCGATGCCATGGATCACCCAGACTGGGCCATTCGCCCCTCGCAGAACGTCGTCCACGGCAGCCTCAGCTTCATGCACACGCATGCCTCGCACATCAATCGTGTTGCGTGAGGTCCGCACCTCAGCAGAGCCACTGCCTCGGCGCGCCTTGATCTGAACCACGGGTGCTGGAGGTTCAGGCTTGCGTCCATCAAGACTCTCCACAGCTGAAAGCTCAACGGTGCTGCGCATCACCCCACAGCGCACATTCAGCTGCAAGCCATCGTCGGAAACAGCCAGCACCTCAGCAGCTTTGCCGAGTGCCAGAACACGGATGCGATCACCCACCTGAGGGCGCCAACCCAGATGCTGTCGTCGATCTTGCTCAGGTCGATGACGGTCTTCGAGCTTGCGCAGACGCTGACCGGCTTTCCGTGCCGTTTCACCATCGGCCTGATCATCACGGAGACGACGGATCAGCTGACGAACTTCCTTCTGCCCCGAGCGAATCGAGGTCTCGAGGCGCTGCCTACCCCGTTCCTGCCGTTCAGCGGAATGTTGCTTCTGAGTCTCCCAACGCTTCAGCAGTTCTTCATGCAGCAGTTCAGTTCGGGCCAACAGGGCAGCTGCATCCTCGGCAGCAGCCTGCTGACGCTGACGCTGTTCCTCAAGTCCACGGATCACAGTGTTGGCCTCCCCATCACCGCGTGGTGAGAGAAGGCTGCGAGCTTGATCAATCACGCCGGCATCAAGACCGAGCCGCGAGGCGATGGCGAGAGCATTGCTTCGACCAGGAATTCCCCAGAGCAAGTGATACGTCGGAGAGAGGCTTTCACTATCGAAAGCAACCGACGCGTTTTCGAAACGGGGATCGGTGTACTTGAGAGCCTTGAGCTCACCGAAATGGGTCGTGGCCACAGTGAGCCTGGCCCGATCGGCCAGCTCACGTAACAGAGCCGTGGCAAGAGCACTGCCTTCGCTTGGATCCGTCCCCGCTCCCACTTCATCGAGCAGCACCAGAGCAGGAGCTGGGCCCGAGCCGATCGACTCCAGGATGCGACTGATGCGCTTGATATGGCCACTAAAGGTGGACAAGCTCTGCTGCAGTGATTGCTCATCGCCGATATCGGCGAGAACCTGGGCACACCAAGGCAGGGTTGGGCTGCCAGTGCAGGGGAGCCAGAGCCCTGCACGTGCCATCAGTGCAGCCAGTCCAAGACTTTTGAGCGTGACGGTCTTGCCACCGGTGTTCGGACCCGTGATCGCAACCACCCTCAGAGAAGCCGAGACATCAACGCTGACGGGAACGACCGATGGCCCCTGCTGTCTGCGCTCCTGCCACACCAGCAGAGGATGGCGCAGATTCTGAAGTGTGAATGGAGCATCACTGGCGGCCTCGAGCCGAGGGGGGACAGCACCAAGCCACTGCCCGTAACGACCTCGTGCCAGAGCCACGTCTAGATCCAACAGCACCGCTATCAGTGCGAGCAAACCATCGACCTGCTCAGCGACAGCAGCACTGAGTTCGGCGAGAACACGCTGCTCCTCCTCACGGATCCTGCCGTCGAGATCCGCCAACCGATTGCCCAGATCAATCACCGACTTGGGCTCCACGAACACTGTGCTGCCCGATGCGGAACTGTCATGAACCATGCCCGGACATTGGCCACCAGCTCCAGCTTTCACGGCCAGCACAGGTCGTCCATGCCGCTCAGCGATCACCGTGTCCTGAAGGTGTGCTGCCCAGCGCCGGATCACATCCTGCAACTTGTCGCGCCTGCGTGACCGCAGCTCTTGCCATTTCCGACGCAGTCCCTCCAGCGGGCTACTGGCGCGATCGGCGACGCGACCTCCTTCTTCAATGGCGAACTTCAGGCGTTGTTCCAGCTCCGGCAGGGTGGCCACATCCGAGAGCAGAGCGGTGCACACAGGCCTGAGCTCAGGATCATCAATCTGTCGGCGCAGACGACGTGCTGCAGCCAGGGTGTCGGCGACTGCGAGCAGCTCCTCACCGGAGGCAACACCTCCCTTGCTGCAACGCAGCAGAATCATGTTGAGATCAGCCACCCCCTGAAAGCTGATGCCTCCATCCAAAAGGCCGTCCAGGCTTGCCATCTCCTGCGTTTTCGCCTGAAGGATGAGGCTTTCAGAAAGAGATTCCGGCAGTGAACCTTGGCAGCAGTGACGTCGCCCCTGGAGCGTGCTGGTGAAGCTGGAGAGATGCTGGCAGAGGCGCGGCCACTCAAGCAGCTCCAGTGTTTCTTCAGAAGCGGACATCAATCGGGCTGAGCGAGTCCAGGTTGATTCGTTGGGATTCCCCCCGGAGGCTCATAGAGCATCTCCAACCAGTTGCCTTCGGGATCGCGTAGGTAAAAGGATGCCGTGCCGTCGCGATGGTCATGAACACCACCCACCGCGACACCTGAAGCCTTCAGACGGTCATGAACCACATCCACCTCTGCACGATCGCGGAAATGGAAGGCGAAATGGGGACCTGCAGCCTTGTATTTAGGCCCCAGCAAAGCCAGACCATCGCGGGAATCACCAGCTTCGAGGTAGCACCAGTCGTTGGCCTCCCAAACCATGCGCATGCCAAGGCCGGTGTAAAAACTCACAGCTCGTTCCATGTCGCTGACGCGGATGGCGACATGACCAAGGCGCTGCACAGCAGCCATGAAAGATCTCATTCAGCCCACATATTCTGTAGGTCGCAGACCCCGGAGCGGCGGCCTGACTGTGAATTCAATCCAAGAATGGATCGAAAGCCCTCCGAAACGAACGAGTGCTCAGGCAAACCAAACCAGAGACTGCCAATCTCAGCTCCTGGTCAACAAGATCATCCCTGCTTTAACCATTCAGCGGCATCGCAAGCGTGATACGTGAGGATCAGATCAGCTCCAGCCCTTTTGAAGCTGAGCAGCGTCTCGAGAACCACAGAGCGCTCATCAATCCATCCCTTCTCGGCCGCTGCCTTGACCATCGAATATTCACCACTGACGTTGTAGGCAGCAATGGGCAGCTCCGACTCCAACCGGAGTCGATGAATGATGTCCAGGTAGGCAAGCCCTGGCTTCACCATCATGATATCTGCCCCTTCCTGTTCATCGAGCTGAGCCTCAGTGATGGCTTCCCTGGCATTGGCAGGATCCATCTGATAAGTGTCCTTGTTTTTAGGAATCGGCTTGCTGCCCGTCGCGCGCGGGGCTGAATCCAGTGCTTCGCGAAAGGGGCCGTAATAAGCAGATGAATATTTAGCCGTGTAGCTGATCACTCCCACGTGCTCAAAGCCTTCATCGTCAAGGGCTTCACGGATGGCACCGACTCGGCCATCCATCATGTCGCTCGGACCGATGAGATCAGCACCGGCACGCGCCTGCATCACAGCCTGCTTGCAAAGCTGCTCAATGGTTTCATCGTTGAGCACAACGCCTTGCTCACTCACGATGCCGTCATGGCCATCGCAGGAATAAGGATCCAGGGCGACATCCGTCATGATCGCCATCTCAGGGATCTCCTGCTTCAACTGGCGGATTGCACGAGGGATCAGACCATTTTCGTTAAAGCACTCAGCACCATCCTCGGTTTTGAGTCCTTCAGCCACCTTGGGGAAAAGCACCACGCAACGGATGCCCAGATCCCAGGCACGTTTCACCTCACCAGTGAGTTGATCGAGGCTCCAGCGACTGGCCCCCGGCATGGCGCCAATCGGCTCCACTCCATCACCTTCATGCACAAACAACGGATAAATGAAGTCTTCTGGGGAAAGACTGTTTTCACGGACCATGGCTCGCAACGCCGGCGATCGGCGCAGGCGACGCGGGCGGTAGGTGAGGTCCATCAGCAGCCTTGATCGGTGCAGGAGATCGTAAGCGTCAACAGCCGTCAGAGTCTCAGAGACGAGCGCTCTGTAGCCAGTCGCTACGGGGGTCGTCGGTTCGGGCTTCTCTGAGCTGCTCCAGCAGATTGCGCTGCTCATCCGACCATTGGCTGGGCCACTGCACGCTGAGATTGAGTAGCAGATCACCACGACCGACTTTCAAAGGCCAACCTTTCCCTTTCAGACGGAGGCTCCTGCCAGGCAATGTGCCGGCAGGAATCGAGACCTCTGCCTCACCGTCAGGGGTCATGACCTTCACCAGGCCACCGAGAGCAAGCTCATCAATGGAGACGGGCAGGTCCGCGCGTAGCTGATCACCATCGAGACGCCAGACCGGGTGCGTCTGCACCTCGAGATTCAGATAGAGATCTCCGCGGCGTCCGGTTCCCGGCTGCGAATTTCCCTTGCCTTTGAGCCGAAGCCTGGATCCCGTTTTGACCCCGGCAGGGATCCTGACTTGAACCCTCTCATCATTCACAGACAGAGTTCGCTCAGCACCGCGGAAAGCCTCCGCAAAGCTCACTTTCACACTGGCTTCAGCATCGAGATTCAAGGGAGTCCTCGAGGCCCCTCGGGGGAAACCACCACCGCCGGCGAAACCTCCGCCCGGAAAGCCACCACCAGGGAAGCCACCGCCGGCGAATCCGCCTGGGGTGCCTCCAAAGCCTGCATTACCAGGGCCGCCGAAACGACCGAGCAGGTCATTGATGAAATCGTCGAAGTTGCCGTAGCGGCCAAAATCAACATCAAACCCTCCGGCACCCGGTCCAGCGCCAGGGGCTCCAGCCTGATTCCAGTACTGACCAAACTGTTCATATCTGCGGCGCTTATCCGGATCGGAAAGCACCTCATAGGCCTCGCTCACCTCCTTGAATTTGGCCTCAGCATTGGCATCGTCGGGATTCACATCGGGGTGATATTGACGCGCCAACTTGCGAAAAGATCGCTTGATCGCATCGGCATCAGCACTGCGCTCTACCCCGAGCACCTTGAAGTAATCGCGGTATCCACTGCCGGCCATGGTGATCGCTGAGCTCCAAGAGCTCCGGTTGGTCTCAGTGTCCCAGTTCCGTCCGGGGTTCGGCACCGATTGAGGAGGCCGGATGCCCGTACGTCGGAACACACGTAAATTTCGCAAATGCTCAAAGTTCTTCTGCTTGGCGCACTTAGCAGCGTCAACATCGCCTTCATTGGCAGTGGCGCAGCCAAAGCAGGTCCCGATCCCGGCGCTCTGGCCGACTTTCTGAGCCGAACCAAGGTCACTTATTACGGATCATGGCGCTGCCCGGCGTGTCAGTACCAAGGACGTCTATTCGGGGGAGCGGCAATGCGTCTTCCCTACGTGGAATGCGCTAAACCCAAGGAACTACCGATCCAAGCGGCTGCCTGCAAACAAGAGGAAATCCGGGCTTATCCCACTTGGATCCTGCCCAACGGTGAGCGGCGTGAGGGTGTGCAGTCCCTGGAGGATCTAAGGATCTGGTCGGGAATGCCCCGGACCCCCTAAAGCCATGACCGCTAACAGGCGTCCCCTGATCAACGGCTTTCAATGGCGACACTGGCGGGGAGATCTCACAGGTGGTGTCACGGCTGCTGTCGTGGCACTGCCGCTGGCCTTGGCATTCGGCAATGCAGCGCTGGGCCCAGGAGGGGCGATTTACGGCCTCTACGGAGCGATCATCACAGGCTTTCTTGCGGCACTGTTTGGCGGAACACCGGCCCAGGTGAGCGGCCCGACAGGTCCCATGAGTGTCACGGTGGCAGGTGTGGTCAGCAGTCTCGCGGCTGTCGGAACAAGCCGAGAGCTCAGCCAGGGAGACATGCTCGCCATGGTGATGGCCGCAGTGGTTCTTGGAGGATTACTGCAGATCCTGATGGGGGTGCTTCGCCTCGGGAGGTACATCACCCTGGTTCCCTATTCAGTGGTCTCCGGGTTCATGTCGGGGATCGGCGTGATCATTCTGTGCCTACAGATTGGCCCTCTGTTTGGGATCAGCAGCCAGGGAGGAGTGGTGTCCTCGCTGCAAATGGTGATTAGCGATTTCACGCCAAACCCTGCAGCTGTTGCAGTCGGCATCGCGACACTCGTAGTGGTTTTCGCAGCTCCAAGATGGGTGACCAAAGTGATTCCCTCACCGTTATTGGGACTTCTGCTGATCACGCCACTGGCGCTGTGGCTGTTTCCAGAAGACCTGCCTCGTATCGGTTCGATCCCTGAAGGTGGACTGAGCTTTAGCGCTCCGAACTGGAACAACCACCTACCGCTATTGCTCAAAGCGGGCCTGGTCCTTGCTGTGCTGGGAGCGATTGACTCGTTACTGACATCGCTGGTGGCTGACAACATCAGTCAGAGCCGTCATCGATCAGACCGGGAGCTGGTAGGTCAAGGCATTGCCAACAGCATCTCAGGGCTGTTCAGCGGGCTCCCAGGCGCAGGGGCAACGATGAGAACTGTGATCAACATCCGATCAGGCGGACGAACACCGCTTTCGGGCATGACGCATTCCGTGGTGTTGCTGGTCTTGTTGTTAGGAGCCGGCCCACTTGCCGAAGGAATCCCAACAGCGCTGCTGGCTGGAATCCTGATCAAGGTGGGGCTGGACATTATCGACTGGGGCTTCCTGCTTCGAGCTCACAGGCTCTCCTTCAAGACCGCACTGGTGATGTGGGGTGTCCTGTTAATGACAGTCTTCTGGGATCTGATCGGAGCCGTTCTTGTCGGAATGTTCGTGGCCAATTTGCTGACCATTGAATCGCTGACGCATCATCAGCTCGGCAACATGAACACAGGAACGGGTCATCTCTCGACACAGGAGCAGAATTTACTGAAACGCTGCGGTGATGATCTGATTCTGTTCCGAATGCAAGGACCGCTGAGTTTCGGGGCGGCGAAGGGAATCAGTGAACGGATGATGCTGGTTAGGCAATACAAGGTGCTACTTCTTGATATCGCAGATGTGCCACATCTGGGGGTCACAGCAAGCCTTGCGATCGAGAGAATGGTCAAAGAGGCTGAACGACAACAACGCAGAGTGCTGGTCACTGGCGCAAGCGGCAAAGTCAAACAAAGGCTGGCGCAATTTGGAATCAAACATCTAATCGACGAAAGACATGATGCATTAGATCAAGCGGCAGATTGGATCAATAAAACGAACAATTGACTACAGGAACCAAGCAATAGTGCTTTTCAAGACAAAACAAATTATCAAGAAACGAAGCCAGATTAGCAACTCAACAAACCTGAATAATGAACACTCGAAGAGATGCCAACAGCAGCACGGAACGAGAACGGAAATGTCTAGCAATTAAAATAATCGACACAATCGCTAGCTGCTAAACCACAAATCAAACCAACAACAATCGATACATCGTCACGTAAGAGTGACATCAGCGATAAGGCCGGTAAAGAATAAAGTTCCGCAAGAGAAGAAGACAGCCACGCCTTGGCAGGTACGCAAACTCTCGAAGCATTGATTGACTACATCGAATCTGATTCACTGAAACGCAAGACATGGCTGTCACGCGTGAGAGGGACTGGATTCGACTAGGCATTGTCCAAATATCGGCAAAAGACATCGCTAGAAGGAATGCCGTTGCAGATGTGACGGGAACCGTGCTAAAAACATCTAGCTCAACACAAAATGTCACAAGGTTGTAGCAAAATTACAGCCTAATGTGACGCATACAACCAAGCAGCGCGTCAAAAGCAGGAACAACCTCACCCGGAAGCAAGGATGATGATTGAGTTATCCAATTCCTATGGCTTTCACGATTTTCTTTGCAACATCAACGGGCAAAACGGAAGATATTGCCGATCGCCTAAAGGAACTCCTGGGGACTGATGCCAAAGATGTTGACAGCATCGGCGGTGTAGACGAATTGGCTTCTGCAGAAGCTCTCGTCTGCTGCATTCCAACCTGGAACACTGGTGCTGATGAAGCGCGTTCAGGTACAGCCTGGGACGACCTGATTACTGAAATTCCTGGTCAAGATTTCGCTGGCAAGCCCGTTGCGATTCTCGGACTGGGCGACTCCTCAGGATATGGCGACTATTTCTGTGACGCCATGGAAGAGCTGTATAGCGCTTTCAAAAAATCAGGTGCAAAACTGATTGGCCAAGTATCACCTGAGGGTTATACCTTTGATGAGTCAAAGAGTGTGGTCGACGGTAAGTTCTGTGGACTGCCTATCGACGAAGATAACGAGTCTGAGTTGACTGACCAACGTTTGTCTGCCTGGGTAGAGCAAATCAACTCTGAAGCCTGATCGGCACTCAACGAAAGATAAAAAAGGCGCCTTAAGGGCGCTTTTTTTTGTTTTCTAACGGTGAACCCAATCGACTCTAATCTCCTTACGCTGGTTTAGAAATTTATCGATCGACATTGCCGCAATACATCCATCCGAACAAGCAACAACAGCCTGCTTAAAGGGAGTGTTGCGGATATCTCCAATCGCCCAAACACCATCCAAACCAGTCATCATGTCATCGTTGACTTGTACACCACCTTCATCAGTCAAAGGAATCTGTCCATGCAAATAATCGGTGATTGGTAAACTACCTGAGGAGTAAACAAAGACACCGTTCACATCCAATTGAGTATCTTCCTCATTACCAGATTCTTGGAGTTGAACTGCAGTCACACCAGAATCATCACCATCCACAGAAGTCAAACGTGTACGCTTCCAATGCTTGACATTAGGTGATGATTGAAGCTGAGTGAGACCCGTGCAATTTGCATTTGGCTTACCGTTCGTGATCCAGTGAACAGTCGAAGCAAATTTAGTTAAAACAAGAGCCTCATCAATGGCCTCCTGATTGGAACCGTAAACTGCAACTTGCTGGTTTTTATAAAATGCACCATCACAGGTGGCGCAGTAACTCACACCACGGCCAAGGAACTGATCCTCACCTGGAAGCGTTGACGTTCGCCCCATTGCTCCAGTCGCTAGGACAAGAGTTTTCCCTTTAAAGGTTCCCTCAGGGGTATAGACAGTTTTTTCAGTACCAGATAAATCGATTCCGTAGACTTGAACCTGCTTGTAATCTGCTCCGTAACTAATAGCCTGATCTCTCATGGTTTTGAGTAAATCAGCTCCTGAAGTATCCGCTGGAACGCCAGGATAGTTGGCAATTTTATGGGTAATAGCAAGGGCGCCGACGGCGGGATTTTTATCTAAAACATAGGTCTTCAACGAAGACCGAGCTGTATAAAGAGCACAGGCGCAACCTGCTGGGCCACCGCCAACAATAATGACATCAGCTTCGAAAATATCCGACATAATTAACTCCGAGCGAGAGAAGTGAAATCGTTGGAACTGAGCTCGCGATCAATCCATTGACCAGGAACCATTTGAAGGAATGCTGTAATTAATTGGGCTACATGTTGAGATTGATCAAATTGAAAGAAGTGACGACCTTTTTTCATGCAAACAAATCGATCTCCGGATTTTAGCGTTTTAGACCATCGGTCGCGTGAATTAGCATCAATAACAAAATCGCAATCACCATTCAAAACAAAAGTTGGGACCTCTTTAGGTACATTTAAATTAGAAATATAGTGTTGATTAACAATGGATCCCTGAATAAACTCAGTGTCTAAACATTTTGCTAAAAGACAAGGAAAGACCTCAACAGCACGAGAATTGTTGTTGGAGAAAAGCAACGACGACAAATGGCTCAAAATGGCTTGCCTCGAAGATGGCAATTGACTCCGCATGTCCAAATAATGAGAGGACCAGTGGTTGGATGAAAGAGTATCGACAGAAAGCAATGTAAGAGATTTTACCAGATGAGGGTACTTTTCTGCGAAAAGACAGGCAATTGTGCCACTGATGCCGTGGCCAACCAGATGCATAGGCTCAGCAGACCCCAAAAGGGTCTCTTGAAGCAAATCATGAACCGTGGCTACAGAGCATGACTCGTCGAGATCATGCTGGAAGGACCAACGCTGTACAGCGAACGAGCGACTTAGTAATTGAGCAACACGCTTATTGAGACAATGCAAGGTCGGCTGCAGGTCAATCCAAAGGACCTTGTCTTGAGGCATATGTTGCACCATTTCATTTAGTTTGAAAGAGTGCAGCACTCACACGCAAGCACAGCTAACAAGGCGTCGTATAAAATGGAATCACGCTAAGTAGACAACGTGACTACGCCAAGGGGTTTGCCATAGAAATCGAACCTTGGGAAATCCTCTGTTTCAGATGCTTGATGAGCTTCTGATCGATCTTGTCGGCAGATTGCTCAAGACAGATCAGGGATTGATAAGCACTATCAGAGATAAAACCAGCACATGTTGTTTCAAGGTATAAATCAACCACCTTGGAATGAGTGGTGAGTAATTCAGATTGACTATGGGACAAGAGAGTGACACGCAATCCTTAAGCAAACCTAAACGCACAACAGCCAGGTCTCGCGTATCAAATGAATCACGCGCTGGGGTCTTATCAAGCCAGCTACCACCCAATTAAACCAATGGGATCAGACGCTCCAAGGACCAAGAGCAGCAAAATGGGACGAAGCATCCTGAAGCTGAATCTACGCAATAATCAATCAAGAATCAAAAAGACTTGATTTAATCAAAACAATGTCAGGGAGATATCAAGACATTCAAGCATCTTAGGTGAACAACATATAACTTTCAAAATGTTCAATGGCTGGAAGAACAAGTCGACTGGGATCATCAAAACACACAAAAAAAAGCCCCTTAAAGGGGCTTTTGGAGTGAACTGAAATGACGAGAAATCAGTTGATTTTTGCTTTATCCATGGATTCAAAAGCATTCACAACACTCTTGAAGTTGAAGCCCATACCCCTAAGAGCATGCCAAAGGTGACCCTGAAGGAAGAAGAAAGCAAGATAGAAGTGAGTATTCGCCAACCAAGCACGAGCCGTGTGTGCGTCTCCAGCAAGAGTGGACGTGTCGGTGAAGTAAGGCGAGAACGCGAAATTCAGTTTCAAAGGAGCGCCATACAATTCGACGGGATAAATCGTCGTGTTTTGAGCGCACCAGATCGCTGTCACAAAACCCATTAGTGCGATGCCCGCCAGTGAGTAGGAAAGAATCGACTCACCGTTGTAAATCAGGACTTTTTTGAAAGGACCGAAAGGAGAACTGATGATATGCCAAACGCCGCCGATAGTGAGAATGAACGCCAGAACAGCATGTCCACCCATCACATCTTCCAGACTGCTGATCGTTAGGAAGTTGGTCTGGTAGCCCCAGACCATGCCCAGATCAATATTGGGCTCAACAGTGCGAACAGCTCCAAGAGAGGCATCGTAAATACCGTGGACTCGAGCCCATTCAACGAAGGCGATGACACCAAGACCAAGGAAAATCAGGTGGTGACCCAGAATAAAAGTGAGCTTTTTGGGATCATCCCAACTGAAATCGAACTTTTGGGCGCGACCAGTTGCTTCTGAAAGATCCTTAGGAGCGCGAAGAGTATGCCAAATACCAGCAGCACCTAGAACTGCGGAGGAAACAAGGTGCGTTGCAGCCACAACGATGAGGGGCTGTTGGTCGATGATGACTCCACCATCCCCAACACCAAGCCCTAAACCAGCCAGGTGAGGAATCAAAATCAGACCCTGCTCACCCATTGGAAGGGAGCCGTCGTATCGAGCGAGTTCAAAAAGAGTGAATGCCCCGGCCCAGAACATGATGAGACCGGCATGTGCAGCATGCGCAGCGATGAAAGAGCCGGAGCGCTTCGCTACTCCAGAATTTCCCGCCCACCAGTCATAAGTGACTGATGAATTTCCATACGATTGCATTGGGAAAATGAAAGGCAATCACAACCTAATAACCGATCAATTTGCTCCAATCATCCGTTAACAATAGTTTTCAAGCTAAAAATTTATGAGACAGGCGAGAATTGCTTTTTTAACTCATGCTTGTAGCGTATGACAGCAGTGCAAACGAAACGTCACAAAAAAAGGCGAAAGCTTGTGAAAAGTAAATGTTGCTAGGCGGAATCACATCAGTGCTGTAGCAACGAAAGACGCCAAACCATGAGAACATCAAGATGAGAGCGGGAGCTAAAAATTCACATCCGAACAAGTCGGGGGCAAAATCACAATAATCAAATAAAACGTAAAAATAAGTTATAGATTCAAAATGGCAGAAAATATAACCACGAGAGATCAGTGAATGGATTCGAATACATCGATTTACGAAAAAGCAAAGCGTCGAAACGCGTAAACGCAAAATGGTCGAGCTAGATTAACTTAAAATGAAAATAAAGCAGCCTGAATACCAACGAGCGACAGCAACATCAGCGAAAAATTAAATTCGAATGATGGCCAAGAAAACCAATGCGCAAAGATTAAAGCGATGCATTGAGCACAGTGCATCGAAGCAAATGGCGCGCTATTCGCCGGGTATTCGTATCACCAAGTGAAAATTCAGAATAAAAATTCTACAACGACTGCGATCATTACTTACACCGTAAGATCGCTTAAAAGCCGATAATCGAAAAGATGATGATCCAAGAATGTCAGTGAGTTCATCGAATCAAATATCTCGTCGACTAGGGCCAAGTGAGGGCTGGAGAAGTAAACGCGTCAGAATCGCGATGGCACTTAGGCAACAGGGATGGTCTTACAAAACAATTTCAGAACATTTATTTGTATCACCAAAATCAATCATGAGAGATATTAAGTGCTTTGTCATTAATCCGAGAAACTTACCCCGACCATAAAAAGCCGGTCAATAGTTTAAGGCGATAAAATAATCAGGAATTATCGATCAACAATCGATGTGAAGCAAGCGAAACCGCTCGAAGAAGATTGAGAACGGATTAAGGAGTTGTCAGCCCGACAACTCCTAATCCAGATGCCGGTGCCCACCTGCATCATACTCAGAACAGTCATAAAGACCGATAGAGCAGCGATTATCCAAGTCGCAAATCAATTGTGATCGAGAGGGCAGTATTGGTCTCAACATTTTTAACAGAACGGCGGATCATCATGTTCAAGCGAAGGGCTTAGATGCTACAAAAACTCAAAAAAAGCCGGCAATGACAGTAATTCATAAAGGTTTCAACCACTTGCGATTTCATTGGATGTCGTAAGCGTAAGGGCTAAAGCAAACAACACTGACAACAAGTTGTCAGAACGATTGATAACAAGTCTGTCATCACTCACAAATTGATTAGATAATCGAAACACAACAAAATGAACAATCTAGTCAACAGGAAGATTATAAAACAACAAACTACAATAGAAAAGACTG
Organism: Synechococcus sp. AG-673-A03; assembly: GCA_003211275.1. Lineage (GTDB taxonomy): Bacteria > Cyanobacteriota > Cyanobacteriia > PCC-6307 > Cyanobiaceae > Synechococcus_C. The sequence goes on along the minus strand of QCTE01000018.1, from coordinate 15,594 downwards.
ATTCAACTGACTGATGCCTAACATCAGAAACATGAAAGAAGCAAGCCAAAAGATAGGATTATAGCAAAGAAAGTAAAATAGGTCCTACAAACAGAAGGCGTAGATAGCACAATGCTCCACTCTATGGAGTGAAGCATGATGCAAAGACTAACGATTAGCTGTATGCTTTGGCCATCAGAGGACCAGCCTGATCATCAGTCAGAACAGGAGTCACTTCCCAATCAAGATATTCTGCCCATTCAGCAGCATGTTCATAACATGCATCAGCGTTATCTGCCTCAACAAGGATCCAACCTTCGACAGATCCTGGGCCATGAAAGCGCTTCCAAGATTGACAGACTGGGAAAGGTGCGCCACTTGACAAAAACTTCTTGGCTGCAATCTCATGATATCCGGTCTTAAAAGACCAATGCATCAAAAAAGTCATAAGAAAAGAATTGACCTAAATAGGATCGCACAAAATCAATAAAAAAGGAAGTCTTGAACGTATCTGGATTATCACTACCACTACAGCCCACAAAAGCAGCAAGGATACAAAAGCCAATGAATCACTCCTCCCTGATTTGGTTTCATCTCATAGCCAAGAGGATAAAACTGAAGCTTCATCCAACGAATCAATCAGTATTACTCAAATAACGACAACACAAACAAGCCAACCCCAAAAGCGAGAAACAAGCCAAGCGCAACAAACACGTGATTCATGCAATGGAACTAGCCTAAGTAAATACACTCAGTCAGCGCGAGTATCTGGCACAAGGCTTGATCCCTGAAAATTCACCATATACAAACAGTTGAAATGCAGAAACAGCATCTGTCTAGCTCATAGACACACAACAAAATTTGAGAAAGAAAACCTTAAGTTCCAAGCCATGAACTATCAGGTAATCAAACTTGATTAAAAGCATAAAATATAGGTTTAATTGATGAAGATTGATCTTTTCGTTCAGCCTTCGATACTGCGCTCAAGAGGCAATATATCCTCATCAGAAGAGTCTTTCGATATTGTCGGAACCGGTATTGCTACTTTAGCTTTTGCCTTTTTAATGGTAAATGGAGGCACTGCAAATGATGGAATTGGTACGCGCACAGAAAATTGACTAGTGCCTACCGGTACATTATTAATGGAACCTATTCTAGGACGATTCGGCAATACTTCTTCACCAGAAGCATCATAGATAAACGCAAAAACATCAACGTCCTTAATCAAACTTTTAGCAGTACTTTTAATCTCACCATCCAATATATAGCACCCAGAACGATAGCCTTTTGGCTGTTTAGAAGCAGGATCTGCAGTATCGCATTTCACGAGATCAAGCTGACTTAATTCAAGATCGAGCGATTCGACAGATGGAACAGCTACGAAAAAGGATAAGCAAAAGATAAAAAGAATTGATAGAAGACTGTTTTTCAAAAAAATCATGTCAAATGCAATCTCTTGTGCACATTGCTGTATATCAGAAAAAATGGCAAATGCAAATTAGCAAAGGCATGTATCGATTGACTCACTTGGATCACACACCAACAAGAAGAACAGAACGCAAAGTTTTATCACTTGATTAAAATAAATCAGTCAATATCATTACGGTTGAATCAAAAACTAGCAAGGAAAAACTAATAAAACAAGGCGATAGACTCTGATTGAATGCTTGAATGAAGATTTAATATAACACTTTCAATAAACGCGATTTCAAATGTCACTAAAACAGCTATTTAAGAACTGAGATTGGTTTAATACTTTGAATAAAAGCCTCGACGCTCAACACATCTTTTGAAACATTTTGATTCATATAGCCAAAACTTTTCTTTATCGAGAACGAAGCCCTCGGCCAAGGCAATCGCAACAACATGATCTTCATTATTCGCCTGACTGATTTTTTGCTGAAGAGTCGCATCATCTTTGAGCCTAGAAAGGAAAGAACAAAGATCTTGTTCTGACTGCTGACACTGCTGAAATCTACCCATATAAAAGGGCACTGCCTCGTGTGTGTTCATAAACAGGTCGGAAGGAATCTCAAGATACAAACAATTAGCAGATCAATAACAAACGAATAAATATCTTAAATTAAGATTATCATGTCACAAGTTTAGCTTTGTGCAATAAATGTAATTCAAAGCATAGTAAAATGGTGGCAATAAAATGCAAATACAAGAGCAAGATATTCTTATTCATTCAGGCAAAGGCGAGAATGATAATCTTAGATATCGTAAACTAAACAATACACGCATTTCTGCATATAACTTCATTTGACAAGATTAATCGTCCACCGACGCCCCCCCATTCGATCGTCTTCAGAATAACAATTAGCAAGTAACGCTCCGCTTGCACTTCGGACTATACATTCAAGCCCATCGTTAGTTGTAATAAAGCTAGAAGCATTGGGACAGACATCGTGACTTGAGTCAATACTCATAGCTTTGACAATATGTGTCCAAATAAGATCAATATTTTCGTCAGTAGCGGTGACAAAATGCATAAAACCACTTTCGAGATAAGATCATCGTAGACAAATTAATGACTTATGCAATGTACTGATGGTCACAGCGCATGGCTCCATGGGTGTTCCAACAATAAAATCATTGATTAAACCTAAATTAATGCAACCAAGTCAATTACAACTTGCCAATTAACTGCTTTAAACTTATCACGCTATTTATCTTTTAATCCGCGAGGCAACATCCATATAATCAAAATTCTCTAAATCATCAATATCCTGTGGTGCAAAGCCCGGCGGTTGAACAGTTTTGGCCATACTCATGAACTCATTAATGTAACCGCGTCGGAGGGTTCGCGCAGGGATGCGCTTTGGAGAAAGGTCGCTAATGGTACACAACGCAAGTCATGTCACTATAGAACTTCATGAATTCATACGAAGAACTTTTTTCCGTGCCTCGAACTCAACGCAATAACCAGCTCACAACTGTATCCAGGACGACAGCAAATCCAAGAGCTGAAGGCGAAATGAATGAGCTACAAGTGGCTGATCCTCGCGCCAATTAAATCTCAAAACCACAAAATCACCATAGGGGGAAGACTAGGCCATAACAATTTAGACACAAAGGCATGCTGACAAGATATGATTAGTCGGTTAGACAACATCACTGAGAGCATATCGCAGAAACTTAAATACAGAAATCGGACTCAACGTCGTCCAAATCTCGGTAAAGGTCAGACGATCTGATGACATAAAACACTGCGATTCGTAGCGACGATTAAATCCATCTTGACGAATCGATTGATCTCGCCGCTGCTCTAATTGCCTCTGTTGATTCGCAAAGTCTTCCTGCGCTATAACAACTTCGTCAATCACCAGAAACCAGCTTTCACCACCTTTCAGTGCGTTGGAAAGCCACTGAAACAAATTGCTGATCAGAGATAGTAATTTTTTCATCTAATCAAAAAGACATTTGATTATAAGACCAGTTCTTCGCTCTGCTTAGTGCTGAGCAACACATGGGAAGAGAATTGACCGTTGCTATTGATGACTGGGGTTCGAGAGTCGTCGGGTGAACACGCGAATCATGCTCATTTACGCAGGCATTTTTATTGCAGGCTTTCTATTCGTCTCAACGGGACTGGTCTATGACACGTTGTGAGCAGTGCTCAAAAACAAAATTTGATGCTGATAGCAGTCCCTGCACTGTGTCGCCAAATAAAGCAAAAGTTTCGGACTAAGTCGTCAATCTCGAAGCGATGACGCATCCAAAATCAACATTGCTAATAACAAGCTACTATTTTAAATGAAAATGCTACTCACAACGCATAGGAATCAAAAGATGGATCATTCAAATCAATATAACTATCCAAAAACTGTTTGTGATAATGCCTGGGAAGATCTAAGTATTATGTACGAGAGCTGGAAAACAGTCCACGGAGTCGATCGACAGTTCTGCATCGACATGATCCGCAAATTTGCCGACTATCTTGATCATGAGCAATACTAAGTCACAGCGAAGGCAGAATTCCAATAATATATATTGCGAAGAATACTATCAGTTCGAAGACTTTAAATGCTGGCTTAGTTGTAAGGTTGAAGGCCTCAAATAATGAGAAATTTTCTCAAATTCAAGTCATAGCAGATAAACAAATACCATAAAGAAAGCCACTGCAAAGCAAACCAAGGGCCCAGCATACTGACCTGAGAAGTGAGATGTTGACAAGATAAGCAACAATATAAAGAGCTCGAAGGATTGGATGAGCGAATGCAACGACAACCGCAAAAGCAGGAAGTGCCAGGCCATTCATGACGACAAGTATGGCCAGGATGGTTGCCGGAGCATGAAGAGAGAATGATTCAAAACTGTTTTGGTGAGCCCAGCTGGCTCTTTTCCCCCAGGCGGGATAACGATCAAACATTGCGCGCAGAGACGAAAGGTCACTCATCTCGAACTGAGCTTTAAAGCGAGCCACATAAAGCGGCGAAATACTCAAAAGCACCACTCCAAATGACAAAACAAGCGACCACACGTAGGGCGCTGCATGAACTTGAGTGGAAAACTTTGCTAGGAACATTGATTAAAGGCTTAGATTGAATTGTTTTAATCCACTATTCTAATGAGCATCGTCAATTGAAATAACTTGTTCTATTGGCGCCTATGCAGTGAATGCTGAAGATGAATATGGTCATTAGCGAAAACCTTTTTGCGTCATAATCAGCATCATTGACTCTCAGCTTTTCAACACAAGTTAGCAAAATTAGTGATACGCCCGTATTGAGCCTTAGAGAGCATCACAAGAAATATTCAAGTTTCGTGGCTCAAAATGAATGGCATTCAAGCCGCACACTGATTAGAATCAAAGAAATGATGTCCAGCGCGTGCTCATCAACCCAAACGAACTTCCGCTTAAGCAAGCAGCTGATCGATGCCAAGCTCTTTTAAGCAGCAAAAAAGTATTGGTATGCAGTAAAAACAGATTAACACTAGCTGCTTTATGCCTTTGCACGCCAATACTACAATCACTCATTGGTGGTGCAACTACTGAAGAAGAAGGACTAGGCTTACAATTAAAATTCAATCCTAACCTCTTAATTACAAGCGAGGATCTTGAAAAAGGATATGGCATTCGTCTTGTAGAGAAGGTCAAGGCACACAATCCCAAAATCACTGCACTGATTTTCCTGGGACGAGAAACAACAGACGTTGTCCATGAAGCGATGGATGCTGGAGCAGACGGTGTTATGTTCATGTCATCGGTGGGATCAGGGCATGGAGACTTCATTAATGCACTGACCACGACAAGCAATGGTGGTGTCTATTATCCGAAATCAGTTCGCGCAGCAGCAACAGCAAGAATCAAACAACTTCCTGAACTCATCGATCCATTATCTGAGCGCGAACGCGAAGTTCTACGCTGCATTATCCAAGGGATGAAAAATTCTGAAATCGCAGAATCGTTATTCTTATCTGCGGAAACAATTAAAAGTCATGTCAGCACTACAATTCAGAAGCTAGGAGTTAGAGATCGAACTCAAGCTGCTGTGTTTGCTCTCACTCACGGTTTAGTTGAAGCTGATATTTAAGTTTTAATCAACCTGATGTCACTCAGTAAGGACAACGACTCTCCTGAAGGCTTGAATCAATCTGGAACAGTCTTGAAATGACATCTGCCATTCCAGCACCAACCCACTCGCAGCGGACGCATTGAACTCTTAGAGTAAAAATACTTAGTTCATCCCCATGACGAGTTCAAATCTTCTTGTTCTGTTTGTCAGCTTTTCGACTGCCTGCCTCGTTCTGAGCATTTACAAAATCAACCAGACAGCTCAGTGAACTGATTCAAAGAATTCCCCAGATAAACTTCTAGCGGAGCAAGTCAGGCTTGTCTCAGAGTCAACCCTCATAGGGCACTCCAAGAGATCAAGGGTTGTATGCCAAGCGCAATGACCAGACTGACGATCAACCCCACAGAAGCCTTTCCGAGATCACTACCAATCACACTCGACAGACTTCCATACATCTGATTGGTGAAGATGTTTTTTTGCTCAAGCTCTCTAATGCGCAGAGCTAACTCTCTACCAGCGAGTAAACCAAGAAAGACCCAAGTGGTGCTGAGTGGAAAGCTGCTAAGAAACGCTCTGAAAAGCAAACAAAGACCAAACATGAAGTCGATCAGAGTGGCTGATCGCAAATCCGATGTATTTGTTTTCGAAAGCAAAACTGTTTGAATCGGTCCACCACCAATCACGATGAGCATACAGAGACCCACGCAGAGGATCAAAGTACATACGACCATTGAAATGAAATTCAGATTGCGAGGGAGATAGACAAAGATATTTGCCATGTCCTGGACTAACCACATGCTCCACAAGAATCCGGTCGAAAACCACTGGATGACACACCAAATTTTGCTGATCTCCTGTGAATCCTGATTTCGGCGAAAAATCCATCGTTCCAAAAGCCAGATCCCAAAACCCCAGGCAGCAAGGCCGAGGCAAAATGCCATGACATACCCGGAAATTGAACTGCCTAATAATCTTCCGATATTTTCAGGAACGAATGAAGAGAGCACCAAGAATGACGTACTCACGGGTGCACCCCAAGCGGTTAGTGCAAGGACTGCAATCGGAGGAATAATGTAAGCCCAAGTGAATCGTTCGGGCATTGGGAATGAGTCAAGACGACCCCAAGCGGGTTCTCCTTGATGCAGGTACCAACCCAGAAAAAGTACAATGCTGGTAATACAACAAACAAAAATCATCTGAACACTTTTGGGCGTTCGCTGTCGATTAGAAGAGATATAAGTGCCAAGTGTTTGCAAAGAGTCGTTGGTAACGACTGAAAAGCCTGCCAGCAAAAAGCCGATGATCATCCAGATATTGATATCAATCACCAGCCGGACTGCTTACTGACGTGATTTGATCATCGTAATGCTCACAGACAACGCAAGCACGAACAACAAATGAAAAGTCCTCAGGTTGTGCTCGAGGGCTGAAGAACAGCGCATTGGTGTCTTGATTCAGTGGTTGGTCACTTTGGATCATTGATGCCAGCTTGAGATAGAGGTCTGAGCCTCCCCAGACAAGTCGATCGATCACTGTCGCCATGGACTTGAGTTCACCGAACAGCTGCTGCTGTCGCAATGTTCTGCGGCTGCGACAGTTTATTGAACCAACAATGGGACAACACCAGTGCTTGCAGTGCAGGAACAGGCGCAGGAGACAGTAACAAAGGCTTTACATTTCGCAACAGCATGCGTAAACTTATACATTTGGTCGAATCGCAATGTTTGGAACATCAGATCTCTTGGTTCTTGTCGTGAGCTTTGGGGCGGCCTGCTTCAAGCTCAGCCTCTGCAAAAGTGCCAAAGCAACCTCATGATCAGCGGCTAGTAACTGGCTTGATTCAGTAAGTAGAAGCAATCCGAGCTAATTTGGCAAGGATTCAATTTTTCTCTTTCACTCTCACTCTGACTTTGTTGATGGTTCGAAGTTTTAAGGAATGAATTCTGTATTAGTGACAAAAAACAAAACATATTAAGAGCTCATTCAACGTAAACAAGTTGTCGGGTAATCCTTAGGTAAAGCTTGACCCCACGCATTATGGGGGAGACTATTAAATGGTGATGGGTAAATTTGTTTGATCATCTTAAAATGTACTGGAATTTGTGAATGATCTGGGTCATAATCAATGACCCAGAAGTAGTCATAGTTCTGCTTCCAAGTCTTAGGAACACTGTCTAACTGATCGAGGTTGAGCAGCTGACGCAGTGTGACTCTCTCTCCTGAGTTCTCTCGCTCCAATCCAGCACTCGCGATGTGTTGATGCTCCCAGAACATCACCACGATGCGGTCGTGCCATCTGGGGTTTCCAAGGACATCATCAGCAGCTGCCCGAGTCGCACTGTTTAAGACCATCCCATTCTCGCCAGGCATCGCTGCATACGTCTTGATCGGCAGCTGCCAACTGAAAGCAGTTTGAGCTGCCGTTTCAATCGTGTGCAGCGTGATTGCAACAATCGCTGCTGGGACCTGCCCTTCAAGCAGAGATGGATTTAAGGCCTTGCGGCCGAGATAATGCTGGCTTAATGCAATTGAACGTTTCAAACCAATCTCACAAAGAGCGTGAGAATTTGCCTTTTCTGCGTGACGCAAAACGACAACGCGACGCGGAACAGCTTGGACAGGTAGACCATGCAGAGTAGCGGCGATGAAGAGACAAACAGCTGTCTTTAGCAGGGTGAACCACTTAGGCCTTGTCATGCTGTCCAACTATCACTACTCCATTGGTAGCCACGCACGACTCGACAGAGAGATGGAAGCTGGCCGTTCAAACTGGAGAATTGGTGAGACCCTTGTGCTCAGCTCGCCTTAAAAAACGTTTGAAGGTCTCCAGGCCGAATCGAAAGCTAAATTATTTTGTATTCATACTACCTATTCAGCAAGCCAACGACTGATTGCCGTCCCTTCATAAATATGACCAGAGGCCTCAACAATTGGCTTGGTCTGTGGATTCATGAAAATATCGTGTAGAACATTCTCCGGACCTTGAAACATGACGATTGCTCTCTGCGGGTTTGCTTGAGAAACACCCAAATAGAAAATCTTCACGCCCATTTCTGAAAACATTGCTTGCTGTTCAGGTGCTTCCATATAGGCTTTGTATTCTTGGAAGGTATTGCTGAGCTTGAAATCAAGAACAGTAGTTTCAATCATCACCAACTGGGAAAAGAATCATATGGCAAAGGATATTCACTCCCAGCAATGACTACAAAGATCGACTCAAGGCCACACTCGTCACTCCTCGCTCGATCAGGTGTGGATTGGCCCACATTCTCTGCGCTTGTTCTAGACGACAGCTACCACTTCAAAGGATTGCGTGTAGCGAAGAAGGCGATGAAGAGAGGCTTACCAACAGATCGAAAAGCATGGCCTTGTGAGCCCTCAGTGGCATTCACAGCTCAGGACATCAAGCCGGCGCCAATCGCCAACTCAACTAAGTGGAAGCAGCTCTGGGCCCAGTCCCAGCATGCCTATCGCGGTTGAACAGCGTTTGACAAAAGTTGGGGTTTCTGTGGTTGAAATGTTTGAGCAGCCCCTTTACTGCAGCATGAGGAGAAATTGTTATCGCACCTTGACTGTTCCCGAGTCAACTCTAGAACTCGTAAAGAGGCACGATTCAAATGGAAATCCACACTGCCCACGCCGAACCAATTGGTGAGTTCATTCGAGAGGGACATCACAAACCATTTCGCGCTTTTGCCTGCCCAATTGGCCCCAGCTGCAAATTAACCGGTCCAAAAGCAGAGGCCAAAGACAGCTGATCCGGGGGGTAGACATCAAAAAGATTGAGTAGTGGTATCAATTCAGATGCTTCCATAGGCTTAATAGCAAATTTCAAGTGAAACCACAAAAATTGAGAGCATTTCAGCCTTGACTTTGCTTTTGATACGCCTGAGTGCATTCATTTTTATTGTCCAAAACAAACTAATTTCAAAATAAAAAAATGAATTGGGAATAATGAAGCCAGCAATACCTTGATCGTTAAATTTTGGCGAAAATCACTGAGGTCTACGTACTGAGTGCAGCACGATGCGCCCCCCCGCATCGAGCGAGCTGGCGTTGGTTAGTTGAGAACAAAAGAAAAGGACATCTCTCGATCCTTTTGGACTCATTGCGAGTTGCAGTATCAACGATCCAGAGATGAAACATCATTTGAGAAGTTTCGGATACAAGGGCAACAACTAAGAGAGGCGATGATCGAACTGCACTCAACATCGATTAATGGCTTCTAAGTTCTTCCACGTTCACCATGAGTTTCGAGCAGGGAAAGCCCAGCAGTGGTGGGAGACAGCTCAGAAAGCCATGGCTCCTGGAGGAGGCTGGGATGAGGCAGTCGCAAATAATTTGAAGGATGGTTTCTATAACCACTGCTTCTGCCCGGTTGGTCCAGAAGGACCTGCGTTCTGCATTTGGGAAGTCCGTGAGGGCATCACTGCGCAGCAGTTCCAGGATTTCATCGACGGTCCGAATGGTGTGAATTTTGGACTTGGAGCATGGATGAACATCTGCAAAGAGATCAACGTCGAAATGGCTGGGGATCCCCCTTACCCGCGCACGTTCTGAGCACCCTTAGGAAGCTTGCCTGGATCTCTTTGATCTTGCCCTTCACACGGCTTCTTGGTCGATAAAACATCCGATCTTTTCTGCTCACTCTCTGAGCCAAGGAGACGAAACATCAGCTCGGATCTAACGAACCGAATCAAAGGTGATTCCCATCACTCTGGTCAGAACGAGATAACCGCTCCAAGCGATCAAATTCAGTCCGATCGCCCAGAACCAGACAGTTTTTGTTGTTTTGCTGGTGTCCTCATCCATGAGACATCTGCTCGTCAGCCCATGAGCACAACAGCATGATCAACAACGCGGCTCAGGCTGCAGCCTGCTCTGTTGTGTTGCGAAGAACTTTCTCCTGTAGTTGCTGAACAGCGCAAAGGGCCTCATGGGCAGGCCACCCATGCTTGTTCATCAGCTCCTCCACCAGATAGTCGGGAGAGTTGGAGATTCGAGCGTTGAGATCAGCCACAGCCCTGTCGTCACGAGCTAAGGCATCGAGTCGGAGTGATCGAAGTTTTTGAAGACTTGGCTGATTCATCCCCACACTCTGCCTGTTGGTGGTTCCTGACCACCATCAAATGACAGTGGAACCCAGCTCAAGTGGCCGCTCCATGGTCTGATATCCGCATCCCAGGAGTGTTGACGGGGGCCTTCCAGCCCCCGCGAGTCAATTGGGTGATACAGGTGGCTTATGCCAGGCCACCACTCAAAACTCCTGTCATGACAAGGACTTGCGTTGACACACGTTGATCTAGATTGCCCTGTTGTCACGCTTATGTCACGCTGTTGTCACGCGAAGTTAGAAGTGACTCATGCCCAGCATTAACAAAGGTGTGCCCTGGGAAGCCAATTTCCGCGCCGCTATCAGAACTGCTGATGGATTGCAAGGGTTCACTGTGAACAATGCAGGAACCAAGATCCAACTGCGTTTCAGGCCAAAAAGCGGCAAATCCCAAGCAGCCCGCCTCCCGATGCTCTGGGAGCAAGGAAACGTGAACAAAGCGACCCTTCTGATCAATCGCGCTGCGAAGGCCCTGCTCGAAGGGAAGACCGATTCCCTGATGGCTGCGATCACCATGAGCCAGGTCGGCAGCACCACCATGCGTCGCGAACTGGACTGGCCAGCCGTTGCTGACGGGCTCAGGGACGTTCTGATGAATCACCGGAACGAGATCCGCGCAAACACCTGGCGGGACAACTATCTGCCCTATGTGGAGGAAGCCTTGCGCCTGATTGAGGCCGGAAAGGCCTCAGATGGTCACAGCCTGCTCAAGGGAACACTGGCCAAATGGTCAGGAATGGCTCCATCTCGAGCTGCCTGCTGCATCGCTCTGCGCAATCTGACTGATCACGCGATCTCGAGATTTGGCGCTACCAAGTCCTGGCAGATCACTTCTATCGACATCAAGGAGCTGCGGGGCAAGCCAGCTAAGAAACGCCGCAAGGCCACTCTCAGCGACAGCGAACTGATCTTCCTGATTGATGGGATCGCCAGCAGGAACCCTCGCTGGGCAAGCGTGCTGCGGATCATGGCCCTGTTCGGCTTGAGGCCGATCGAACTCCAACACCTGACCCCCAACACCCGCGAAGACGGAAGCCTTGGCGTCTGGTGCACCTATGAGAAGACCTGCGGCGGGAGCCTGACCCAGCAACGACAACTGGAGCCCTGCTGGCTGCGTGACACCGATGGATCCGCGATCAAGTGGAATATCGTTGAGCTCTTTCATGCCGGTCTGTTGGAGCTCCCTCTGGGGAACGACGGTGAACCCCGGAAGCTGGATGGCCACCACTGCGAGGTGTTCCTGAAGCGCCAGCCCGAGTGGAAGCAACTGAAGCAGGTCTGCGAAGAGCGCGGAGAGTGGCTGCGCACCTATTCGTTCAGGGACACATTCAGTTTGCGCTGCCACCGGCAGAAGATCGAACTGGGCGCAATTTGTGCAGCCATGGGGCACAACATCGAAGCCCACGGCAGGGCTTATCGCTGGGAGTCAGAGCAAACAACTGCGGCCGCATTTGCGAGTGCCGTTTCTGGCTAACGCGCCAGACATTGCCCCGAGAATATATTTTCAAGATGCTAATGGTGTTCTCTGAGAATCCTCTCCTCGACTTATTTGTGATCCTGCTTGACCAGATCTCTTGCAGACTTGCGCTGAGCTGTGTAGATTAGCTTGTATCAAGAGATCAGGCAAGCCCCGTTCGCGTCCCTGGTGGATTGTCAGCCCAGAATGCATCTTTGACTTGATTCCGTTCAATTTGACGATCATTACTCGATCGCTATTGACTGCACCCAAGGGAACAGCCTTAGGAGGGGCCACGGTGATTGTCAGGTCGGCGATTGCTCAGGGCATGGATTTCGAGAAATGCCATGTCGGAAAAAGTGAAACCCATTATCCCCCTGAGCTTGGACTCAAGAACCGCCGCACAAGAATGAAGGAAGGCCAGCAAATACTTGGCTTCTATCAAGTGCTGCAGCGGGAACTACTTGATCCCAAAAACGGAAATCAGATTCAAAGATATGCGTCTAGGCGGCTAACACCGACTCGAACCACCAATGTCAACGGGCGTCCGCGAGACGCTGAGCACTGTGCAAGTGGCGCAGGCTATCGGCATCTCTCAAAAACTTCTGCTGAAACTGCAGAAAGTTAAAAACAGTCCGTTCAAGGCTGGCGAGCACTATCGATTCCAAGGAACGACCACTGCCGCCGCAATGCGTTGGTTCCCGGAGCCGACTGATCTTGCATTCAGCAAGTTCACTCGCGTCGATCCCTCTGCCACCGAAACGATGGATGGGGGTGAGGCATGACCACACTCACACTGCGCGATTACCGCGCTGATGGTGTCACCGCCGCAAAGGAGTGGATCAGGGAGGGCATCCTTCAGCCCCAGCGCTTCACCAACCCAGGATCTGGCCAATCTGATTGTGAAGGGGTTATCTCAACGACAGCTAATGCACCATGTGACGAATTCATGGGGGCTGACTTCAGAACAAGCTTCCCGATACGTCCGCGAAGCAAAGGATCTGGTGAAGGCTCACCTCAGCGATATTGACTGGGTTGACATGCTCGCCAGCAAGGTGCAGATGCTGGAGCAGATCGCCACTGATGCTGTTGCAGCAGCAAGTGAGAGCAATGCGATTGGCGCAATCCGTCTCCTAAACGAGCTGGTTGGTTTAGGGGCAGGGCAGAAGCCTGGAGCACATTGATGAATCGATTTCAGGCCAGGCAATCCATTGAGCAGCGTTCCGAAAAAGGAGAGCTGGAAGAAGCAACTCATCGCTACTCACCGATCGTCGTTGACTTGCTCAGCGATGCAGGAAATGAAGAGCTGGTGTGCTGTCAAATCCCGGAAGAGCCATCGACTTGGATACGGCGAGATGCACTCACCTGGCAAGCAAAGCTGAGTGAGGAGGCATTCGCAGAGCAATTTGAGGTTGGGCATGGCGCGTGGGAACTTCCCAGTCCGGATATGAAAAGGCCTAGTCCTGGGGAACCCTGTTGCGCTTTTCACAGGCTCTAATAAGCCCATCGATTTATTAATGGCTCAAGGCTGTGAAAACACCGATGCAAAGTTAACTTGGCTGGAAGTGACTTAGGGGCTCTGATCAGGATTACTTCGGGTCACCGCCTAGACGAGCATCACTTCCAGCAGTTCACGCAGGCAAGCAAAAACCCGCGCTCCTTGCGAGGGCATACGGTCTAAGCCGAAACGGTACTTACTGATCCATCATCAATATTCAAATGAGTAACAAGGCAGCTAGTAATGCAATTTTTATCATTTAAATCGCATTCTGTAATGCAGACAAAATACTCTTCGAGTGCATCCCATCTTTCAGTGATAGAACTTTGAAGGGACTCTTTCTTCAATTCGTACATGCTTGGCTACCGAGTGAGAGCTCTATAGGAGGCGCTGCACAGGAAAGTCAATTAATTTGTGTCGATGAATAAACTACCTAGAAATTCACTCATAAGAGAAAATACTCATTGGAATGGCTTTTCCGGGAAATCCATGGTGAATGCTGCCAAAAACCGCGCGGGCCTGATGCTGAATGCATCGCTTAAACGATCTCTACGAAAGCACAACACAAGAACAGCATGCATCCAATTACTCCCTAATACCGAATAAAAAATAAATACCTAATTGCGAAATGATAAATCTTTCCACTTATGGATTTGGACAAGCATAAGTTCGACACACGAAATGGAGACGAGCATGAATGCATCCAAGAAAACTCCAGCCTGCTTCTTGCGCTGGAGCGTCCAAAAGGTAACTAAAGGCCTATACGCAGTCACGGCAACAATTGATGGTTCCGACTACGACTTTGTTGGCAATTTCAAGTCAATTCAAGAAGCTCAAAAAGCCGGTAGGCGCTACGTCTCAGATCTTTTGCATAATTCACTTTCTGGTGGTCGCTTGTCACTCAGATCAGCAAAAAGCTCCCTCGCCTAGAAGAACCTTTGCCAGACTGGTGGTCGATCGATATCGAACATGCCGATTTCTTTTGAAGCAAGAGGGAATCTGTTGATTTCTTGCTACGGGGATCGTCGACAGCCAGAACAGGAGTAGATGAATTCACTTGATGGTTCCAAGCACTGATCCAGGGAACACAGGCGATCAAATAACCGCTGCAATCACAGCGGTTGGAGTATTTAGTGGTCTGAGCTGCTTGGCGGTTGTGATCATTGGTGGCTTCATTACTGCAGATGCAGCCAAGGACGGGATCAGGCAAATACCCATGGAGTCTCCAATGCCGATCGAGGCTTCCCAAAATCCATAACACATAATGAGACGGCAAGCTTGATTTGTCAGAGGCAGGTGTCGCCAGAGCAACAATCAGTTCCACGACAACATCAAACGACGCCGATCAAGTGGTCAGAGTTACAAATTAACCGAGTGGAGCGACGCGATAACATGGCTGGTTATTCGGCATGGGCACCCGCGGGAAAATTCTTCATAACTGAGCCCCTGATCGAACAGGGTCAGAAACCAATCTGACTGAGGATTCCCTGGCCGGTGACCAGCTCTGTGCCAAGGCCAATGACAAAGCCCAGCATTGCTAGACGACCATTCCAGGTCTCGGCGAAGTTGCTGAAGCCGAATCGTGTTTGAATTTGAGTTGAAGTAGTCATGTCTTTCATTGAGTTGGTGAGCCTCACATTTGCGAGGCTTTGGTCTGCTGTGATCAGCCAGCTACAGCTGAAATGCTGTACGGAGCTTCAGGGAAGCTGGTGGGCATTGGATCAAGCTTGCCGAGTGCCAATGCTTTGGCGCGGACATACATCTGGCTTGACGTGTCACCAGCTGCTTCTAACGCTTTGGCGACTACATCCCAGTTGCGGATTTCAGTTGACATTGGTGAGCTTTTATAGATGAGGAAACCATCGCCAGCCAGCTGACCTGTCCGTGACGGTGAAACCCGCCAAGGGACCGAACACGCGCAACGAGACATGCCCCGCTAGTTCCACCGCTATCGGACGGGGTCGATGTTCATTTGTGGTCTTGGCCTCTATCTGTTCAGGCGAAAATCACAACAACTGCATACCTT